>CAYLKH010000020.1:0-31401 GCA_964384255.1 uncultured Oscillospiraceae bacterium | reverse complement strand
CGACACCGGTGCCCACGGCCATTCCATGGGCTACAACTATAACGGAAAGCTCCGCAGCGCCGAGATCCTCCTTTGCGAAGACGGCTCCACCAGGATGATACGCAGAGCCGAGACTCCTGAGGACTATTTTGCAACCTTGGATTTCTAAATATAAACCACAAAAACCGATGCGAAATGCATCGGTTTTTGTAGTTTGGGATAATGGTTTTACTGCTTTTCAGCCCAGCGGTCATAAGCCGCCTGCTGTATCTCAAGGCACTCGGCCAGACCGACAGAGTATACGTTTTCAGCAAAGGAATCAAACTCGTCAAGAGATTTGGTACCCAGAATGAACTGAGTAATATTTTCCATGCACATGGTTTCAACATCGGTGTAGATGGCGTTGATGCGTTCCTGTTCTTCCGAGGTGAGGGACACCTCAGAGGGGATCTTGCAGGCATCGTCCATACCGGTGTTCCAGATCTCAGGAGCTGCAACGTCCTCGGCAGAATAGGCAGTGTCCATGGCATGGCTGTCAACTACGCAGCAGATAGTGTTGTTAGACGCATAAACCAGCAGAGCGTCACGGACGGACACACCTTCGGTATTCAGCACCATGTCGGACAGCTCAGGCTCACCATTTTCGTTATACTGGAGGCCACGACCCTCAATGCCATAGTTGGCCAGCAGGGAGCCTTCGTCAGTATACCACCAGTCGGCCCACTTGGCAGCCAGCTCGGGATACTTGCAGTTGGTGGAAATGCGGAAACCGTTGCCGGCACTTTTTTTGCTATAGGTCGCGAAATGGTTGATGCTGTCTTCGGTGGCATGAGCATCATAGGTAGCCTCAGCCCAGAAGCCTTCGACCTCGCTGAGAGAGTTGTAATTGCCGATATTGCCCTTGTCGGAGAACCAGATACCGGCCTGACCGCCCTGGATCTTTGCGCCGTATTCAGGGCTGTTAAAGTTGGAGTTGATGGAGATGAAGTCAGGGTGGATGAGTCCTTCGTTGTACCACTGATTCATAAGGGCAAGGTATTCCTTATATCCGGCCTCAACAGCGCCAAACTTGATAACGCCATCTTCAACATACCAGGGGGCGACGCTCATGGGATAGTTGGAGATATAACCGTTAACGCCAAAGGCGGCGCAGATGAAATTGTCCTGAGCGCAGCCACTGGAAGACAGCACCAGGGGTTCTTCAAGACCGCATTCGGTCTGGAAAGCTTTAAGCACATCATACCACTCGTCGATAGTATAGGGCTTGTCCATACCGAGCTTTTCAAGCAGGTCAACACGGATCTGGGGGCCATAGGATCCAAGACCGTTTTCGGTCACAACAGCCAGGAATCCGGGCAGATATCCGGAATCTGTAAGAGCGGTGCTGAGCAGTTCGTCGTCGGTGGAAAGTATCTTATAGTAATTTGGAGCATATTCTGCGACCAGCTCACGGCAGTCGAGATAGATATCCTCTTCAATAGCCAGTTCATCTCCGCCGGTATAGTTCAGGCCCCAGCCTACCAGATCGGGATAATCGCCGGAGGCCATCATAATGTTGAACTGTTCAGAAGAAGCAGAAGTCGACAGAGGCTGATAATTCATAGCCACGCCAGTGATACGCTCG
This sequence comes from uncultured Oscillospiraceae bacterium, assembly GCA_964384255.1. Classification (GTDB taxonomy): domain Bacteria; phylum Bacillota; class Clostridia; order Oscillospirales; family Oscillospiraceae; genus SIG469. The sequence continues at coordinate 29,798 of CAYLKH010000020.1, read as the reverse complement.
GCTTCAAGATAGATGTCGCAGTCGGCCATGCCGTTGGGGTAGCTGGCAAACAGAGGATCCGGGAAGGTGGCGGCAAGGGTGATCTCTTCGGTGCCGTCGGAAAGGGGCAGGGTCCACTGCTCGGGAGTAACGTTTTCGCCAAAAGTTTCGATCGCAAGGGCGGTGGGGCCTTCGCCATCGTCCGCTGCGGAAGCTTCTTCGGTCTGAGCGGGAGCTTCTTCAACAGCGGGAGCCTCTTCCTGAGAAGTGGATCCCTCAGGAGCTGGAGTTACGGTTTCTTCCTCGGAGCTGCCAGAGCAGCCGACCATCATGGCGGCGAGCATCGCAACAGCCAGAAGAAGGGCAATGAGTTTCGTTCTTTTCATTTTTTCACCTTCTACAATAATTATAAATCCGGATGATCCGGAGATTTATTCTCAAATCGTGTCAATTGTGGAATAAATGTTTCACAATTGTGTCAAACAGTTGAATGATACCACACCGTGTCATTTAAGTCAACTCAATTCCATATCATCACCAAAGCTTTGAGCTTTGTTCATATTTCGAGGCATAATCAACAATTTGTAACATGAAGTTGACTATACTTCTTATTCGATGTATAATTATTATCAGTTATAAATATTGAAAGGAAGTTTATCTAATGTCAAAGCTTAAAGGTATTGCTCCCGAAATAATCGACCGCATCCCTTATGTTCCCATGGATCCGGAAGACTGGTTCAAGGAAATGGGCATCGAAAACGCCGGCGGTCCCCCTCCCATGGGTGCCGGCCCCGTTATGAAACCCACAGTATACGTTAAAGACGGAAAGCTCTGTTCCGACGGAGCCAATATCGAGACTCTTTATGGCGGAGAATTTGAAGACGGCGCTGCAAAAGATCTGCGCATAGTCTCTTACGACGGCATGGTTGGCGGCGTATACTGCGAAGGCGCCGACACTGACTTTACCGTTGAGGGCGCCGTGATCTCTCTTTCCGGCGACGGCAGCGGCCTTGGCGAAAAGAGCGCGGGCGCAGGCGTCAGTGGAAACGCTACTCTCACCCTTAAGGACGTTCTTATTGACGTTACCGGCCTGAGCCGCACCTGCACCTCAGCCAGCGGCAGCAGCGTTCTGAAAGTTTATGATTCCGTTCTGGCTTCCCATGGCGCTCCCTATGGCAGCGATTGTCCCGGTGAGCCACCCAAGACCTCTCCCCCTGCCGCTCTGGAGATCGAAGGCAATAACCGTACCCACTGCACCATTCAGCAGTCCTACAGCTATTTCTACAACAGCCTTATCACCTGCGACGGCTGGGCTGCTCTGTCTACCGACGCTTCCGGCGGCTTTGTTTATCTGGAAGCCAACGACTGCAAGGTTGTTGCCACCAAGAGCGGCTACGGCTGCTATGCCGACTGGGGCTGCCACGACGTATTCAACAACACCGTGTTTGACGTAGCCTGCATGGCTGCTATCATGGCCGGTGAAGCTTCGGTCACCTTCAACAGCTGCGAAGCAAAGTGCGGAAGCTATCTTGGCCTTATCCATTGTGTTATGGGCCGCCACTCTGAGGTTGGTGAATTCACCGTTACTGACAGCACTGTCAAAACAAAAAAAGAAATCGTTATTGTTAAAAGCCATAACGTTATTATCGATTTCAACAACTGCCAGCTGGAATCCGGCAACGGGATCCTGGTCCGCACCATCAAAAACCCCGACCCCCACGCCACTCAGGTCATGGGACGTCCCGTATTCGGCGACGAGGTTTGGCTTACCGACATGAGCGCCAACGGCGACATTCTCCACGAAGACTACGAGCGCGAAATGCGCGTTTATCTGACCTCTGCCATCCTTAAGGGCGCTGTCAAAAACGCGACCATGCTGCTGGATCTTGGCAGCAAGTGGTATGCTACCTCCGATTCCGAAGTCGTTATCGGATGCGAAGTAGATGTCGCTCAGATAGACGCTCCCGAAGGCGTTACCATCACCGCAACCGCTGCTGACGGCCAGGGCGAATATGTTCTTGCTTCCGGCGGAAAGCTGATCGTCAAGTAACCAGCTGTCATATATACCAAAACTCGCCAGATCTGCCGCTTTCGCGGTTGATCTGGCGAGTTTTTGGTTTGGGCAGGGTTCATTGCCCGGAAAGCTGCTGATTTTTGACTTCAAAGCAGGTGTTTAAAAACAGCACATGGCTGATAGCAATGATTGCGCTGCGGAGCATTTCCTTTTCATCGCTGTCGGTTTGGCCAATAACCTCGATATCCTCCTTCATGCCACTGACATATCCCAAAATGCTTTCGAGTTCACAGCAGAAATAATCATAAGCCGTGACTCCGTCATAGGTTGCCTTCTGCATGGCAAACAGCTGGGAAATACTTTCGATAGAAAGGATCGATTTACCAAAGGAAACAAAAATCAGATATGCGATCTGCTCGGCGGAATACTGCTTCTTAACAGGCGGCGCGATAAGCCCCTTTTTGACATAATTGCTCACCATTGACGAGGTTATCTCTCCAAGGCCAAGGGGCTGGATAAGGGCGTTAATATACCTGGTAACCTGATCGAGATACAACCCCATATTGGGCAACTGTTCATATCGGGGCAGCCGGAATTCGGCAATTTTAGACGCAAATAAATTCTTAACATTTTCCATATATAAATGATAGTCCTATTTTCAAAATCTGTCAACAAGTTTTTCAATATCCCTTGACATAATTTGGCTTAACATATATAATCTGATGTATCGGTTTTTGAAAAACCGATATCATAGTTTTTTATATTATTATGTGAGGGTTTTATGAAGTATAAAATCGTGTCCGATTCCTCGTCTGATCTGATCAGTTTTGACGGTTGCCTGTATGCCAGCGTCCCGCTAAAAATAATAACCGACGAGAAGGAATATATTGACAACCACCTGCTTGACGTAGACGGCATGGTAAGCGACCTTTCGCGCTATAACGGCACTTCCCGTTCGTCGTGTCCCAATGTGAGCGACTGGCTCGCCGCTTTTGGTGATGCCGACGCTGTGTTTTGTATAACGATCACCAGTGGGCTGTCAGGCAGCTGTAACTCGGCAACAATGGCGCTTGAAGAATACCTTCGCAATAATCCCGGCAAGCATGGCGCTGTGATCGACACCCTGTCCACAGGCCCGGAATCAGCCCTGATAATCGAAAGGCTCAGCGAGCTTATTGGTCAGGGACTGGAATTTGACGAAATAGAATCAAAAATCAGGCTGTACATGAAAACGACCCATCTGATATTTTCTCTCGAATCTCTGAAAAATCTGGCCAACAACGGTCGGGTAAACAAAGCCGTTGCAAAGCTCGCCGGTATTATCGGCGTACGCATAATCGGCAAGGCCAGCAATGAAGGCACACTTGAGATCGTCCACAAGATCCGGGGACATGAGCGCCAGCTTTCTGAAATATTCAAAACTATGAGAGACTGCGGCTACTGCGGCGGTCGGGTACGTATCCACCATTGCCAGAACGAATCCTCTGCCATCGCCCTGAAAAAGAAGATAACCGACATTTTTCCCCATGCTGCGGTCTTTATCCAGAAGACGACCGCCCTGTGCAGCTTTTATGCCGAATCTGGCGGACTGCTGGTGGGATTTGATGGTGCCGACAAATATTGATACAATTTGAGGTAGCTGCCATGACAATTATTGACAGACTGTTTGCGCTTAAGGACGAACGATACCAGCAGTTTCAGAGCAGTCTTATACCAACCATCGATCCCGAAACCATTATTGGCGTGCGGGTCCCAATAATACGCAAGCTCGCAAAAGAGCTTAAGGGATCTGATGAGGCTGAGGTATTTTTAAATCAGCTTCCCCACCAATATTACGAAGAATACCTTCTTCACAGCTATATTATCTGCCTTAACAAAGACTTTCCCACCTGTATTTACCAGGTCAACAGCCTCTTGCCCTATGTCGACAACTGGGCGGTTTGCGACACAATGTCTCCTAAGGCTTTTGCCGCTAACCCTCAGCTGCTCCTGCCCCACATAGCAGACTGGATAAGCTCTGACCATACTTACACCATCCGTTTTGGTATCAAAATGCTCATGGACCATTTTCTTGGTGACCTGTTTACCACCGATCATCTCCGGATGGTGGCATCCCTGCGCTCGGACAAATATTATGTAAACATGATGGTAGCATGGTACTTTGCCACAGCTTTGGCAAAGCAGTATGATTCGGTAATACCCTGGTTAGAGCAGCAAAGGCTGGATGATTGGACCCACAACAAGGCGATACAAAAGGCGGTCGAGAGCCGCCGCATAACAGAAGAACAAAAGCTGTATTTAAAAAGCTTAAAAATCAAAAAGCCTGCGGGATAACCCGCAGGCTTTTTGACCGGGACTGTAAGCCGGGTTCTGTTATAGACAGCCATCTATCTAGGCGCACTGTTGCCAATACGCTCAAGCCACCTCAGGGACGGCCGGGCAAGCCAATGTCCCATTGCGGTGTTGCTCCGGATAGAGTTTACAGGGCTGCGCGCTTTTACACGGCAGCCGGTGAGCTCTTACCTCGCCTTTCCACCCTTACCTTCCAAAGGAAGGCGGTATATCTCTGTTGCACTTTTCCTGAAGTCGCCTCCGGCGGGCGTTACCCGCTATCCTTGCCCTGTGGAGCCCGGACTTTCCTCACCGGCGATCTTTCGATACTGTCGGCGCGGCTGTCCATCCCGGTGAAGCCTATTTTATATCATTTGGCCTTTAATGTCAATTTTATTGAAAAATCCATACAATAGGGATATAATGTTTAGACAGGCGATCAATGTTTATTTTCGATGGAGGTCATTATGACATTAAAGCAGTATGCTCAGTCTCTTAAAGGCAAGCGGCTGGCAATTGTAGGCATAGGCATCAGCAACACGCCGCTTATCAAGATCCTTCTTAGTCTGGGAGTTTCCGTGGTTGCTTGCGACAGAAAGGACCGCCAGGGGCTTGAGGGTCTGGCCGAAGAACTGGAATCCCTGGGAGCTGTTTTGCGTCTTGGAGACGACTATCTCAACGGTCTGGATGCCGACATAATTTTCCGCACACCCGGTATGCACCCCAACAATCCCGCTCTGGTAAAAGCAAGGGAGCGCGGCGCTGTTATAACCTCTGAGATGGAGGTATTTTTCCAGCTTTGCCCTTGCAGGATAATCGCTGTGACTGGCAGCGACGGCAAGACCACCACCACCACACTCATCTCTGAAATACTGAAAAAAGCCGGTCACAGAGTTTTTGTCGGCGGCAATATAGGTAACCCGCTGCTTCCCGAGGTCGACAGCATGACAAAAGACGATATTGCTGTTTTGGAGCTATCCAGCTTCCAGCTGATGACCATGACCCAGAGTCCCCACATTTCTGTAGTCACCAACCTGGCTCCGAACCATCTTGACGTTCACTCGTCTATGGACGAATATATCCGGGCCAAGCAAAACATATATCTCCACCAGTCAAATACCGGACGCCTTATCCTGAATCTGGACAATGACATCACCAGAGGCTTTGCTTCCTCCGCCGCAGGTTCGGTAGAATTCTTCTCAAGGCATGAGATGCCGGAAAACGGCGCGTATTTCGACGGAGAAACTCTTTTCCGGGTGGCAGCGGGTCAGCTCACTCCTGTGGTCAGATCGGCAGAGATCAGAATACCCGGGCTTCACAATGTTGAAAACTATCTTGCCGCGATTTGTGCGACCTTTGACCTGGCTTCTCCCGAGGCCATTGCCGCCGTTGCCCGGGAATTTGGCGGAGTTGAGGGGCGTTTGGAGCTTTGCCGTGTGAAAGACGGCGTAAAATTCTTTAACGACTCCATGGCTTCCAGCCCTTCCCGTACAATCGCCGATCTGCGTTCTTTCAGCGACAGGGTCATCCTTATCGCCGGTGGATACGACAAGCACATCCCTTATGACGATCTGGGGCCAGTTATTTTGCAGCACGTGAAAAAACTTGTGCTTACAGGGGCCACAGCCGGGAAAATACTGGCGGCGGTCCGATCCGCCCCAGGCTTTGACCAGAGCGGACTTGAGATAATTATGGAACCCGACTTTACACTTGCGGTTCAAAGGGCAGCATCCCTTGCTCAACAGGGCGACACAGTTATTCTTTCCCCCGCGTCGGCTTCTTTTGACAGGTTTAAAAACTTTGTCGAACGGGGCAGATTTTTCAAAAAAGTAGTTAACGAGCTTTAAGGAGTGATAGCTTGGACATTATCAATACGTTAAGAGAGTTTTCCTCCCTCAATGCGCCCTCAGGCTGCGAAGCTGCCGCCGCTGAAAAGGCCGCCAGCCTTCTGGGCCAGTTTTCCCAGGATGTTACGATCGACCATCTGGGCAACGTGATCGCCTACATCCCATGCGGGAAGGAAAACGCAAAAAAGGTCCTGCTGGATGCCCATCTTGACGAGATAGGTATGGTCATAACCGGTCAGCAGGATGGTTTTCTCAGGTTTGCCTGTGTTGGCGGCATCGATCCCCGTATGCTTCCGGCCCGGGAGGTCGTTATTATGGCTCAGCAGCCCATAAAAGGTGTTGTGACCTGTTTGCCCCCTCATGTTCAAACCGCCCAGCAGATGTCTCAGTCCGTTCCTGTGGACAAAATGTTTATTGATGCCGGTTTGACCGGGGAACAGGCGCAGGAGCTGGTACCCGTTGGGACCAACGCAGTATTTGCCGATTCCTTCTGCCAGCTGAGCAACGGTGTTGTCAGCGGCAAGGCTATGGACGACCGGGCCTGCTTTACCGCCATATTGCTGGCGCTCGATACGCTGAATAACGAAAGTCTTGAATTTGACCTTTTTGTAATGGGCAGCACTCAGGAAGAAGTTGGGACCCGGGGAGCAACAGCCGGAGTGTTTTCTATCGCCCCCGATTATGCCGTGGCTATTGACGTCACTCATGCCCACACCCCTGATGCCGACAGCGACAAAACCCTTAAGTTCAAGGGCGGCCCCGCCATCGGATATGGCCCCAGCATGAACAGAAAAATGTCAAGGGCCATGACCGCCATCGCCAACGACAACAACATCCCAAACCAGATGGAGGTCATGTCCGGTCATACCGGCACCAACGGCTGGCCAATATATGTCAGTCGCGAAGGGATACCCACATCCGTGCTGTCCATCCCCATAAAATATATGCACAGTCCCTGCGAAACCATGGCCATTTGCGATTTGGAAAACACCGCCCAGCTTTTGGCCGAATTTCTTAAAAACCCCGGGAGGTGGATGTAAATGAAGCAGCTCGTTACCCAACTGTGCCAGTTGTTTGGTCCCTCAGGCTGCGAGGACGAGGTAAGGCAATTCATCCACGAGCAGATAAAGGACCATGTTGAGTTTTCAAGGGTCGATGCCAACGGAAGCCTTATCGCCTTTAAAAAAGGTGCCAGATCCCCGGGTAAAACCGTTTTGCTGGCTGCTCATATGGACGAGGTCGGTCTTATCATCACCGGAATAACCGACAGCGGTTATTTAAAGTTCAGCTTCGTAGGCGGAGTTGACAGCCGCGTTGTTATCGGCCGTCAGGTCGTTATCGGCGACGGTCGCGTCAGCGGCGTTATAGGTGTCAAAGCCTACCATCTGGTTGAAAACGGAGAAGAAAAAAAGGCTATCCCCGCCGGGAAGCTCTACATTGACATCGGCGCCGAAAACAAAGAAGAAGCTGAAAAACTGGTTTCCCCCGGCGACTACGGTTGCTTCTGCTCAGAACCCTTTACCATGGGCGACGATATGCTGAAAGCAAAGGCTATCGACGACCGTGTAGGCTGCGCCGCCCTTATCAGGCTTATCCGTTCTCCCCTGCCCTTCGACACCTGGTTCGCATTTACCGTTCAGGAAGAGATAGGTACGCGGGGTGCTTTGGGGGCTGCTTTCAGCGTCAAGCCGGATATTGCCATAATCGCCGAAGGAACCACCGCTGCCGATATCCCCTCAATGCCGGATCACAAAAAGGTCTGCGCCCCCGGTAATGGCATCGTTATCCCGTTTATGGACGGCGGAACGATCTATGACCGTCAGCTTTTCAAGCTCCTTTGCCAAACAGCCGACGAAAACGGTATTTCGTGGCAAACCAAGCAGTATATTTCCGGCGGCACCGACGCTTCTGCTATCCAGCGCACCGCCTCCGGATGCCAGGTTTGCGGAGTTGCGGCAGCCCTTAGATATATCCATTCTCCATCCTGCGTAGGCTCCATATCCGACATGGAAAGTATGCCCACGCTTCTTGAAAAATTCCTCGACAAACTTGGAGGTATAATATGTTAGATCTTGCTATGCTCAGCCGCCTTACCGCTGCCCACTCTCCCTCGGGCAACGAAGCTCAGGTCGCTGCCATTATTTCGGAATACTGCGCACCTTACGCCGACGAAATAACCACCGACCCCATGGGAAACCTCTTTGTCCACAAAAAAGGCACCGGCAAAAGGATAATGCTGTCTGCCCATATGGATTCTCTGGGGCTTGTGGTCACATACATTGACAAAGACGGCTATATCCGTTTTTCCGGCCTTGGAGGCATCAAGCTCGCCACCCTGCCCGGTACCCGGGTCCGCTTTGAAAACGGCGTGACAGGCGCTGTGTTCCTCGACGGCAGCGCTAAGCCAGCGGAGGCCAAAATCACCGATATGTATATTGACATTGGTACCATTGGCAAAGAAGCAGCCGAAAAGCTGATTTCCATCGGCGACACCGCCGTTTATGACACCCCCTGTCAGGACATGGGCAGTTTCGTCGTTTCCCCCTATCTGGACAACCGCATTGGGTGCTATGTTCTCATTCAGGCTCTTAAAGAGCTTAAAGACTCGCCCAACGACTGCTGGTTCGTATTTTCCACCCAGGAGGAGGTAGGCATTCGCGGCGCAAAGACAGCCGCATATACAGTTGCTCCTGATATGGCCATTGCCGTTGACGTTGCAGGAGTTTACGATACTCCAGGCTGCGAAACTCAGACAGACACAGCCATGGGTAAGGGTCCCATTATCAAGCTGATGGATCGTTCGGTTTTGTGCCACAGTCAGGTCGTTTCCGCCATGAAGGACTGTGCCGCCCAGCTTGAGATCAGCTGTCAGCTTGACGCGCAGCTGGCTGGAGGCACCGATGCCGGAGCTATCCACATTACCCGGGGCGGTGTCCCTACCGGCATTTTAAGCATCCCCACCAGATATATCCACACTCCTTCCGAAATGATCTGCCATCGGGATGCTGCCGAATGCGCAAGGCTTTTAGCCGCCATTCTTCAAAAGAAATACAACTAAGGACGAAGTAAATGCTTTCATTTTTTAACTATTCCGCCAAAACTCTGGAAATCGCCAAATCAGCTGACGAAATGATCAGCAGCGTATTTACCGATATTGACCGGATCTGTCAATATAACAGCGAAAAGGTCTTAGCCGCATTTCAAAAGAACAGAGTCTCCGAAGCCTGCTTTGCAGGCACCACCGGATATGGGTATGACGACATGGGCCGGGAACGTCTGGGTCAGGTCTGCGCCGACATTTTTCAAACAGAAGATGCCCTGATGCGCGTAAACTTTGTCAATGGGACCCATACCATCGCCTGCGCGCTGTTCGGCGCGCTGCGTCCGGGAGATACTCTCCTGTCGCTGGTCGGCCCTCCCTATGACACTCTGCTCAGCGTTATTGGCGTTACGGGCAATTATCCCGGCTCTCTTAAAGATTTTGGCATAAAATATGACTACGTCCCCGTAACTGACCAGGGACTTCCGGATCTGGCTCAGATCAGGCTCCAGGCGCCCGAAGCTGATACTGTATTGATCCAGCGTTCCAGAGGTTATTCTTCCAGAAAATCTCTTACCGTATCCGAGATCGGCGAGATCATCGATATTGTCAAAAATGTAAATCCCAAGGCAAAGATCCTGGTCGATAACTGCTATGGCGAATTTGTCGAAACCATTGAGCCGTCTCAGGCAGGCGCTGACCTGATCATGGGTTCACTTATCAAAAATCCCGGCGGCGGCATCGCCCCCACGGGAGGCTACATAGCCGGAAGGCACGACCTTGTTGAGGCCGCCGCGATGCGGATGACGACTCCCGGCATCGGCCGGGAATGCGGCGCCACCCTTAACACCAACCGTCTGCTTTATCAGGGACTGTTTCTTGCTCCTCACACCGTTGCTCAGGCCCTTAAAACAGCTGTGTTCTGCGCCGCCTCCATGGAAGAGCTGGGATATAAAACTCTGCCGTCAGCCAAAGACCCCAGGGCTGATATCGTCCAGCTTATTGAATTCGGTCATCCGGAAACTCTGGCCAAATTCTGTGCCGGGATCCAGAAGGGCGCTCCCGTGGACAGTTATGTCACTCCTGAATTCTGGGATATGCCCGGATATGACGTGCCTGTTATTATGGCAGCCGGTGCTTTTATTTCAGGCGCTTCCATCGAACTTTCTGCCGACGGTCCCAAAAGAGAACCATACGCCGCATATATGCAGGGCGGGCTGACATATGAATCCGGCCGTACAGGCATATTGCTGGCGATCGAAGAGCTGATTGAGGGTAACGACTATGGGACCGTTTAGAAGAAGAAAAGCAGCCGGTGAATTCTGTTCTGCCATTATCTGCGCCGCCGGAAGCTCGTCCAGAATGGGGCAGGACAAGCTTATGATGTCTCTTTGCGGTAAGCCTGTCATCATCCACACCATAGAAGCCTTTGAGCAGTCGCCGGCAATTGACGAGATAATTGTCGTAACCCGGGAAAGCGCACTATCTTCCATGGCCGAGCTGCTCAGCGGGTTTTCCAAGGTGGCCAATATTGTTTCCGGTGGCGAGCAGCGTATTGATTCGGTCATTGCCGGATCTGCCGCTATATCAGATTCAGCCACACTGGTCGCAGTTCACGACGGCGCACGCCCTCTTGTCAGTCAGGAGCTGATAAGTTCAGTCGTTAACACGGCCATCAAATACGGTTCTGCTGTGCCTGCCGTTATCCCAAAAGACACCGTAAAGCAGGAGCTGGATGGCAGGGCTTCGGCCACCTTTGACCGCTCGCGGCTCCGACTGGCTCAAACTCCCCAGGTATTCTATACCAGCGTTCTGACCGCTGCCCTGTCCAACGCCAAAGCCGCCGGTTTATCAGTCACCGATGATTCTCAGGCGGTTGAGGCTTTGGGGATTCCGGTATATTTCTCCCCGGGCAGTGACGAGAACATTAAGCTTACCACGCCGGTAGATGTGCTGCTGGCCGAAGCCATACTTCAAAGGAGGAACCGGGAATGAGGATCGGTCATGGATACGATGTTCACCGTTTTGCAGAGGACCGTCAGCTTATTCTCGGCGGTATACAGATCCCGTGGGAAAAGGGTCTGCTGGGTCATTCTGATGCTGACGTTCTTGTTCATGCTTTGATGGATGCGATTTTGGGCGCAGCTGCGTTGGGCGATATCGGCCAACATTTTCCGGATTCTTCTGATGAATTTAAAGATATTTCCAGTCTTGTTCTTCTGAAAAGATGTATGGAACTGCTTAATGGCTCCGGATATGGGTTTGTTAATGCCGACATTACTGTTATCGCTCAGGCTCCAAAGCTGGCTCCGCATATCCCGGCTATGCGAAAAACCCTTTGCGAGATCATTGGCTGCGATTTAAGAAGTCTGAACATCAAGGCCACCACAGAGGAAGGGTTGGGCTTTACAGGAAAAGGCGAAGGGATTGCCTGCCATGCAGTTTGTTTGATCGAAGAAAAGTAAATTAAAAGCAGTAAAGCACCGATCAATGCTTTACTGCTTTTTATTTTTAAAGAAGTCCGTCGAACAGGAATCTTACAACGGTTTCCCCTATGGGTCTGCCCTGTCCCACCGATGGATAGCAATGGAGCTTGATAGACGGGTTAAAGTTCAGCTCAGGAATGGTGTAGTTGCTATCTGATGCAGGAACCTTTATGTCCCCCGCCACGATGTCTACCCCGCAGAAAACGGCGTTGACCGATTTCGCTGCCTTCAGGGCCAACTGCTTATAGGACGGATGAACAATATCGGTGCAATCGATGGAATCGCCGCCAGTCGAGACATTGGCGTTATTTCGAAGGTAAACTACCTCGCCCTTTTTCGGCACGGTCATAAAGCTCATTCCATGCATTTTCAGATGAAGCTCTTCTTCCGCGCCCATACCAATGAATCCCAGAGGTCTGGTGTGTCCGGGACCTCGCATGGGATTGTGGCGTTTCTGGACAATAAGGTCCTTGATAGTGCTTATGCCGTCGCCGGTAACAGAGGCCGGTATTCTCTTGCTTACTGCCTGGACCTCGTTGCCAATAACAAGGAACCGGTAATCCTCACCAGGGAAATAGTCTTCGATTATGATCTCGTCGCTTTTGCTGAAAGCCATATCAACAGCGGTGATATAATCTTCTCTGGTAAAACCGTCCTTATAGATATTTATACCAATGCCATAGTTTGAGAAATTGGGTTTTAGAACTATTTGCCGACCGTTATAGTAATCAAAATCCGCATAGGCTTCCTGAGGCGTATTATATAGTCTGCCTTCAGGAGTGCTTATCCCGTTTTCCTTAAGCAGCTTTTTGCTGAGATGCTTGTTTCGCATAAGCAGGATGCTTGAACAATTGTCTCTGGAAGTTTTGGTAGCCTGCTTAACATACTCAGTGTGTCCTTCTCTGGTCAGGCGGATAAAGTTATCCTTTCTGTCAAGCACTTCGTAGGTCACGCCCAGCTTAAGGCACGCCTTAATAAGGGCCTGGGTCGACAGCTCCATGTCTTCAAAGCCCTTGAGGAGGTAGTATTTCTCGTTGGACAGTTTAAGCGCTTCCAGGGCTCTGTGGATACCAAAGGGGACATAGCCCTCGTTTTTGATTCCTTCATACACGATATGGGAATACAGTTTGCTCTGGTCCCTTACCCGCGCTTCGGCTTCGTCAAGGCATTTGAGAGCCTCTTCATGCTCCATAAGGGTAAAGAAGCTGCGCATTTGACCGATCAGCTCAAGAGTCGCTTCTCTAACCGTTTGGGTTTTCCCGTTCAGGGTGATGTTTGCCGAATCCAGGTCATAAGCCGCGGATGCCAGATGGTTTTTGAAGCTAAGCTCCTGAAGCTGGTGGGTATATTCAAAATCCGGCAGGGTGGAAAGATAAATAAGGAAGTATTCGATCAGCTTCATATCTGCCTTTGCCATACCGTTTTTGTCCAGGGGATTAAGGTCGAACATTCTGAGTTCGATGTGGTTTACGCCGCCATCCCGGAGATTCTTCATCAGGTATTTTCCCTTGGGCTTGATACGAACGGGAGTATAAAACTCTGCCGAGGAATAGAGCTTTCCTTCCTGAACAAGAGCAACTATACTGTCAATATATGAATCCAGGCTTCCATAATCCAAAAACAGCTGTTCCTTGTTCCAATAGCCATATTTGCTGTTGCGCATGGAACTGTATCCCAAAAATCTTCCGCCGCCGACCTCCTGACCCTGGTCAATAAAGGTGCCGTGGAATACCGGGCTGGCAGCGGTCATGACCACCGGGAACCATGAATACATATAGCAGTTTTTTGCAAGGCGCAGATACATCTCCGATTTAAGGTATTTGATGTCATCGGTCCGGCCCAGTTCCTGATGAAGTTTCTCGATAAGGTCAAGGTTGAAAGAATAATTGAAGTGGATGCCCGAATAGAGCATTATCTCTTTTCCATACTTCCGGGCCAGATACTCTCTATAAGTATGCTTGTCGACGTTATCGTCGTCATACTCTGCTATGGGTATCTCGTCACCGGAGTTAAACAGCGGGGGATTGCTGATGGGCCACAGAAACTCAGGCTCAGGATACTCAACGGAAATGGTCGTTGTTACGATATCGTGGAGATTCTCCAGCTGGTCGTAAACCTCGTCGGGATTGTTGCAGACGATAGTGCCTATTTCAACCTGGCTTTCGGAAAAGTCGGTTATGATATATGGGTGCTTTGCCTTGTTGCCAAAGGGATGGGGAGTAAGGGTCATATACCCATCCCGGTGAACGCGGATATTTTCTTTTTCAAGTCCGATATTGCCGTCAAACAGCAACGCTTTGATATCGGGTTTCTTCAGTAGATCCAACATAGTTTAAACCTCTGTAATCACAAAGACAGAACGCTGAGCTGCCCGTCGCAGGCAGAAAGCTTGATCTGGCTGAGCTGGGATTCGTAGCTGTCTATTAAAATGGCAGCTATTTTGTCTTCAACTTCCTTTTGAATAAGCCGACGCAGGTTTCTGGCGCCGTAGGTTTGCGAATAAGATTTGTTCGTAAGCCAGTCTACGGCAGCATCGTCCCAGCTGAGGCTTATTTCTTTTTCTTTCATGGACTCAGCAAGCTCCTTAAGCATGATAACGGTTATCTTTGCAAAATCGTCTTCGCTGAGTTTGTTAAAGGCGACTATTTCGTCCACCCGGTTGATAAATTCCGGACGCAGGAAATCGTTAAGGGCCTTGATAGCCTTTTCTCTGCTCTGCTCGTTGACCGAGCGATTGAAGCCAACCATGCCATCCTTTTTGTCACTGCCGGCATTGGATGTCATGATGATAACGGTGTTTTCAAAGTTAACGGTCCTGCCGTGAGCATCGGTTATGCGGCCGTCATCAAGGATCTGGAGAAGAATGTTCAGGACATCGGCATGAGCCTTTTCGATCTCGTCAAACAGTATAACAGCATAAGGCTTACGACGGATCTTTTCGGTAAGCTGACCGGCTTCGTCATATCCCACGTATCCGGGAGGCGAGCCAATTATTTTGGATACTGAGTGTTTTTCCATATACTCGGACATATCCAGGCGAATAAGAGATTCGGTCGAATCAAACAGGTCCTGCGCCAGGCACTTGACAAGCTCGGTTTTGTCCACGCCAGTGGAACCGACAAAGATAAACGACACAGGGCGGCGCTTGGCCGATATGCCCACCCGGCTTCTCCTGATCGCAGCAGAAACGGTATCTACGGCCTCATCCTGGCCGATTATCCGCTGCTTAAGCCGCTGGTCAAGCCCCTTCAACCGACCATACTCCGAGGTATTGATCTTACTGGCAGGAATTTTGGTCCAAAGCTCAATTACATTTGCCAGGTTTTCAACCGTCAATTCGGGAACGCCTTCGGCTTCAAGCTTTTCAATTTTCTCATTTGTCTGCATTTCGCAGCTTTTAAGGTGGGCCAGACGTTCGTAGTCAACATTGGCTGTATCGGCCAGGATATGCTCCCGTTCAAAGGCGATATCTTCAAGCTCTTTACGGGCCTTTGAAAGCTCCTCAATAACGGTACTGTGAAGGTTAACGTCCGAGCAGGCTTCGTCGATAAGGTCAATAGCCTTATCAGGCAGGAACCGGTCTGTAATATAGCGTTCGGACAGTACCACCGCCTGGCGAGCGACCTTTTCGCTGATTTTTACTCCGTGGAAGCTTTCGTAATAATGGGCAATACCCTGGATTATTTTAACCGTCTCTTCGATGGAGGGTTCGTTGACCGTAACGGGCTGGAATCTGCGCTCCAGGGCAGAGTCCTTTTCGATGTGCTTGCGATATTCGGTGAAGGTTGTGGCGCCAATGACCTGGATCTCCCCTCTGGAAAGGGCAGGCTTAAGGATATTCGCGGCGTTCATAGAGCCTTCGGCATCTCCCGCGCCAACCAGATTATGGACCTCGTCGATAACAAGGATGATGTTTCCGAATTTTTTGATTTCTTCAATAAGCCCTTTCATGCGGCTTTCAAACTGCCCTCTGAACTGGGTACCCGCAACAAGAGAGGTAAGATCCAGCAGATAAACCTCTTTGTCCCGGAGCTTATAGGGTACATTACCCTGAGCGATCCTGATCGCAAGGCCCTCAGCAATGGCGGTTTTACCAACGCCCGGTTCGCCGATAAGGCAGGGATTATTCTTCTGTCGACGGTTAAGTATCTGGATGACTCTGAGAGTTTCCTCTTCCCTGCCGACAATATTGTCAAGCTTTCCCTGACGTGCCCTGTCCGTAAGGCAGATACAATAGCTGTCGAGATATTTTTTCTTCTTATCGCTCTTTTCGTTCTTTTCGCCTTTATCGTGATTCTGCTGGGGATTCTGGCGAACAGGAGGCGCTCCGTCGGTATCTCCGCCAAACAGCTTATTCAAAAATGGGAAGGTAGCGGTTTTCCCCTCTTCAAAATCTCCGTCGCCGTCCTCGATCTGCTCAATACCTTCGGCACCGCCAAAGGCCTCCATCATCTCGTTGGTCAGGCCGTCAAGCTCGTCGTCTGACAGGCCCATTTTTTTGATCATATCGTCTACGGGCTTGATGCCCAGTTCCCTTGCGCATTTCAGGCACAGGCCCTCGTTGACGCTTTTTCCATCTTCTATTCTGGAAATAAACACAACGGCTACGTTCTTTTTGCATCTTGAACAGACAGTAGGATTCATTTTTATGGATTTTCCTTTCTTGCTATAGCAGTGTCACCTGCAATTTTGCCAGCAGAACAACAATATATAAAAAGTCGCTGAGTACCACCGATTCGATCATCGGTCACCCTATGCCTTCTTCTTTATCATTGGCAGCGAAATCTTCAAATAGTGGAAAAGCGCCACTACAGATATCACCGTTGGGATGAGTATCATTACCGTTGCCACGCTGTGGGGTATCTGGTTGAACACCATCAGCAGCACGCACACGGCAAAAAAGCTCGCAGTCGCCGTTTTGCCAAATTTGTCCGACGAGATCACGTCATCAAGTTTTTTATACATGACCAGCGCACCAATTCCCATAAGGCATTCTTTGATAAAGAAAATCACAACAGCCCACAGTGGAATTATCCCATCGATGGTAATGCATATCAGCACCGTAAACGCCATAAGCTTGTCGGCCAGAGGGTCCAGGACCCTGCCAAGCTTGGTTATCTGGTTAAACCGTCGGGCTATCATACCGTCAAGGACATCGGTCAGGCAGGCCATGGCGTAAACAAAAGCCGCAAACAGATAGGAGTCGCTCTGCCCATCAAAAAACACAAGGGCAAATATCGGCACCAGCAGCAGTCGGAATATGGAAAGAATATTGGGGATGCTCATTTAGTTCGCCTCGATTCAAAATTGTGCCTACGGAAATGAATACACCTTTTCAACTCTATTGTATCAGCTGTCACCTATGGTATATAAAGCTTTGCGCGGTCGCCGAAAACAATGAAGGCTGTGCCATCTTTTTGAATATACACCTTCTTGGCACCTTCAACGTCAGAAACAGCCAGTCGCGGGTTCATGGAGCTGTCATATATATTCAGCTGACCGGAAGTCAGCGCTCCAACGTAATCTCCCTCATAGGAAACTGATAACAGCTTTTCGTTCGAATCAACGCTTCCCAGCAGTTCGCCGGAGCTGTTTAAGGTTATCAGAGCGCATTTTGTACCTACTGAGTTTTTGTTCAATACAAGACACACGTTCCCGTTTTGAGAAATGTCAAATCCCCCAAGGTAGGCTGAGGAATAGTCATATTCGTCCCGGGACCCATCCTCGCTGACAAAGCTCACTCCCTGCTCGCAGATAACGCACATTTGGGTAGCAGAAACATATTCAAAATAAATGGCAGTCTGGTCCTCAAGCTTACAGGAGGAGTAAAGTTCCTCCGAATCCAGGCGATAGGTCAACAGCTCGGAAACAAAAACCGAATCGGCAACGGTCATGGAAAGAGCTGTTACGCTGTGTCCGTCAGGGGCGACGGCAGCGGAAATAATGTAAGCGTCGGCCGAATAAAACATATATCGCGGGGACAGATTTTTATCATAAACGGTGACCAGGGCCTTGTACCCACTTTCCTCAGTGGTCAGGCCTATCCAGCTGCCGGTGATAGTGGCGTCGATCACTGGATAATCGGTTTCGATGGCGTTGAGAACGCCTTCTTTGTTAAAGGTCAGAAGGGTATTTCCGCCAATATCATATACTATTCCCATTTCGTCGCCTGTTTTTACCACAGGAGTGTTCATCAGCACCGAATAGGAATATTCCAGCTGCCCGTTGATAGAATAGGCCTTCAATCCGCCGGCATCGGCAATAACAAAGCTGCCGTCCAGCTGGCCATAGCTGTTGCGGGAATCGGAAGAGATCGAAATATCTGATATGGATCCATCGTCATCTTTGACAGAAGAAAAATAGGTAAAGCTCCTCGACAGGGAATCCGTGTTGATATCGTCGGCAAATACGAACAGTGCTATCCCTATCAACGCCAGCATCGTCAATACAACGGCATATTTGATTTTGCGCCTGTCGCCGCTGTCTTTGGTTTTGAATTCGATCACCCTGTTTGGGTCTTCGGGCTTATTGTTGCTCAATGGCGGCACCATCCTCATTATACCATAATTTCGTCAGATACAATCCTCCTGGCGGAACAGTCGGCCCCGCGAGAGTTCTGTCGCCCTTAAGTAGGATGGAATCTATCTCCTGAGGCTTGATCTTACCTTCGGACACATAGACCAGCGTACCGGCCATGGCTCTTGCCATATTATATAAAAATCCATTGGCACAAACCTTAAGCTCGACCATGTCACCATCTCGGCGCACGTTATAGTAATATACAGTCCTGACTGTTGTTTTCGTTTCCGTACCAACAGATCTTACTGCCGCAAAATCGTGAGTTCCCACAAATCTCCCGGCAGCCTGGGCCATCAGTTCTTCGTTCAGCCGGGAAGGATAAAACCAGGCACGGTTAACGTAGAAGGGGTCCTTGATGCGGGAATTGTAGATGATGTAGGTATATTCTTTTTTTATGCAGGAGCCTATGGCGTTAAAGCTGTCCGGCACATCGTAGGCCGCCAGGACAGATATATCGTCGGGCAGATGAGTATTAAGGGCATAAGGCAGTCTGTCGGTCGGGATGCGGGCATCGGTACGGAAATTTGCGATATAGGTTTTTGCGTGAACTCCTGCGTCAGTCCGGCCACATCCCGTAACGGACACGTCTGCCTTAAGTATTTTCGCCAGCGCCCGCTGGAGAGTACCGCAAACGGTAACGTCATTCTTCTGGACCTGCCATCCATGATAACGGGTCCCCTCGTACATAAGCTTAAGGGCAATATTACGCATTTTGATTACCTTAAAGTCCAAACACTTTCAAAACTATTACGACGGCAAGCAGGGCGATCCCCGCGGCTATAGTCAGCCAGTCGTTGACAGCGAGCTTAAGCACCCGCATACGGGTCCTTCCTTTTCCTCCGTGATAGCAGCGGCATTCCATAGCTACAGCCAGCTCGTCAGCTCTCCTGAAGGAGCTGATAAACAGCGGCACCAATATTGGTATAAGCGCCTTGGCTCTTTGCATTATGTTCCCGCTTTCAAAGTCTGCTCCTCTGGCCTTCTGGGCGCTGATGATCTTGTCAGTCTCTTCGATGAGGGTCGGTATAAAGCGCAGGGCAATACACATCATCATCGCCAGCTCATGCACCGGGACCTTAAGCTTTTTCAGCGGGTCCAGCAGCCGTTCGAGGCCATCGGTAAGCATAATGGGCGAGGTGGTATAGGTAAGCAGGAAGGTTCCTGTTATGAGCATCGTAATGCGCAAAACCATTTTTGCCGCGTTTATGAGGCCCTCTTTAGTGATGGTAAGCTTCCAGATAGTCACCAGCACCTGACCGGGAGTATAAAACATATTCAATACAGCGGTCAGGCCAATTATTATTACCAGCGGTTTAAGGCTCTTTGCAATGGTCTTGACCGGTATTTTTGCAATTTTCAGGCAGGCCAGCAAAAAGCACAGCACCAGTCCATAAGAAACTGCGCCATAAGCGGTAAACAGCACAACTATGAACAGGACCGTTATAATAAGCTTTGTCCTGGGGTCAAGCCTGTGGATAAAGGTATCGCCAGGAAAATACTGACCAAGAGTAATGTCTTTAAGCATGGCGGCCGACCCCCTTTATGGAAAGGATAAGGTCCCGCGCCTGAGAGACTGTGTAAACAGAGGTGTCGATATCAAGGCCCATTTGCCTGAGCTTCAAAAACACCTCAGTTATCTGGGGAACATCCAGACCCATAGCCTTCAGTTCAGCTGCCCGGGAAAAAACCTGGTCCGGGGTACCGTCCATAACGATCGCGGCATCGTTGAACACTACCAGACGCTGGACGTTTTCGGCCATCTCCTCCATGCTGTGAGATACCATGATCACCGCCGCACCGGTTGAATCCCGATAGGCCCTTATGTTTTCCAGGATACTGGCTCTTCCCCGCGGGTCAAGTCCTGCCGTGGGTTCGTCCAGGATCAGAACACGAGGTTTCATGGCAATAACTCCGGCAATGGCCACCCGTCGCTTTTGACCGCCGGACAGTTCAAAGGGAGACTTGTCCAGCAAATGGTCGTCAATGCCCACCATTTTTGCAGCTTCCAGGACGCGGCTTTTGACCTCATCTTCCGAAAGCTTCATGTTTCCGGGTCCAAAGGCTATGTCCTGATAAACAGTTTCTTCAAAAAGCTGATATTCGGGATATTGAAAAACCAGTCCCACCTGGAAACGGACATCACGGGTTTTGATTTTCCAGATGTCCTCTCCGTTAAACAGCACCTGGCCGGAGGTCGGTTTCAAAAGGCCGTTAAGATGCTGGATAAAGGTCGATTTTCCCGAGCCTGTATGTCCTATTATGCCAATAAATTCTCCGGCATCAACAGAAAAATCAATTCCATCTATTGCAATATGCTCAAAAGGCGTACCTTGAGAATAGATATGCCTGAGCTGCTTTGTTTGTATCAAAGGAGCCAACTATGCTTCCTCCGTAGATAATTAGTTTACTTTTGTGATGTAATCGAACAAAACTGAGGCGCACTCGTCGACCGAAACAGCCTCAAGCGGCAACCCGGCACCATGACAGTTAAGTTCGTTAAGCAGAGCGGTAGTATCAGGCAGGCCAAGGCCAGCTGCGCGCAAAAGCTCGACATTGCAAAAAACCCTGCGGGGAATATCGTCAGCAATGATCTCACCGTCAGACATGATAATCAGCCGATCCGCCCTGGCAGCCTCGGACATATGGTGAGTAATAAGCACCACGGTGATGCCCGATTCACGGTTGAGCCTTATTATGGTGTCCATCACGTCTTTTCTGCCCTGAGGGTCAAGCATGGCCGTGGGTTCATCCAGCACGATACATCTGGGCCGCATGGCTATTACACCCGCTATTGCCACACGCTGTTTCTGACCGCCGGACAGAAGATGGGGCGCGTGGTCCTTATATTCGTACATCCCAACCAGTTTAAGAGCGTCATCCACCCTCTGGCGTATCTCGGCCGGTTCGACCCCCAGATTCTCGGGGGCAAAGGCAACATCTTCTTCCACAACGTTTGAAACCAGTTGGTTATCGGGGTTTTGAAAGACCATACCCACATTGCGGCGGATATTGATCACGTCTTCTTCGCTGGAAGAATCATAACCGGCAACCCACACCTTGCCACCTGTAGGCAACAAAACGGAGTTCATATGCTTTGCCAGAGTGGACTTTCCTGAACCGTTATGACCCAGGATGGCCACAAAGGAGCCTTCCCGGATTTGAAGATCAAGGTTTTCAAAAACCTGATGGGCCATATTTTCCGAGCTTTCAGGATAGGCAAAGGCCGCGTTTTCAAATTTGATAAGTTCGCTCATATTAATCCTTTCGCCAACGTCCGGCGCTGCCACAAGGCAGCACAAGGCCGCTGCTTTCAACAGGAAGGCCCAGCTCATCGCAGTCGACAAAGCCTCCGTGAGCCTTCTGGACGGTAATTCCGAGGATATAGCTCAGCACCGATGGCGCAAGCCCGGTGGTATAGGAGTTGATAATAACAAAATCGGGATCGTCAGACAGCACCCGGGCGCAAAGCTTTACAAAATCAAACAGATCGTTTTCCAGCTTCCATATCTCGCCGGAAGGTCCCCGGCCATAGCTGGGGGGATCCATAATTATGGCGTCATATCTCCGCCCTCTGCGGATCTCGCGCTCGATAAACTTGGCGCAGTCATCCACTATCCAGCGCACTGGAGCGTCAGACAGGCCCGAGGCCGCGGCGTTTTCCCTGGCCCAGGCGACCATGCCCTTGGCTGCATCGACATGGCACACCCTGGCCCCCGCCGAAGCGGCAGCAACCGTCGCCCCGCCTGTATAGGCAAAAAGATTCAGCACGTTGAGCTGACGACCGGCCTTACGGCATCTTGAGCGGATAAAGTCCCAATTGGCTGCCTGCTCGGGAAAAATGCCCGTATGCTTAAAGTTCATCGGCTTAACGTTGAAGGTAAGGTCGTCGTAATGTATTTGCCAGCTTTTGGGCAGATCGTGCTTTGACCAGCTGCCACCGCCGGAGGATGATCTGGAATAGACAGCATCTGCCCTGTTCCAACCGGGATGTGATCTCCCGGTATCCCATATGACCTGAGGGTCGGGACGAACGAGTACATATTTGCCCCAGGATTCCAGCTTCTGACCGCCGGAGGTATCTAAAACTCTGTAATCTGTCCATTTATCGGAAAGCCACAAAACACAACACCCACTTGTATATCGTCTATTTTAGCTATTACGCCAGATATTAGATTATACCATTTTATGGCGCTTTAGTCAATGAAGCGCTGTCACAAACTCATCAGAAGAAAAATCTCCCTTTTGTTCGTGGCGTGCGGCATTTATCCCGGTCGATCTCGATCAGTATTATATCGTCACCTATTCTTTTGATACAATCCCAGGGGATAAGGTAATCGTCTTCCCTGCCAAACAATCCAAAGAACCGGCAGGGTCCCGGCACCACCAGCGCCGCCACCCTGCCGCAGGAAATGTCCACCTCCAGATCGTTGACATACCCTATCCGGCAACCATCCCGAAGGTTGATGACCTCACGGCATCTGAGTTCCGCAATACAGCACTGCATAAAATCTGCCCTCCATTCTTTTTTTAACAATATGAATGGAGGGCTTGTATATATTCAGTTGAAATCAACGGGTCACAGCAACGCTTTTATCAGTTTTTCGGCCGCCTCGGCAGTGTAAACCGCTGCTTTGGAAACAGACATTTCTTCAGTCACTTCTCCGCTGACTAACGAAACTGCCGCCGACACTCCAAGACTCATCATGTCACAGCCGCTGCCATCGATGATCCCGGAAATAAGCGCGGTTTTTATCTTCTGCCTGTTAGCACGGGAAATGACCTTTTGAGGCGCTTTTCCATTAAAGGAGCTGGCATCGGTTTTTCCTTCGCCTGTAATGACAAGGTCGGCGCCTTTTATTTTTTCCTCAAATCCATAAAGGTCCAAAACAGCATCGGCTCCAGGCATAAGCTTAGCGCCGCAAAACGCCATCAAAGCGCCTCCCATTCCACCGGCTGCACCAGAACCGGGAATCTCCGCCACTTCAGCCTTAAGGTCGGAAAGCAATAATGCCGCATAGTTTTTCATGCCTTCGTCCAGCCGGATAACCTGTTCGCCATCGGCGCCCTTTTGAGGGCCGTAAACGAAGGATGCTCCTTCGGGTCCGCACATGGGATTATCCACATCGCACAGCACGACAAATTCAGTCTCTTTTATTCTTTCGTCCATATGGGAAGCGTCAATATGTCTGATCTTTTCAAGGTTTTCTCCGCTGCCACTGAGCAATCGCCATTTGTCGCCAATAAAGCAGGCTCCCAAAGCCTGAGCCATACCGGTCCCACCATCGTTGGTAGCCGAACCGCCCAGCGCAACATATATTTTTCTGCATCCCCTGTGGAGAGCATCTTTAATAAGCTGGCCCGTACCATAGCTGGAAGAGCGCATAATATCCCGCTCCTGCTGAGGTATCAGGGTCAGGCCGCTGGCCTGAGCCATTTCGATAAAGGCTGTTCCATCACTGCCCAGAAAATACCTCGCCTCCACTTGATAACCCAGAGGGTCGGTCACAGGGACCGTTATCAGGCTCCCGCCCAGTATGGCGCTTATGGTTTCAACAGTCCCTTCTCCGCCATCTGCCATGGGCAATTTCAGCGTTTCGGCCTGAGGATATGCCCGCCTGATACCTGCTTCCATCGCGTCGGCAGCCATCTGAGCGGTCATACTTCCTTTAAACGAATCGGGGGCAATTATTATTCTCATGATCGTTCTTTCCTTATCCTGTATTTATATATCAATATTAAATCTTTCCGCAGCCGCTGTCAACTTACATATTCTTTCTCACGGTATTGATGGCGTTTTTTTCAAGGCGGGAAACCTGAGCCTGACTTATCCCTACCTCTGAGGCTACCTCCATCTGCGTTTTCCCATCATAAAAACGCAGTGCCAATATCTGTCGTTCCCGCTGACCCAGGCGTTTAATTGCTTCTTTAAGTGCGATCATCTCGAGCCAATGCTCGTCGGTGTTTTTAGTATCCCTGACCTGGTCCATGACCGTTATTGGTTCGCCGCCGTCGGAGTATACCGGCTCATACAGGCTTATGGGGTCAGCTATGGCATCCAGCGCAAACACCACATCCTCCCTTTTCAGTCCAAGCTCAACAGCTATCTGGTCAACAGTTGGTTCTCTTTGAAACTCATTGACATATTTTTCCTTTACCTGCAATATTCTGTAAGCATTGTCCCTCATGGATCGGCTGACTCTTATAGCGCTGTTGTCTCGCAAATACCGCCTGATCTCGCCGATTATCATGGGAACACCGTATGTGGAAAACTTAACGTCAAGGCTGGTATCAAAATTGTCGATGGCCTTAATCAGCCCAACGCACCCCACCTGAAACAGGTCGTCAGCATTTTCACCCCGGGAGCTGAATTTCTGAATTACCGACAAAACCAGTCGCAAATTGCCGGATATCATTTTCTGCCTTGCTTCTTCGTCTCCGTCTTTTATTTTCAAAAGCAGTTCCTTTATCTCGTCATTCTTCAAAACCTTGAGTTCCGACGTATTGACGCCGCATATCTCAACCTTAGTACGCAAAATGACCCCTCCGGAAATAATCTTCTGCTATTATTTCCGAAGGGGCAGCATATTATTAAACTATTTGTTCTGCAAATCGATCCTGGTTGCAGGAGCGGTAATGCCGTTTTTACTCAGCAGAGCGCTTACAGAATCTATCAGCTGGAAATAGACGTCCCAATAGTCCTCGTTTTTGCACCAGGCTCGAAGCTGAAAATTGACGCAGTTGTCAGCAACTCCCATAAGCAAAGCGCTGGGCTTTGGTTCTGCAACCACCCTGTCATTTGCTTCGGCAGCCTTGAGCATAAGGTCCTTTACCAGAGCTGCATCCGTATCCAGTCCGCCCTTAAATCCAAGGTCCACCCGGCGCAGAGGTTCGGCAGAATAATTAGTCACGTTGCTGTTCATCAGGTTTCCATTGGGGATGGTTATACGTTTGTTATCAGCCGTAAGCAAAACAGTATAGACGGCGCTGATAGATTCAACAGTTCCTTCTTCACCGGCAGCCGCCACGTAGTCCCCCACCCGAAACGGGCGAAACAGCATAAGCATTATACCGCCGGCGAAATTGCTCAGGGCGCCCTGGAGCGAAAGCCCAATAGCTACACCGGCAGATGCCAGCACAGCCACTATAGATGCCATAGGAATACCGAGGATACCGATCACGCTTATGACCAGTATTACATAAAGCGCAATGGAAACAGCGCTTTTCAAAAATCCCGCCACTGTAGGATCCATATTCTTAAAGCCCTCGCGCTTATGCAGGACCTTATTGATAGATCTGATAACGACCAGGCCAACGGCCAGAACAACGACAGCGCCTATAAGCTTGCCGCCATAGGTCGCCGCCAATACTGACAACTGTTCAAGAAATATTTCCATAATTATCATCCTTATCACAACATCGATATACCGGGTCGTTCATCGGCCCGTAAGCATTATGATACCAGACAGGGCATAAAACTTTCAAGCACAACCGGGATATTTATTTATCCTCATCCTTTTTCTTTTCCGTTTTATCACCTGTTTCGATCTTCATGGTATAAGACGGGCTTTTCGTCCCTATTGAGCCTATCACCAGATACTCGTCAGAGTCGTTTCCCTGTACTATAACCTGAGTGCTGTAATAGTTTCCGTTCCGTGATGCGCTGGGAGGCCCAGCTGACCAGTCACGCATCACGGCAAAGTTCATTTTATAGTTCTTGCTGGTAGATTTTACCACCATCGCAACGGTCGCTGCAAGCATGACCAAAAGGTACCCTGCCCACAATTCGTCTATCATTTCTTTCAGCCCGTTTAAATCAGCTTTCCAAACAATAGCGCTGATTTTTCCCACCAGATAATAGGGTTTGCCGTCTAAATACAGCAGCGAAGATAACAGTCCGCTATAGCTGTCGCCCCGAACGACCTCTTCCCATGCTGAAAGCTGAGTGTTTTGCAGATTTTCCCATATTTCAATGACCTCATCAGAAACTCCTGTTGAGAATTTTCCCCTTTCGAACCGGATCGCCCTCTCCCCTTCATCGCCATCCAGCAGAACATCGCCGGTTTCCATCACTATACGCGAGGGGATGATAGTGCTTTCTTCCAGTTTTCCATAGACCACGCCATTTACGTGGCTGTCCGGATCGTTGCCAGCAGACCATGAAAGGTGAGTGTTCCAGTAATCATTGTTCCAGAATTGCTTCAGTTCATCCGGATCCATCACAGAAAGCAGGTCGATGTAATATCCGTGACTACTGTAATCGTCGTAGTTGTATTCGGAAAAGCATATATATCTACCCCGAAAAAACAGCTCTTGCAGACTTTCATCGACCAGGACCGCATTTTCAGGAATATCAAAAATCAACTGCGATCTCCGATCACCGGATATTCCGCTTTTGCCATAAACACTCTGGATGTTTTCAACGCTCCACTGATAGTCGGAGGTCACATTCTTAACGCTGATGTTTTTGCAGACCACGGCGAATATGGTCGTCGTCAGCAAAAAGCATACAGCGTAAACCAGTATTGGCCAGAGCTTTTTTACGAAGCGGAATCTGTACCACCGCTGAAAACGCTGGTATGCAGCCGCTCGCTGCTGGGGTGTTTCTTCGTCGAATCTGCCGAAGTTCAGCCGGACATCATGGGTCGGAAGAGGCAGGTCCTGAGCATAATAATCAAGCTGCTTTGCGAGATAAAATGCGTTCATATCTTCCCATTGTTCGACCTGCTCGGCGCATCTGATAAGATTATCCAATTCGTTCTTCTGTTCATAAAGGCGCTGCTTATACGATTCAAAAATCGCCGCTGTGCTTTCCGGCGTATCCAGCATCTGAGATATCTCGTCTATGGAAAACAGCGATTTTCTCAAAGTCGCTGCCGTATATAGCCGCATCACATCTTGCTCTGAATACTCACGGCATTTGCGGCCATTAACGGTTTCTGTGTACGGAGAAATAAGGCCCCTCTGTTCATAGTATCGGATAGTCCGGGCGCTGAGTCCCGTCTGCTTCATAACAGTTTTTATTTTCAACAAACACACCTCCCTGTTGTTATTGTATAATGTTACCTAAGGTAACTGTCAATAGGAAGCGGCAAAAAAACTTCCCCGGCACAGAAAAACCGTGCCGGGGAGAGAGAATTCAAATCAGAACTGGCAGGCCGGGGTGTAGCCGCAGATCTGGCAATACCATGCCAGCAGACCTTCGGGGTCATCGTCTTCGCAATGGCCGCCATCCCAGATGATGCGGGCATTTACATCCTTGCCCCTGTTTTCAAGGGCGGTAGCAAGGTTGAGGACAGTGGGTACGGAGGTTGCTCCGTCAACACCACCGTGGCGGATCCACCAGTATTTTGCAATACCGGGATTATTATTCAGCACATGCCACATGGGGTTGAAAATCTCGCAGATATGTTTCAGTTCAGCATCAACAACTGCATTGGCATCGCCGCTTGCCTTCTGGAGAGCGAAGTCAGTAAAGTGGCGACCAGGTACTGTAGCGCTGCCGAACACCAGAGTTTCAGCGTTGTTCAGGGGGAATTCATCAAAGGCGGGCAGGTCCTTTTCCCGACCAGCATGAGCTGCAAAGTCGGCAAAGCTGAACCTGTAGCCATCACCCTCGGGCTTGATCCAGGGATTTTGGGCCAGGTATTCCGCCTTTTCAGTCTCTGACTTTTTGCTCATAAAGCGCTTGCATTCATCATAAAGATATTCTTCCAGCATATAATCAGCCAGATTATCAGTGGTCAGTTTTCCCCAATCGACGTGGCCAATAAGCTCGCAGGAGGAAAGATAATCGGTATAGATAGCTTTCAGCTCAGCACTCATAGTCTGGTCAACCAGAGCAGGCTCCTGATTGCCGAAGGGGCCGCCGGAATACATTACATGGCCCCATTCATATTCATAAGCGCAGTCACCGTTATCAAGGTTCATAACGGGGCTGAAGGATGCGGAGCCAAAAATCTTATCAGAGGTTTCGGCAGCACCGATTTCTTTAAGATAGCTATCATACTCAGGGCTGTCGCCCGAGGCGGCCAGCAGACAGCTCAGGCCACCGCCCGCGCTGCCACCATGGGTAACGATTTTTTCCATGTCACCGGGGATAAGTCCCTCGTTATAGCGGAGATAACGAATCGCGGCCTTGAGATCAACGGCGCCGGCGGGAGCTTTGCCATAGTATTTGCCATTAACAGCGCGGGGATCGTCGTCAGGCCACTGGCAGTTTCTGCCGCGGCACCCGGGATTTACGCAAACAAACCCCATAGCAAGAGCAAGGTTGGCAACATAATCGGGGCCTTTGCCACCTCCGGGGCCACCAGGTCCACCCGGAGAACCACCAGGACCTCCCGGAGGGCCTCCCGGACCACCAGGGCCACCGGGACCACCAGGAAGGCCACCGGGGCCACCAGGTCCTTTACCATGGGGATCGTCATGGCCGAACATGGAGTGGTTGCCCTTGTTAGCAGAAGCAGTATAACCGGCAACGTTTACAGCAAAAAGTATCGGAGATTTGGTCGTGTCGATCTGCTTACCATCGACCGATACAGGTACTCGGATATCAAGGCTTTCATAATCATCGTCTACAGGGTTTGAGCAATAGCAAAGGCTTTTGTATTCCTTGTAGACTACCTTCTTGCCTTCCACATCCAGATCTTTTAAAGTGAATGCAGATGGATCAAAACGCAGCTTATCAGGCATTTCAACATCTTCCTTTCAATATTCTGCGTATATTATACGGTAAACATCATCTATGGGCAATTCCAATTTGTAATTGATAGGAGTTTGTAGGGAATGGAAATGGTTCAGTAAAGTATCCGGCTTCGACGGATGCTAAAAATTGCTTGCTGAAGCAAGCTCTTTTTGCGGGTTGGCTGGATGGTGGGTAACGTGATTCGTTAGTTGGTTGGCTGTGGGGGAGTTTGCGGTTGGGGCAAGGTTTTTTAGTTAAATATCCGGCTGTTGCCGGATGTGAAATAATGTCTTCGGCCATTGTGAAATCCGGGGGCTAACGCACCCAAGTGAAATGAAATTAATCCCTCACGCCCGCAGGCATTTCACATGGCGCAGCCATATTTCACGCCCCGGGGTATTTCATAAATCCCGAAGGGATTTATTACGTTGAAAAAATGCCATTGTCCGAAGGACAATGGCATTTTTTCTGGAGGTACCACCCAGATTTGAACTGGGGAATGGAGGTTTTGCAGACCTCTGCCTTACCACTTGGCTATGGTACCATATACAGATAGGAGCGCAAATGCACTCCTATCGTTGTGGAGCGGGCGACGAGGCTCGAACTCGCTACCTCCACCTTGGCAAGGTGGCGCTCTACCGGATGAGCTACGCCCGCATTCGGCGGTACTATTGCACCGCCCAAGCTATCGGAAAATAGCTTTGGTGCCTTGGGCCGGAGTCGAACCAGCGACACGCGGATTTTCAGTCCGCTGCTCTACCTACTGAGCTACCAAGGCGAATTTGGCGACCCGGAACGGGCTCGAACCGTCGACCTCCAGCGTGACAGGCTGGCGTTC
>CAYLKH010000019.1:0-32255 GCA_964384255.1 uncultured Oscillospiraceae bacterium | reverse complement strand
AGGAACAAACGGCAAGGGAAGCGTCGCTGCAATGACGGCATCGGTCATGCAGGTTGCCGGGATGAAAACCGGTATGTATACCTCGCCTTTTCTTGAGGTTTTCGAAGAACGTATCCAGTGCGATGGTCGGCTCATCCCCCGGGAGGAGCTGTGCGGGGTGGTCGAAAAGGTCAAGGCCGCAGAGGACAGACGGTTGGCAGAAGGGCTTGACCCGGTAAATGAGTTTGAGCTTGTAACGGCCGCTGCCTTTGTCTATTTCCAGTCCCGGGGCTGTGACATAGTCGTGCTGGAAACCGGACTTGGGGGGATGTTTGACCCGACCAATATTATTGCTCCGCCTGAGGTCGCGGTCATAACCCATATTGCCAAAGATCACACAGCCATACTGGGCAATGAACTCAGAACCATAGCCGGACAGAAGGCAGGTATAATCAAGTCGGGCAGCAGCGTGGTCATAGCGCCCAACGAGCCGGAGGTCATCCAGGTTCTGCGGGACCGGTGCAGCAGTGTAGGAGTCGTCCCCCGTATTGTGGACAAAAGCCAGTTTACTCATACCGCTGTGGATGCTCAGGGATGTCGGTTTGAAACCGAACGGGGTCTGACTGTCAGCTGTCCCCTGCTGGGATATCATCAACTGACCAACGCAATGACAGCTTTTGCGGCAATTGACGCGCTGAGAAAACGCGGCTTTGAAATCACTGACCGGCACATATTGCAGGGCTTTTCCACCGTTAGCTGGCCGGGTCGGCTGGAGATGCTAAGTCGTCAGCCTGCTATTTTGCTGGATTCGGCACACAATCCCGATGGCGCGTCCGCTTTGGCGGCAGCCCTCGACGGCCTGTTTTCCGGCAAAGAGGTGACAGCGGTTATTGGCATGATGGCCGACAAGGACTGGAAAACCTGTATTGACATCCTTGCACCCCGGTGCGAAAGGATCATAGCGTCCTCGTCGGATATGGAGCGCTCCCTTTCTCCCTGGCAGCTGGCTCAATATGCCGGGAAATACTGTTCCGCTACAGCGGCGCCGACTCTTAAGCAGGCTATAGAAACGGGGATTGACACTGTGTCTCCAGACGGAGTGCTGCTTATTTGCGGGTCGGTTATTATGGCAGGACAGGCCCGAACGATAGTAAAAGGCCATATCTAATTTTTAACACCTGGCAAATTACGACAGGTTTTATATTTGCATAACTATATAATCAGGGTCGATGGAGGATCAAAGCTCCATCGACCCTATTTTTGTTTTGGGGGAATACCGATGAAAATTACAAGTTATTTACAGGGGCGGCAGCTTACTGTTGCGCTGACGGGAGAGATCGACCATCATGTTGCAAAAACCCTGATCAGTGGAGTGGCAGATAAAATTGACACCTTTTTGCCCAGACACTGTGTTTTGGACTTCGGGGACGTGACTTTTATGGATAGCTCGGGCATTGCTGTGGTTATTAATGCAAAACGCCATATGGAGCTGCTGGACGGAGTCCTGACGTTAAAAAACGTTGCCGGACAGCCCAGAAAGGTTTTGGACGCTGCCGGAATAGGCAGGATAGTAGAGATGGATAAGGGAGGTTTACATAATGAATGGCACTAATGTGATGAAGCTGGAATTCGACAGCCTGTCAGTCAACGAAGCCTTTGCCCGGGGAGCGGTGGCCTGTTTTGCGGCCCAGCTTGATCCGACTCTGGACGAGCTGGGGGATATCAAGACTGCTGTCAGCGAAGCTGTGACCAATTGTATCGTTCACGCATACCCGGACTGTATAGGTAAAATACTGATCAGGGCCAGACTTGAAAAGAATACTATCGAAATAACGGTTAAAGACTGGGGCCGCGGGATGGAGGATGTGCAGGCGGCTATGCGTCCCATGTATACTACCGGCGGGAGCGACAGAGCAGGTATGGGATTTACTATAATGGAAAGCTTCATGACCAGCCTGACGGTAAAAAGCGTTGTGGACAAGGGTACCACCGTTACCATGAAACGCCGTATAGCCCAAAGGGCAGGACATCGATGAGTCCGGCGCAAATCGACCTGTTACAGCTGGCCAGAGAAGGTGACAAAGAAGCCTCGGAAAGGATGATAGTCGAAAACTCCGGCCTTATCTGGTCGGTGGCAAAACGCTATTTCGGACGTGGAGTGGAGGCTGACGACCTTTACCAGCTGGGGTGCATTGGTTTTTTGAAGGCGGTAGAAGGCTTTGACCCGGAATATGGTACTCAGTTTTCGACCTATGCGGTACCCAAAATCGCCGGAGAGATACGCCGCTTTTTGAGAGATGACGGCATGATAAAGGTCAGCCGGGGTATCAAGGAGCGGGCTATGACCATTCGCCTTGCCCGGGACAGACTGAGCCACAAAAATGGCCACGAGCCTACTGTCAGTGAACTGGTGGAGGAAACCGGATTCACGGTTGAAGATATTGCCATGTGTGAAACCGCAACCTCTGCCTGCGAATCGCTGAATCAGGAAAACGGTGAAGACGGGTTTACGCTGGAAAGTGTTTTGACCTCTGGCAGCATTGAAGAAACGCTGGTAGAGACTATTTCGCTGAAAGAAGCTGTCAGCAGGCTGAGCCAGAGAGAACAGCAGGTCATAACCCTGCGCTATTTCAGAGGTTTTACCCAGGACAAAACGGCAAAAATACTGGGAGTGAGCCAGGTCCAGATATCGAGGATCGAGCGAAAGGCTCTGGAAAACCTCAGGAAATATGTTTAAAGCTCAGGTACCTGCGGGCATCCGGAAGGACTTATGCCCACAACTACCATCTGCCTTCCTTCTGAGCAGTCTACTTGGCACAGACAGAAAAGCCCGGGCATGGGGAATTTGCCGCCCTGCCAGGGAACTCCCAGCAGACAGCTGTCGCCGGAACGGTTGACATAATATCTAAAGCTGCGATCCAGAGCGCATCGGGTTATGGGGTCGCAAAACAGACCTCCGGGATCCTGGCACGGTTTCCAGCAGGAAGAGGGGGCAGAGCTGCCGATGTCTCCGTGACTTACTTTCTCAGGGTCAAAACTTCCAAGAGAGCTGAGACTATAGGATTTTTGGCAGCATGATCTGTCACCGTCGGGTGTCAGCACGCCAATTAGCAGCCGATGCTCTCCGCTAACTGCCCAGGCGCGCTGGATGCCGGGAAGCGTTTCGCATTCGGCTTGCAGATGCAGCCGCAGATTGTCGCACCAGAGGGAGACGGTGCCGATCTGACGGCTGCCGTCATATAGCGGAAATGTTGAGATCATAAGTCACCGCCTTTTGAGATATGGAAAGCTCCCCGGTCATATAATTCTATGACTGGGGAGCTTTGAATATGCTTTTGTGTTATTTGACGGTGAAGCTGCCCTTAATAAGCAGCTGAGCCTGACCGTCTGCTACGATAGAGGCGGCACCGGTGCAGAGGTAAAGGTGGTTTTCCTCCATTTGGCTGTTGTCAACAACGCTTCCTGAGGTGGTGTCAGTCAGGGAGCCGACGCACACGCCGCTGCCGCTGACAAAGAGTATCTCGCATCCGCTTTCCAGAGAAACCGACTGGCCGTCGGAAAGGTCGACAGTTTTGTAGTCGCTGCTGCTGTCAGAGTCAATAGCGTTGGAGGCGTATTCAGTGTTGAGCGATTGCCTGAACTGTTCCAGCGTGTTATCAAAGCTGCTGGAAAGCTCGGATTTTGCACTGCCTACCAGGGATTCCAGCCTGGAAGTCAGAGCCGGGATAACGGTTTCGTTGATATAGCTCAGGGAAATAAGCGGGTCAGAGGAGTCGCCAGCGGCGGCGCTGGCCACCAGACCGGCTCCAAGAACGATGATCAGTGCCACAAGAGCAAGTTTTAATACAAGGTGTCTTTTAAACATGGGGATCTCCTTTGGTGGTTATATTAAAAAAACAAGGACAGCCACAGACTGTCCTGAAACAGGCAGAAAACAGCGCATTTACATAATACACTAAACTTCCCTGCCATGCAAGAAAAACTTATTATGGCCGCCAAAGCCGCTTAAACCAGCTGGTCGTTGAGGCCAAAACTGACGGCGATAGCGCTGTCCACCTGGCTCATTAGACTGCCGTCCAGTCTGCCCATGCGTTCGCGGAGCCGCTTTTTATCAATGGTCCGTATCTGCTCAAGCAGTATCACAGAATCACGGGAAAGACCATAGGAACTGGCCGCCAGTTCGATATGAGTTGGCAGCCGCGCCTTGTTCATCTGGGATGTAATGGCGGCGGCAATAACAGTTGGACTATGGCGGTTGCCGGTGTCGTTCTGGATTATAAGTACGGGTCTGGTACCGCCCTGCTCGCTGCCGACTACGGGGCTTAAGTCGGCATAGTATATATCGCCCCGTTTGACGCTTTGATCCATAATTGTCACACTCCGAGGGAAGGACACAGGGTGCGTTGAGCCTGATGCCCGGGATAATATGATTCTTCCACCCTTTGGAGAAAAATATACATCGGGAAACGGTTCCCTTCGGTAACCGATGATCAAATCATCCGGCCATGATCTGTTCGTGATTTAATAGCGGTTACTTGACAGTATATTCGACAGCCTGCGACATGGTGCGACAGCGGGATCAAGGGCCAAACGCTCAGGGCCGGGGAAAAGACCCCGGCCCAAAAGCAAAATCAAACTATGTATTGCAAAACGTCGACGACCTCGCCGCCTTTAAGATATATTCTGGGAACGCGCTTTGAGATGTCGCATGAAATTTCGTAGGTAATGGTGTCTGCCTGACTTGCCAGCTCGTCCATGGAGATGAACTCGTTGCCATCGCGACCAAAGATGGTCACCACGTCGCCTACCCTGGCTTCGGGAACGTCGGTGATGTCGACCATGCACATATCCATACATACGCGACCTACCTGGGGGACCCTTTTGCCGCAAACGAGGAATTCCCGCTGGTTGGAAAAACGGCGGGGATAACCGTCGGCATAACCGATGGGAACAACGGCGATACGGCGGGTGGATGGAGTGGTGTAGGTGCGGCCATAGCTAAGGGTCACGTCGGGTTCAAACTCTTTGATCTGAGCGATGGAGGAACGCAGACTCATAAGAGGACGCAGTTCAATATCGCGCTCGAACTTATCGGCAGGGTACAGACCATAGGTGGCCAGTCCGGGCCGGAACATATCAAGGGCTTTTTCGGGATAGTTGATGGTGCAGCCGCTGTTAGCGCAGTGGCGCAGCCGGAAGGTGATGCCCTTCTCGCCGCATCTTTCGATAAAGCTCATAAAGCGGCCAAATTGCAGCTCGGTGTATTCCCGCTGATCGACATCGTCAGATACGGCAAAGTGAGTGAACACGCCTTCAATGTCCAGGTTGGGCAGTCTGGAGACTTCTACCACGCCTTCGACCGAGTGGTCAAATTGGCCGTAGGTGGTAAAGCCCATGCGGCTCATGCCGGTATCGGCCTTGATGTGAACGGTGAGCTTTTTGCCGCTGCCTTCAAGAAGGTCATTGAGCTGCTTTGCGTATTCCACATTGTTCACAGCCTGAGTTATGCTGTGATCGGCCAGCTCGTGGGCAAACTCGGCGGGAGTAAAGCCCAGAATAAGAATGGGGAGTTTGATACCAGCGTTGCGGAGCTGGATAGCTTCTTCGATGTTGGATACTGCCAGATATCTGGCGCCCAGCTGCGCCAAAACCTTTGAAACCATAACGGAGCCATGACCGTAGGAATCGGCCTTGACAACGCCCACGAACCCGCATTCCTCAGGCATGGCGGCCTTGAGAGAACGATAGTTGAATTCCAGCGCGTCCAGATTGATCTCGGCCCAGGTCCTTTTAAGCAGATGCTGCATCATTTTAATTACGCCTCTTCTCTTTAGTATTTGTGATTTAAAAAGCGGTTGTTTTACTGATTAAAGTTTGCGAATATGACCACACTGCCGCCGGATACGACTTCACCGTAGATTGGCAGAAGAGTGGTTTTATCGAACCAGGTGCGGAACTCAAGCTCTCCTGCTCCGCTTCCGGTAAGATAGCTTATGAAATAGCATTCTCTGCCGTCTATACGCCCCTGGCAGGAGGAGGATATGTATCCTGAGCGCCAGGCTTCGGCCATGGCCGGTAAAGCGCCCAGAGGGGAAAGCCCGGATCGCTCCAGCTGCCCCAGATCAAGGCTTACGCCGTCAAAGGTGAGGGAGGCACCGGAGTCAGTTACGGCTGCTGAAATGCCGGAAATAAGCTCAGGTCCAACTACGGTAACGGTGCTGCTGCCCTGACAGGAATAATCACACGTAAGACAAAAACTGTAGCTCCTGTCGCCCACCAGAGCATGAATATCTGCCGACAGGGAAATGCCGCCATCGGCCAAAAGCCGGGTGCGGATATCCAGCGCTGCCTGCCCGGGATCGTTGGCTGCTGCTTTGCAGGCTGAAAGCAGCAGGGTCATCATCAGTGCGAAAAAAACCAGCTTTCGCACCGGATACAACTCCTTTTGGTTTACATAATTATGGAAGCAGCCCCGGCAGTGCGTCGATAATATCAGTGGGCAACATGCCGTATTGCCCAATAAGGTCGGCGCACAGGTCACCGGCTCTGCCATGAAGCCAAACGGCTGCAAAGGCAGCTTCAAAGGGGGGAAGCCCCTGGCCAATAAGAGAGGCTGCCATACCTGCCAATACATCGCCGCTGCCGCCTACAGCCATGCCGGCGTTGCCGGTCGTGTTGATGACGGCTCGACTGTCGGGGGCGGCTGTAACGGTTCGATGACCCTTGGAAACCAGGATGCAGCCGTGGGCAGAGGCAAATGACTTAGCACCCTGAAGCTTATGGTCGCTGCTGCCGCCAAGACGGGCAAGCTCGCCGTCATGGGGGGTCAAGACTATGGGACATTTGGCTGACTTCAATATATCTATATTCCGGGACAGGCAATTTATGCCATCGGCGTCAATGACCAGTGGTATGGTGGAGTTGGAAACTATTTCGCAAATCAGGTTGTCAAGTTCATCGGACTGGCCCAGACCGGGGCCGATGAGGCACACATCGGACTTGCCCATGCGGCGCAGTATCTCAGGTAAAGCATCTGTGGTGAGCCGCCCTTCGCTGTCGCAGGGCAGGGGAAAAACCATAGCCTCGTCATTTTTGACGGCCGAAATAGAATAGATTTTTTCGGGAACAGCCAGATAAACCAGCCCGCTGCCGCATCTCAGAGCGGCCTTTGCTGCCATGGTGGGAGCGCCGGTAAAGCCTACGCTGCCGCCGATGATCAGGAGCTTTCCAAAGTCGCCCTTGTGGGAATCCTGGGGCCGCTGAGAAAGCATGGGCATAACCAGAGATCCGTCGGCAGATATGGCTATCGGGTCTTCGGTAGAAACAGCTTCCGGGGGGATACCAATATCTACCACCTCAAGCTGCCCCTGATGGAAACAGCCCGGAGTGAGCAGATGACCGGCCTTGGGGGCGGTAAAGGTCACAGTAAGGTCAGCGTTGACGGCGCAGCCCATAATTGCTCCACTATCGCTGGCAACACCGCTGGCAATATCCACGGATACGACTTTCGCTCCGCAGCTGTTGATGAGCGACACGGCATCACTGGCCGGAGAACGCATATTGGAGTTTAGTCCGATGCCGAACATGGCGTCAAAAACCATAAAGCAGTTGCCAAGCCAGTCTCTGGCGGCGCTGTCGTCGAAGATGTCTACGCATCCGCCCACGGCTTCGAGCCGCTTTTCCATCAATTGGCAGTCGGCGGTCATTTTTTCCTGCTTTCCCACAAGAAAGCATTTTACGTCGCCGCCGTTTTGAATAATGAGCCGTGCGATAGCCACACCGTCGCCGCCGTTGTTACCGCTGCCGCAAAACACGGCGCATCTGCGGCCATTGACCGTGCCAAAATGAGCCTGAGCTTTTTCAAAAACTGACTCTGCGGCGGTTTCCATCAATGTATCTGACGGGATGCCCATGGTGTTTATGGCATAGCCGTCGATATTTTTCATAGACTGAGCGCTGTAAATATCCATGATGGGGTCTTACATTCCCTTCATTTTCTGCCGCAGATAGCTCTTCAAAGCGGTTTTGAGCTTGTCTGAGGGCTGGAGGACCATAAAGCAGAGCTTGCCGTCTTTG
Source organism: uncultured Oscillospiraceae bacterium (assembly GCA_964384255.1). Classification (GTDB taxonomy): domain Bacteria; phylum Bacillota; class Clostridia; order Oscillospirales; family Oscillospiraceae; genus SIG469. The sequence goes on along the minus strand of CAYLKH010000019.1, from coordinate 24,200 downwards.
TCTTCAAAGATTATGAACCAGCGGCCTGCAACAGAGGGGCTTGAGGAAAAATCGTGGGTATAGTCGATAGTGTATGCCGTGGCATCGGATTCGTAGTCGGCAGTGTAGGGAGCCATGAGCTTTATGCTTTTGCTGTCGGTGGATACCATGTGCTTGCGCTTGCGCTTGCCCATGATTTTGTCAATGTCCAGTTCGCCGTTGGTAAAGGCATATTCATATTCTACGTTAAGGAACTTTATGGCAAAATATGCGCCTACGACGAAAACGGAAAACATAAGGGGCAAAATGGCAGGGATGAACCAGAACACGGCGATGGTCAAAACTATAACAGCCAGGACAATGCCGATTTTGGCCAGCAGTATTTTGCCGGAAGAATGAACGGTTACGAGTTCTTCAACAAAGGTGTCAAACATAGCAATTCTCCAGAAAAAGTGATAAAAGTCCCTATAATTATATGCTACTTTTATGTGAGTTTCAAGCAAAACTGACCAATATGCGCAGAAACACTTGAAACCACCACATTTTTGTGTTATAAAGGACATTAATCGATTTAAATAACCACAGGTGATGACCGGGTCGTCAGGCAGACGGCTGTCCGTTTCAGAGAGGGCTGTATAGCTGGAAGCAGCCTGCGGATGTCTGCGTTGGCTTTCGCCCGTGAGCTTCGGAGCTGAACATCAGTAGGCTTCGACGGGTTGCTCCGTTAATGGCTATAAGTGCGCATATACTGCGAATTGCGGGTGGTACCGCGGAAGCATGGCTTTCGTCCCCTTGGTGGGCGAAGGCTTATTTTATTCTGTAAATCAATTACCAAAAGGAGTAATTTTAAATGAGAACTCAGCTTGAACAGATCAGGCAGAGGGCGCTGGCAGCTTTTGAGTCTGCCGCTTCCGCTGCTGAGCTGGACGAAATGCGCGTTAAGGTCCTTGGTAAAAAGGGCGAACTTACTGCTGTTTTGAAGCAGATGGGTAAGCTGTCTGCCGAGGAACGGCCTGTTATCGGCCAGATAGCCAACGAGTGCAGAGCCGCCATCGAAAAGGCTCTGGAAGAGGCAAAAACAAAGCTTGAGGCAGCAGCCCTCAACGCCCGGCTCGAGGCCGAGACTATCGATGTCACTATTCCCGGCACCGCTGTTGAAGAAGGCCATCGCCATCCCATTTCCTTCACCATGGACGAGGTAAGAGATACCTTTACTGCCATGGGATACGAGGTCATCGACGGCCCTGAAATAGAACTGGCCGAATATGTTTTTACCAAGCTCAACACTCCCAAAACTCATCCTGCCCGCGACCGGTCCGACACCTTTTACACTCAGGAGGATGAGGAAGTTCTGCTTCGTACCCAGACCAGCCCCATGCAGATAAGGGTTATGGAGCAGCGTCAGCCCCCCATCCGCATTATTTCTCCCGGCCGCGTTTACCGCAAGGACGAGGTGGATGCTACTCACAGCCCCATGTTCCATCAAATCGAGGGCCTGGTGGTCGACGAAGGCATTACCTTTGGCGACCTTAAAGGCGCGCTGACCCAGATGATCCAGCAGCTTTATGGCCAGGAGGTCAAGGTCCGTTTCCGTCCCCATCATTTTCCCTATACCGAACCCTCCTGCGAGGTCGACGTTCAGTGCTTTGAATGCGGTGGCAAGGGCTGCCGTGTGTGCAAAGGCGAGGGCTGGATCGAGCTTCTGGGTTCCGGCATGGTACATCCCAAGGTTCTGGAAACCTGCGGTATCGACTCTACCAAATATTCCGGATTTGCCTTTGGCGTTGGCTGCGAGCGACTGACCATGCGCCGTTTCAACATCAGCGATATGCGCCTGCTTTACGAAAACGACAAGCGTTTTCTTGAACAGTTTTAATTGAAAGGAGCTGTTAAATCATGAACCTGTCCCGTGAATGGCTTACCGATTATGTCGACGTTCAGTCGATCCCCGATAAAGAATTCTGCGACCGCCTGACCATGTCCGGCTCCAAGGTCGAAACCTGCGAAGTCACCGGCAGTGAAATAACCAATGTTGTGGTTGGCAAGGTGGTTTCCATCGTCCGCCACGAAAATTCTGACCATATGTGGATCTGCCAGGTGGATGTAGGAAAAGACGCTCCTGTTCAGATTGTTACCGGTGCGCAAAACGTAAAACAGGGTGATCTTTGCCCGGCCGCTCTCGACGGCGCGACCCTGCCCGGCGGTGTCACCATTAAGGCCGGAAAACTCCGTGGTGAGGATTCCAACGGTATGCTCTGCTCTCTGGGCGAGCTGGGACTCGATACCCGGGATTTTCCCTATGCTATCGAAGACGGAATTTTCATTATTGAAGAAGACTGCAAGCCCGGAGACGACATTAAGGATGTTGTGGGCTTTGGCGACAGTGTGTTGGAATTTGAGATAACCAACAATCGTGCTGACTGCTTCGGAATGATCGGCCTTGCAAGAGAAGTGGCTGCTACCTTCGATGCTGAAATGAAGGTTGAGACTCCCCAGGTCCAGGGTGCTGGCGGAAACATCTATGACCATCTCGATGTAGAGGTTATTGATACCGACCTGTGTTCCCGCTATACCGCCAGAATGGTAACCGATATCAAAATCGAGCCGTCCCCCGCATGGATGCGCCGCCGCCTTCGTGCTATGGGGATCCGCCCCATTAACAATATAGTTGATATTACCAACTACGTCATGCTGGAATATGGCCAGCCCATGCACGCTTTTGACTATAATTATATCCGTGGCGGCAAAATAATCGTTCGCCGTGCCGGTGAAGACAAAACAGTTACCACCCTTGACGGCCAGACCAGAAACCTTAAGCCTGATATGCTCATGATCTGCGACACTGTGGGTCCCGTGGGTGTGGCCGGTGTTATGGGCGGCGAAAACAGCGAGATAACCGAAGCTACCAGGGCTATTGTTTTTGAATCTGCCTGCTTCTCCGGTCCTTCCGTCCGCACTACGGCCGTTGGCCTGAACCTGCGTACAGACGCTTCCAGCCGCTTTGAAAAGGGGCTTGATCCCCAGAACACCATGGGCGCTGTTCAGCGTGCCTGCCAGCTGGTTGAAATGCTTGGTGCCGGTAAGGTAGTCGATGGCATCATCGACGTGCTGGGCGATATGCCCGAGCCTGCCACTTTGCCGCTGGAGCCTGAAAAGATCAACCGTCTCATTGGAATCGACGTATCTGCCGATTATATGAAAGACGTGCTTGTCAAACTGGGCTTCACTGTGGACGAGGACTATACTGTCCATGCTCCTTCCTGGCGCGGGGATATCGAATGCAACGCCGACCTGGCTGAGGAGATCGCCCGGTTCTATGGCTACGACAAGGTGCCTACCACTATGTTTAAGGCCGCCACCGAAATGGGATTCCTCCACGAGATAGACTCCGCTCAGCGCAAGGTGGGCCAGCTGTGCCGCGGTATGGGGTATTCTGAGATACTCACCTATTCTTTCATATCGCCCAAAAATGCCGACCTTCTGCGTTATCCCGAAAACAGCCCCCTGAGAAATACTCTTGGCATCATCAACCCCCTGGGTGAGGATACCTCGGTCATGCGTACCTCTATGCTGCCCTGTATGCTCGAGGTTTTGCAGCGGAACTGGAATTATCGCAACAAGAACGTCAAGTTCTATGAGACTGGTCGCGTTTATCTGCCTGTCGAAGGCCGACAGCTGCCTGACGAACCCATATATCTTTCCATGGGCATGTATGGCAAGGGCGACTTCTTTGCGCTCAAGGGCGAGGTAGAGGCAATATTCAGCTCCATGAACCTGGCAAAGCCCGAATTCACTGCCGAAAAGTCCAATCCCACATTCCATCCCGGACGCTGCGCTGCGGTAACAGCCGACGGCAAAGTCCTGGGTGTTATGGGTCAGATACATCCGCTGGTAGCCGCCAACTATGGTATCGATGCCGAGATCTATTGCGCAGAGTTCAACTTTACGGATATGTTGACCACTCAGCAGAGCGATCCTCAGTATGCGCCGCTGCCCAGATTCCCTGCTGTTGCCAGAGATATAGCGGTCGTTTGCGATGCCGGGTATACTGTGGCTCAGCTGGAAAAGAGCATTGCCCGGGGAGCGGGTCAGCTGCTTAGAAACGTAGAACTGTTTGACATCTATCAGGGACCGGGGATCCCCGAGGGCAAAAAGAGCCTTGCCTTCTCCATGACCTTCCGGGCTGATGACCGTACTTTGACCGATGCAGATGCTGATGCCGAGGTCAAGGCTGTGCTGGATGCGCTGGAAGCCGATTGCGGAGCGCGGTTGAGATAATTGTAATGCAAACGTAACATTCAGCTGTTTACTATTGGCCGGTTTTGGTATAAAATACTGATATACCAAAACCAGCTTGATAAGGAGGTAGCCGGATGTTTGACAACACCATCAAGTTCTCCCTGACCAACGACAAGGATGAAGAAACAAAAAACATCCTTATGTCGGTATACAACTCCCTCAGCGAAAAGGGATACAACCCCATCAACCAAATCGTCGGTTACCTTCTGTCAGAAGACCCGACATACATCACCAACCACAACGGCGCCAGGGCGCTTATCCGCAAGATCGATCGCGATGAGCTTCTGCGCCAGCTGGTGATTAACTACCTTTTCAGCGAATAAGCGAAATTTAAAACAGCAGAACGTCGATTTTCGGTTGACGTTCTGCTGTTTTTATTGTATTATAAATGGTATTAGATTAACATAATGTGGTTACATTTCCGTTATGTATCAAAACACTCCCGTAACGGAGCATAAATTGAAATTTTTCTCAGCTGAAGTGTTGACAGACTGTATTCAATGTGTTACAATTTGGTTACAACTTCAGGAAAGGGGTAGACTATGAGTACCGAAAGCAAAGCTCTTATTTACAAAGGCTATCCGCTCCGTCGCAAAGACAACCTTATTTACTACGGCAGCATGACCGACAAATATATCATTATGATGCAGATCCTCGAAACCAAAAACGTGGGCGATCTCCCCGTTGCCACAAGGGTGTCTGTCCAGCTCCAGCTGACTGATCCTGACGCCCGGGCAAAAGACAGAATAGTCAAGAAAACAGAAAAAGACGGGCTGTATTCCGCTATCGATGTGGGTGCTGTCTGGCTTGCCAGAGCATTGGCGCAGAAGTAACGGGAGAGTACCATGAAATTTGCAAAACGATTTTCAAGAGTCGCGGCTGTTGTTTTCGCTGCGGCCATGAGTCTGGCGGTCAGCGCTTCTGCCGCCTGCCTGGGTGTTGGCACAGTTAATGTCGATGCCCTGCGAATGAGAGAAACCGCATCGACCGAATCCGATATCCTTTTGACTGCCGCCGCCGGCGACCGGGTCCTGCTTCTGGAAACCAGTGAGCAGGAAGACGGGCTGTGGTACAAGGTCAACTGCAACCTTACCGAGGGCTGGATGCGCAGCGAATACCTTGACGTTTCCCAGTCTATGGATTGCGAGCTTGGTACAGCTGTAGTCAATGTTACTCTGCTGAATTTCCGCAAAGCGCCAAGCACCGAAGCCGCCGTTATCTGCTCCCTGTCAGAAGGTGCTCAGCTCAATGTCGTGGGTCTTGAAGATGGCTGGTTCAAGGTCGAATACAATGGCCAGACCGGCTATATCTCCGGCGAGTATGTCAGCTTTACTTCGGCCCCCGCCTCGAACACCTTTGCCGTTACCCTCAGCGACTGGGGCGGAACCACCGACATCATCCTTACCGACTCTTCGTCTGACGCTCAGGCCCTGCTCAGCTATGCCAGCACCCTCATGGGCTGCCCTTATGTCTATGGCGGCACTGACCCCAGCGGGTTTGACTGCTCCGGATTTGTCCAGTACGTCTATAAGCATTTCGGCATTTCCATCGGTCGTTCCTCCGACGATCAGTATGAAGACGGTATCCGTGTTGCTGAGGAAGACCTCCAGCCCGGAGACCTGCTGTTCTGGACCTCCAGCGAGTCTGCCAAAACTACCCATTCTGCTATCTACATAGGCAATCGCCAGTTTATCCACGCCAGCAGTAACGACGGTATAACCATCAGCTCTATGGACAGCCTTTGGTACTCCATGAGATATGTGGGAGCTGTCCGCATCCTTGGCGTTGCAGGATACGAACCCCAATAAAGCATAACATTATGGCCGCTGCAATTTTGCAGCGGCCATTTTCAGCGCGGCCTATAACAGAAGCTCCGCTGACGGCTAATGATCCAGATGACATGATTTTCTCCGATTTTGCCCTGAATTTTCCATAAAATGCTTGACATCTTCGTATAATAGTGGTATGGTGTAAATAGTTCTTATACCATACCAAGGACTATCGGCTTACTATAATAAGGTAGTAAACCGTAGAGCGCTGACGCCCCGCATCTTCGTGGGGCGTTATCTCTTTATTGAGCAGGATCTTGAATAAATTAAGCAGGAGGTACTGGGGATGAACAGGTACGGCATAGGTCTGGATGTAGGCATTGCTTCGGTGGGCTGGGCAGTGGTCAAGCTGGACGATCAGGAGCAGCCCTGTGGAATAATCAAAATGGGTTCCCGTATATTCACTGCGGCGGAGCATCCAAAAACTGGCGCCTCGTTGGCAGCCCCCAGAAGGGAAGCCCGCAGCGCCCGTCGGCGTACCCGTCGACACCGCCACAGAAACGAAAGAATACGTTATTTGCTGGTGAACTCTGGCGTTTTGACCGAGGATGAACTGAGTACCCTTTTTGATGGACAGTTAGAAGATATTTACAGCCTTCGGGTAAGGGCGCTGGACGAGCCTGTGACGAATACCGAGCTTGCCCGGATACTTATACATATGGCCCAGCGTAGGGGGTTTAAGTCCAACCGTAAATCAGCCGGGGCCGCCGGTGAGGACGGGAAGCTTTTGAAAGCAGTGGGCGAAAACCGGGAAAGAATGGAAAAACACGGCTATCGCACTGTGGGCGAAATGTTCATGAAAGATCCTGCTTTTGCCGAGATCAAGCGCAATAAGGGCGGAGAATATACTGCGACCGTGGACAGATCCATGACCGAGGAAGAAGTCAGGCTGATTTTTGACGCTCAAAGAAAGCTTGGCTCCACCACGGCGACCGCAGAACTGGAGGAAGCGTATCTTAACATTATGCTCAGTCAGCGCTCTTTCGACGAAGGACCCGGTGGCGACAGCCCTTATGGCGGCAACCAGATTGAGAGAATGGTGGGCAAATGCACCTTTTTCCCGGAGGAACCAAGGGCGGCAAAGGCTACTTATACCTTTGAATACTTCACCCTGCTGGAAAAGGCCAACCATATTCGCCTTGTTGCGTCCGGTGCTGGCGTTGCCCTTACTCCTGAACAGCGTAAAAGGCTGCTGGACCTTGCTCATAAGAGCGATAGCCTGACATTTGCAAAAATCAGAAAAGAACTGGCGATACCCGAGGAATATACCTTCAATCTGGTGTATTACCCCGAAGACGCAAGCATTGAAGAAGCTGAAAAGAAAACGAAATTCCAGCACTTGAAAAACTATCATCAGATGCGCAAGGCTCTTGACAAGGTTTCAAAGGGCAGAATAGTTTCCATGCCTGTCCAGCAACGCGATGCCATCGGTACAACCCTTTCCCTGTATAAAACATCGGAAAAAATATGGGATTCTCTTCGTCAGGCCGGGCTTGAAGAGGTTGATATTGAGGCGGCTGAAAGTATAGGCAACTTCTCTGGATTTGGCCATCTGTCGGTCAAGGCATATAATATGCTGATACCTTACCTTGAGCAGGGAATGAACTATAACGATGCCTGCGCAGCAGCGGGTATCAACTTCAAGGCACACGACGGCGGTGAGAAGAGCAGACTGCTGCATCTTACTGATGAAGATGTGGAAGATATTACCAGCCCGGTGGTCAAACGCGCCATATCCCAGACTGTTAAGGTCATTAACGCCATAATCCGTGACCAGGCCGAAAGCCCTGTATATGTCAACATCGAGCTTGCCCGGGATATGTCGAGAAACTTTGCTGACCGCCAGAAAATCAAAAAAGAGAACGAGGAAAACCGCGCCAAAAACGCGGAAATTCTGGAGCGTATCCAGTCGGAATATAAATTCCGCAACGCGTCCGGTCAGGACATAGTCAAAATGAAACTTTATGAACAGCAGGGTGGAGTTTGCGCCTATAGCCAGAAGAATTTTTCGATCGACCGGCTGTTTGAACCGGGATACGCCGAGGTGGATCATATTATCCCCTACAGCATCAGCTTTGACGACAGCTATAAGAATAAAGTCCTGGTTTTCACTAAGGAAAATCGAGATAAGGGTAACCGCCTGCCCCTGCAATATCTGACAGGGCAGCGCCGTGAGAATTTTATCGTCTGGGTCAATGCCTGCGTTCGCGATAAAAACAAGCGCAAGAACCTGCTCAAGGAAGAAATTACCGAAGAAGACGAGAAAAAGTTTAAAGAACGCAATTTGCAGGACACCAAGACCGCTTCAAGATTTCTGCTGAATTATATTAACGACAATCTCCTGTTTGCGCCATCTGACATAGGCAGGAAGAAGAGGGTTACGGCGGTCAATGGCTCAGTAACTGACCATATGCGTAAACGATGGGGGATCGTCAAAATAAGAGAAGATGGCGACCTGCATCATGCGGTGGATGCGGTGGTAATAGCCTGCACCACTGACGGTATGATACGAAAAATATCCAGGTATTCAGCTTATAAAGAAAGCGAATATCGATATACCGACGAAGGCGGAATGGTGGTCGACGAAAGTACTGGCGAAGTTATCAGGCAATTCCCCTATCCCTGGCCGAATTTCAGAAACGAGCTTGAGGCCCGTGTCAGCGACGATCCCGAAAGGCTTATCAGAGAATTGAAGCTGCCTATGTATGAACTGGGCATGATACCCATACCCGAAAAACCCATCTTCGTGTCGAGGGTCCCACAAAGAAAAATAACCGGTGCGGCGCATAAGGAAACTATCAAAAGCTCCAAGGCTCTGGATCAGGGACTTGTTATAGTTAAAAAGGGCATTACCGACCTGAAACTGAATAAAGAAGGAGAGATAGACAATTATTATGACCCCGATGGCGACCGGAGCCTTTACGAAGCGCTGAAAGCCCGGCTGGAAGCCTTTGGCGGAGACGGGAAGAAAGCCTTTGCTGAACCCTTCCATAAGCCCAGCAAGGACGGCAACGGTCCCCTGGTCAAGAAGGTAAAGGTCTGCGAGCCTACGACCTTGAATGTTGCTGTCCACGGCGGCAACGGCGTGGCAGATAACGACTCCATGGTCAGGATCGACGTTTTCCACGTGGAGGGCGACGGGTATTACTTCGTTCCCATATATGTTGCAGATACTCTAAAGCCTGAATTGCCTAATAAAGCCTGCGTAGCCCACAAAGCATATGACCAGTGGAAGGAAATGAAGGACGAGGATTTCATCTTTAGCCTGTATCCCAACGATTTGGTAGAGGTAAGACATAAGAAAAGTATTAAGCTCACTGTCAGCAATAAAGGGGGATCTCTGCCGGAAAGCGTGGAGGTCAGCGGTGCTTTGCTGTATTACACGGGTGCAGACATTGCGGCAGGAACTATAACTTGTGTAAACCACGATAATTCCTATAAAATTAGAGGCTTGGGAATAAAAACCCTCGCATCCATGACCAAGTACACAGTTGACGTATTGGGCGAGTACCACAAGGTGGGCAGGGAAAAACGCCAGCCCTTTAACATGAAAAGGAGATAGGCTATGGCATTTCGAAACGTAATTATCGAAAGCCCGGCTCAGCTGTCTGTTCGCCGGAATCAGCTTATAGTCAAAACCGACACGGAACACAGCGTGCCGGTGGAGGATATTTCTGCCCTTATGCTGGAAAGCCGGCAGACTACTATAACCGCAGCCGCTTTGTCTTTGTTGGGACAAAGCGGCTGCGCCGTTTTTGTGTGCGATGAAAAGCATCTTCCCTGCGCGGTGATGGAACCCTTTGCGGCCCACAGCCGGGAACTATATGTTCTGCGCTCCCAGCTGGACGCTTCGGAACCGCTGAAAAAGCGGCTTTGGCAAAGCGTTGTCAAGGCAAAGATAAGCAATCAGGCTCAGTGCCTGAGGTATAACGGCATAAGCGACGAAGCCGATATCCTTGAACTGATGGCCGAACGGGTAAAATCGGGAGACAGCGAAAATGTGGAAGCCACTGCGGCGCAAAAGTACTTTACTGCCCTTTTTGGTCCCGGCTTTACCCGGGGGAATGAGGACGGCAGAAATTCTGCGCTGAATTATGGCTATGCCATTTTACGTGGCTCTGCGGCCAGATATCTGGCGGTGTATGGCTTCACAGCGGCCTTTGGCCTGCACCACAGGAACACCCTGAACAGCTTCAATCTGGCGGACGATTTGATGGAGCCTTTCAGACCGGTAGTAGACCTGACCGTCAGCAGAAGTGTGGGCCGGGATGATGAGCTGACACCGGAAATAAAACGGATGCTTTTTAACTGTATGAATCTGGATATCCTGTCCGGCGGCCAGCACCACAGCGTGGCCTATGCATCTCAGCGACTGGTCCACAGCCTGAGCCGGGCTTTAAGCTCAGCAAAGCCTGAGCTGGAGCTGCCCCGGCTGCTGGAACCCAGGCAGCATAGCTATGAATAAGTTTATGAGAATTATGGTGTTTTTTGACCTGCCGGTAAAGACAAAGACCCAGCGCCGGGAGGCTACCCGTTTTCGGAACTTTCTGCTTAACGACGGGTACCATATGCTTCAATATTCGGTTTATGCCCGTATCTGCAACGGCACCGACGCCGTAGAAAAGCATAAGGCACGGCTAAAACGCGCTCTGCCTGCCAACGGCGCTATCCGCATGATGGTCATAACGGAAAAACAGTTTGAAGCCATCGATATTCTGCTGGGCAATTTTACAGAGGCAGACCAGCCATTTCAAAACGAACAGTTGACGATTTTTTGAAAAAATCGCCCCGAAAACGGAAAAATTATTTCGCTTTTTTACAGAAAAACCCCCACTGGACCTGTTGATCCAGTGGGGGTTCCCGGCGGTCTATTATACCATACCAAGAACTACCGGGGAACTATAACTTGGATTCTCGCAAGATTTTAATTTTTTCTATTATACCATACCAAGAACTACCGGGGAACTATAACGATGAAGTTCACACACCGGGGATGAACAATATTATACCATACCAAGAACTACCGGGGAACTATAACCGTCTTCTGCACATTTTCCAATAACCGCCGATTATACCATACCAAGAACTACCGGGGAACTATAACAAGAAAAATCTGTCACTCCGACTAAATCTGATTATACCATACCAAGAACTACCGGGGAACTATAACCCAGCAGCGCAACATCTGCTCTGAACAGTTTATTATACCATACCAAGAACTACCGGGGAACTATAACAAGTTCCCTCAACAGCTGTTATTGTTCAGCATTATACCATACCAAGAACTACCGGGGAACTATAACGCCAGTTGGCGAATCAGTTTGCCGGGTTTTATTATACCATACCAAGAACTACCGGGGAACTATAACCTGTCGGTATTGTTACTCGCCTGAGTGCCGATTATACCATACCAAGAACTACCGGGGAACTATAACATTAGACTTCTTTCACGTTCCTCACGAACAATTATACCATACCAAGAACTACCGGGGAACTATAACTGGTTCCTCTTCCTTATAACGCTGTTGGCGTATTATACCATACCAAGAACTACCGGGGAACTATAACATTAGACTTCTTTCACGTTCCTCACGAACAATTATACCATACCAAGAACTACCGGGGAACTATAACTGGTTCCTCTTCCTTATAACGCTGTTGGCGTATTATACCATACCAAGAACTACCGGGGAACTATAACGAACTGAGAAACAAGATCGACGAGACCTACATTATACCATACCAAGAACTACCGGGGAACTATAACGACGGTCATGGACAAGGTCAGTGAGGAGTAATTATACCATACCAAGAACTACCGGGGAACTATAACCATACCAGCCGGGTACCCCGACTGGTATGGTCGTAGATATGTATTTATGCAAGAGCGGCGGTGATGATGGCCATTTTGTAAACCTCGTCGGCTACGCAGCCGCGGGAGAGGTCGTTGATAGGAGCGTTCAGACCCAGCAGGATGGGGCCGTAAGCGGCGTAGCCACCCAGACGGGCAGCGATCTTGTAGCCGATGTTGCCGGCAGTAACGTCGGGGAAGATAAAGGTGTTGGCATAGCCCGCAACGGGGGAGCCGGGGAACTTAAGCTGGCCGACAGTGGGGTTGACAGCGGCGTCGAACTGCATCTCGCCGTCTACAGGGACGTCGGTCATGATCTCTTTGGCCTTGGCAACGGCGTTCTGGACCATGGTCACGCTGTCGTCCTTGGCAGAACCCTTGGTGGAGAAGGACAGGAAAGCGACCTTGGGGTCGATGCCAAAGGTTTTGGCGCAGGCAGCGGTCTCTTTGGCGATCTCGACCAGATCGTCTTCGGAGGGATGGATGTTGATGGCGCAGTCGCCCATAGCAAGACGTTCGTCGCCCTTGACCATAATGAAGCAGGAGGAGACGATGCTGTTGCCGGGTTTGGTCTTAATGAGCTGGAGAGCGGGACGGACGGTATCGGCGGTGGAGTAGGTCGCGCCGCCCAGCAGGCAGTCGGCGATACCCATCTTGACCAGCATGGTGCCAAAATAGTTGCCCTTGAGCAGGTTCTTGCGGCAGTCTTCGGCGCTCATTTTGCCCTTGCGGAGTTCGACCATTTTGTCGACCATGGCGTCCATACCTTCGTAGGTTTCGGGATCGATGATCTCGGCGCCGGTAATATCAAAACCGCCCTTCTCGGCAGCGGCCTTGACCTCGTCGACCTTGCCTACCAGAATGGGCTTCAAAAAGCCTTCTTTCAAAAGCTGAGCAGAAGCCTCGAGAATACGGGCGTCGGAGCCTTCGGTAAATACGAGGGTTTTGATGGGATTGGACTTCAGAGTTTCGATAAGCTTATCAAACATGAAAAACGACCTCCAAATTATTAGTTTTCATCCTTCTAAGAGTATCACAGCAGAGCCGTTACTTCAAGGTGAATTTTCACCAAAATAGCCCATTTTAATTAATAATTAATACCTAATATTACATACTGCTCCGGAGTGTCAACAGAGTCCGCCATCATAACCGGATGAGGTCCGGCGGCGGAGGAATTGCAGACTATTCTGGAATTTTTCACTTTACAAGCCCATTAAGTATGGTATACTATCTGTATATTGTTAAACGGTTTTATATTCCAAATTAAAGAGAGGAGTTGGCCGAACGTGGCGGGTGTATTTGCAGCCAACCTTTCCAGACTTCGGCAGGCCAAGGGAGTCAGCCAGCGCAAAGCCGCTGCTGAGCTGGGAGTGTCTCAGGCGCTGTTGTCTCATTATGAAAACGGGATCAGAGAGCCGGGACTTGATTTCCTGTGCCGCGTATGCAGCTATTATCAGGTGTCGGCAGACTATATTCTGGGCAGGAACAACCGGAAAAACGCCCTGACGGGGACCCCGGTCCGGACCGAAGCCAATTCGACCGAGTTCGATCTGGAAAAGCTGACCGAGATCGACAGCCTTCTGCTGGGCGACTGCATCGTTGCTATGGAGCAAATGCTGGCTGAGCTGGGCAGCAGACAGCTGGTGAACGAGGTTTTTGCCGGATTGTCCCTTGAGTTATATGGGATGATGCGTAAGCTTGCCGCTAAGGAAGCTGATGCGTTGGCGGGGGTTGACAGCAGCTGCGTCGATGCCCGGATCCGGGCTGCCGTGTCCATAGCTCAGCTGGGAGCCGAATGTCAGCTTGAACAGCTGGAATACCCGCAGTTTGGCGATCTGGATATTAAATTTCCTGAATATTACCAGTCTATTGTACAGGTCATGTACAGCGCCGGTACGAGACTTAAACGAATCTGACCCAATCAGCCGCCGGGAGAACCGGATAAGGTGGCGGCAGAAAACTGAGGTGACGACATTTGAGCGACAAAAGTAAAATCAGAAACTTTTCCATAGTTGCCCATATTGACCATGGCAAGTCGACCCTGGCTGATCGTCTGCTGGAGCATTGCGGCACCGTGGAAAAGCGGGATATGACAGAAGGCCAGATCCTCGACAACATGGATCTGGAAAAGGAACGGGGCATAACCATCAAGGCAAGAGCGGTCAAGCTTGAGTACAGGGCCAGCGATGGAGAGACATACGAAATGAACCTTATCGATACCCCGGGCCATGTTGACTTCAATTACGAAGTTTCCCGCAGCCTTGCAGCCTGCGAGGGCGCGGTGCTGGTGGTAGACGCGTCTCAGGGTATCGAGGCTCAGACCCTGGCCAACACCTATCTTGCCATAGACGCCGGACTTGAGGTATTGCCGGTCATCAACAAGATAGATCTGCCCGGAGCTGATCCCCATCACGCCAAGCAGGAAATTGAGGACGTTATCGGTCTGGACGCTATGGACAGCCCCGAGATATCCGCAAAGATGGATATCAACATCGACGCTGTGCTTGAGGAGATAGTTGCCAAGGTGCCATCTCCCGGCGGAGACGAAAGCGCACCCCTTCGCGCCCTGATATTCGACAGCCAGTATGACAGCTATCTTGGGGTCGTGGTTTATATCCGGGTGGTTGACGGCACTCTCAAAGCCGGAGACACTGTTCATATGATGGCTTCCGGCGCTGAGTATAAGGTGGTTCAGGTGGGTTGCCTGCGCCCCTTTGGCATGGAGCCGCTTGAAGGCGGATTGTCCGCCGGTGAGGTTGGATATTTCACTGCCAGCATCAAAAACGTTGCTGATACTCAGGTGGGTGACACTGTGACATGGGCAGACCGGCAGGCTGCTGAGGCTCTTCCGGGGTACCGCGCGGTACAGTCTATGGTGTTTTCCGGCGTCTATCCTGCTGATGGAGCCAAGTATCCCGACCTTCGGGACGCTTTGGAAAAGCTTAAGCTCAACGACGCTTCTTTGACTTACGAGCCGGAAACTACGGCGGCTTTGGGGTTTGGATTCCGCTGCGGATTCCTTGGGCTGCTGCATATGGAGATCATTCAGGAGCGATTGGAACGGGAGTATAACCTCGACCTCATAACCACCGCTCCCAGCGTCGTATATCGCCTGACCATGACCAGCGGAGAGGTGATAATGTGCGACAACCCCCTGAACTATCCCAAGCCTGAGGATATCGAGCTGGCGGAGGAGCCTTTTGTAAACGCGTCGATCCTTACGCCGACAGAATATGTGGGCAATATCATGGAGCTGTGCCAGGAACGCCGGGGCGAATTCAAAAACATGAATTATCTCGATACCTCCCGGGTCGAGCTGCACTACGACCTGCCGCTGAACGAGATAATCTACGACTTTTTCGACAGCCTCAAATCCCGTACCCGGGGCTATGCATCGCTGGACTATGAGCTTTCCGGCTATCGCCAGTCGAAGCTTGTGAAGCTGGATATCCTGCTCAATGGTGACCTTATTGACGCGCTGTCGTTTATTGTCCACGCTGACAAGGCGTATCCCAGAGCAAGGAAAATAACCGAAAAGCTTAAGGACAACATCCCCCGTCAGCAGTTTGAGATACCGGTCCAGGCAGCTATTGGCGGCAAAATCATCGCCCGCGAGACTATTAAGGCCGTTCGTAAAGATGTGCTTGCCAAATGCTACGGCGGCGATATTACCCGCAAAAAGAAGCTGCTTGAAAAGCAGAAGGAAGGCAAAAAGCGTATGCGCAGCTTCGGTACGGTCCAGGTACCCCAGGAGGCATTTATGGCGGTACTCAAGCTGGACGAGTGATGCCAGATATTTGAAAGGTCAAGCCTATGCAATTATTCAAAAAACAACAACAGCAGCAGGAAACCAAAAATCTGGGTATTTATATCCACATCCCCTTTTGCCGCAGCAAATGCGAATATTGCGACTTTTATTCCCTGGGCGGAGCCAGAAACAAAGAGCTGTTTACCCAATATCAAAAAGCGCTGGCTGAGCATTTTAAAGAAGCGGGCAAAAGAGCGCCCGATCATGTGGTTGACACTGTGTATTTCGGAGGCGGAACTCCCAGCTTCTTTGGAGCTGACAGGCTTTGCGAGACTCTGGATGAGCTGGGAAAACGGTTTAATATCGCAAAGAATGCGGAGATCACCCTTGAGGCCAATCCTGACAGCCTTACGGTCAACGGCCTTAACCGACTGAAAAAGGGAGGATTTAACAGAATATCTATCGGAGTCCAGAGCGACAATGACGATATCCTCCGCGCTTTGGGCCGTCCCCACAATTTTCAGCACGCCAGAGAAGCGGTCGAAAACGCCCGCTCCGCCGGGTTTGAAGATGTCAGCATCGACCTGATGTTTGGACTGCCGACCCAGACCAGGGCAGGCTGGGCCCTGTGCCTTAAAAACGCGGTGGATATGAAGCCGGACCATATTTCTGCCTATGCTCTGACCATTCAGGAGGGAACGCCCCTTTATGAATATCAGGATGCTATTATCCTGCCTGATGATGACGCTCAGGCGGATATGTATCTTTATTGTGTCGATATGCTTGAATCTAACGGATATGAGCAGTATGAGATATCCAACTTCTGCTTGCCCGGTCACGAGTCAAAGCATAACCTGAAGTATTGGAAAACCGGCGAATATATGGGCTTTGGCCCGTCTGCGGCTTCAGATTTCGGCAGCAGACGATATACCTATGTCAGCGATCTGGGGGCGTACATCCGGGGAGTTGCCGAGCAGGGGTCTATAATCTCCGAATGCGACGATATTCCGCTGAGGGAAAGGGCAGGAGAGTACCTGATGCTCAGACTGCGCCTGGCCGAGGGAATCGAAGAGGAGGAATACAGAAAAACTTTCCTTATGCCCTTCGACCGTATTGAGGAACTGATGAGTCAATACGAGGTTCAGGGCTGGGCCGAAAAGAACAGCGGACGCTGGAGACTGACTCCCCAGGGAATGCTGATTTCCAACCGGCTCATAGGAGAGCTTATTGATTATCAGTCCGAAGCCATACCTCAGGTGAGAAGATATTAAGAAAAGTAAAATTCTTGCAACAAATTAGCCTGTTTTTCAAAATCAGCTATTGACGAAACCCGACTGTAAACATATACTCAATTCGTGAAAGACAATTATCGATGAAAGGAAAGAAATAATGGAACTTAAAACCCCTCTGTATGACACCCATGTGGAAATGGGAGCAAAGATCGTCCCCTTTGGCGGATTCCTCATGCCTGTTCAGTATTCCGGTGTTATTGCTGAGCATATGGCCGTCCGTACTGCCTGCGGTCTTTTCGACGTTTCCCACATGGGAGAAGTATTTCTCAAAGGACCCGATGCTCTCAAAAACGTAAACAATCTGCTTACCAACAACTTCGACGGAATGTATGACGGCCAGGCCCGTTATGGTATGATGTGCAAGGACGACGGCGGCATAATCGACGACCTTATCGTTTATAAGATGAGCGATGTTGAATACCTTCTGGTCGTTAACGCATCCAATACAGATAAGGACTTTGCCTGGATATCCGACCATGTTGCAGGCGACTGCGTTGCTGAAAACGCATCTGCCGACTGGGGCCAGGTCGCGTTGCAGGGTCCCAGGGCTGAGGAGATACTCCGCCGCCTGACCCCTGCTGAGCAGATCCCCGAGAAGAATTATTCCTTCGTGGCCGATGGCAAGGTGGGCGGTATATCCTGTATCGTTTCCCGCACCGGCTATACCGGTGAAGACGGCTTTGAGCTATACTGCGCCGCATCGGACGTGGTTGCTCTGTGGAAGCTCCTTTTGAAGGAAGGCGAGGCTGATGGCCTTATTCCCTGCGGCCTGGGCGCAAGAGATACTCTTCGTCTTGAAGCAGCCATGCCTCTTTATGGCCATGAGCTGACCGAAGAGATCAACCCCTATCAGGCTGTTCTGGGCATTTTCTGCAAGCTGGATAAGGAAGACTTTATCGGCAAGGCTGCTCTGGTAGAAGCAAAGGCAAACCTGAAAATGCGCCGCGTTGGACTGAAAATAACCGGTCGTGGCATCGCCCGGGAACACTGTGATGTCTACGATGGCGACAACAAGATCGGCTTTGTAAGCTCCGGCACACATTGCCCGTATATTGGCGGAGCCATTGCCATGGCTTATGTCCCCGTTGAATACAAAGAACCCGGCACAGTGGTCGAGATCGATGTCCGCGGCCGCAGAGTTGCTGCCGAGGTCGTTAAGACCCCCTTCTATAAAAGGGCTCAGTAACAATATGTACATCAGCGCTATGTGACGCTGGAATATTTTTGAATTATTTAAAGAATTAAAATTTGTTTTGGAGGATTAATGTTATGATCACCCCTGAAGAACTGTTGTATTCCGAATCCCACGAGTGGGTCAAGCTGGAAGACGGCGTAGCCGTTGTTGGTATTACCGACTTTGCTCAGGACGAGCTGGGCGATATCGTTTTTGTTAACCTGCCCATGGAAGGCGACAGCGTGGTAAATGGAGAAGCTTTTGGCGACGTTGAGTCCGTTAAGGCCGTTTCCGACCTCGTCAGCCCTGTTAGCGGTACCGTTGCCGCTGTCAACGAAGAACTGCTTGACGCTCCTCAGCTTATCAACGAAAGCCCTTATGACGCATGGATGATCAAGGTCGAAGGCTTCACCGGCGATGACCAGCTTATGTCCGCTGCTGAATACGAAGCCTTTATCGAGGGCCTTGAAGACTGATTTCGGCCTTTTTTTAGGGCGGGGTCGACAGTGGCCGCCCCGCTCCATGTAACCACTGATCTTATCGGCGGTTACCTATTTTTCAGAAAGTGAGTATGATCAATGGCAAGCTATGTTCCGTCCACTAAAGACGAAAAGCAGCAAATGCTGGAAGCTGTTGGCGTGAAGTCCTATGAAGAACTCTATGCCGACGTTCCGTCCGAAGTGCTTTTGAAGCAGCGCCTCAATCTGCCCGTTCCTCTCAGCGAGCTTGAGGTCAGCCGCATGATGGAAGCCATGGCCGCCCGCAACAAGGTATATGGTACCATTCTCCGCGGCGCAGGCTCCTATAACCATTACATTCCCTCCGCAGTCAAGAGCATTACCTCGAAAGAGGAATTTGTGACTGCCTACACCCCTTATCAGGCTGAGATCAGCCAGGGCATACTGCAATCCATATTCGAGTATCAGACCATGATATGCGAGCTTACAGGCATGGATGTTTCCAACGCTTCTGTTTACGACGGCGCTGAGGCCGCGGCAGAGGCTGTTGCCATGACCAAAGAGCGTAAGCGGGTCAAGGCATATATTTCTGCCACAGTGAACCCCGACTATATTGCCACAGTCAAAACCTATTGCTTCGCTTCTGACACGGAGCTTACTGTTGTACCCCAGAAGGACGGCCTGACTGACCTGGAGGCTGTTAAGGAGCTTATGGGTGACGATGCTGCCTGCCTGTATGTCCAAAGCCCCAACTTCTTTGGCCTTGTGGAAGATATTGAAGCTGTTGCAGAAGCCGTTCACGCCGTGGGCGCAAAGCTGATTATGGGTTGCAACCCCATCGCACTGGGCATCATGAAAACTCCCCGTGAACTGGGCGCCGATATCGCCGTTGGCGAAGGCCAGCCTCTGGGTATGCCCATGAGCTTTGGCGGCCCCTACCTGGGCTTTATGGCCACCACCACCGCACTTACCCGTAAACTGCCCGGCCGTATTGTGGGCGAAACAGTGGACTCCAGGGGCGAACGCGCCTTTGTCCTTACTCTCCAGGCCCGGGAGCAGCATATCCGCAGAGAAAAGGCATCCTCCAACATCTGCTCCAACGAGGCTCTCTGCGCACTGACTGCCGGAGTTTATATGACTGTTATGGGTCCCTCCGGCCTCGCTCAGGCTGCAAACCTTTGCTTGTCAAAGGCTCATTATTTCGCATCTCAGCTGACCGCTATCGACGGCGTTGAGCTGAAATACAGCGGCGAATTTTTCCACGAATTCGTCACCGAAATGCCCGTTGCTTTCGACAAAATAGCAGCTGCTCTGGATAAGGCCGATATTCTTGCCGGTCTGCCTCTGGACGACGGCTCTATCCTCTGGTGCGTTACCGAGATGTGTACCAAAGAAGAACTGGACAAAGCTGCTCAGATCATCAGGGAGGTGTGCTGCTGATGGAACTTATTTTTGAAAGAAGCCGTGCCGGACGTGGAAATCAGGTCCTGCCTGAATGCGACGTTCCAGAATATAGCCTGGGCAGCGAAATGCTGAGACAGCAGGCCCCCAGACTGCCCGAGATATCCGAAGGCGATCTCAGCCGCCATTATGCGGCGCTGGCTCGTCGCTGCCATGGTGTTTGCTCCGGTTTTTATCCCCTGGGTTCCTGCACCATGAAATACAATCCCAAGCTCAACGAAAAAATTGCTGCCCTTGACGGCTGGAACAATATCCATCCCCTCCAGCCTGACGAAACTGTTCAGGGCTGCCTTGAAGCCCTTACCGTTGCCGAAAAACTCCTTTGCGAAATTTTCGGTTTCGATGGCCTGACCTTCCAGCCTGCTGCTGGAGCCCATGGCGAGTTTACCGGTCTGCTGCTTATTAAGGCATATCATCATGCCCGTGGCGATTTCAAGAGGACCAAGATGATAATTCCTGACGCTGCTCACGGTACTAACCCCGCTTCTGCATCAATGTGCGGCTTTACCACTGTTACCATCCCCTCTAACGAATATGGCATGGTAGACATCGAAAAGCTCAAAGAAGCTGTCGGCGACGATACTGCCGGCCTGATGCTGACCAACCCCAACACTGTTGGCCTGTTCGACAGGAACATTCTCGAAATCACCCGAATCGTTCACGAAGCAGGCGGCCTGTGCTATTACGACGGCGCCAACCTGAACGCGGTTATGGGCGTTGTTCGTCCCGGCGACATGGGATTTGACGTGATGCACAGCAACCTTCACAAGACCTTCTCCACTCCTCACGGCGGCGGCGGCCCGGGTTCCGGACCTGTAGCCTGCAAGGAATTCCTTAAACCCTATCTGCCTACCTCTGCTCTGGGCGGTGATGGCAGCCGCAGCCAGTCTGTTGGCCAGGTCAAGGCGTTCTATGGCAACTTTGGCGTAATAATCAAGGCCCTGACCTACATCCTGTCGTTGGGTGCCGAAGGTATTCGCGAGGCTGCTGAAAACGCGGTCCTTAATGCCAACTATATGAAGACTCTGCTGGCCCCCTATTATGACATGGCTTATGACAGCATTTGTATGCACGAGTTCGTTATGACTCTCGAAGGGCTGAAAAAGGAAACCGGCGTAACCGCTATCGACGTGGCCAAGGCCCTTTTGGACGAGGGGATTCATCCACCTACGATGTACTTCCCTCTGATAGTTCACGAGGCTCTTATGATCGAACCTACCGAAACCGAATCCAAGGAAACTATGGACGAAGCTGCCCGGGTATTTATCGAGATCGCCAAACGAGCCAGAGAAAACGCCGAGGATCTCCATTCCGCACCCCATACCACTCCTATCGGACGTCCTGACGAAACCAAAGCTGCCCGTACCCCTGTGGTTCGCTACAGCTTTGATGCCTGATCCATTTAAACCCATTAAAATAAAACCAGTATACGCCGCAGACCACCTGAATCGGTCTGCGGCGTAAACAAAAGAGTAAAAACAACGAGAGGTTAACATAATGCATTATGATTCCATAGTAATAGGCGGTGGCCCCGGTGGTTATGGCGCTGCTGTCAGGCTGGCACAGCTGGGTAAGAGCGTGCTGCTGTTTGAAAAAGATAAGGTTGGCGGCACCTGCCTGAACCGGGGATGCATCCCCACAAAGGCGCTGATGCACAGTGCCAGCCTGTATTCCCACATGCAAAATGCTGAGAAACTGGGAATTTCGGCATCTGAACTCAGCTTTGACTTCGGCGCAATGCATGTCCGTAAGGCAGAGATACAGGATACCCTGCGGGGCGGTATGGAAGGCCTGTTGAAGGCTAATAAGGTTGACATAATTTCTGAGTCCGCCGTTATAACCGGAGCTGGCGAGGTGTCTGCAAATGGAGAAAAGTACACAGCCGACAGCATCGTTGTGGCCGCAGGCTCCAAACCGTCTCGTCCGCCCATACCCGGACTTGATCTGCCCGGTGTGGTGACATCTGACGAAATACTTGAGCAGGCAAGAATGTATGACAGCCTTATCATTATCGGCGGCGGTGTTATTGGCGTGGAGCTGGGCAGCCTGTATAATGAGCTGGGCTGCCAGGTAACCATTATCGAAGCGCTGGACCGTATCGTGGCCAATATGGACAGAGAGATTTCTCAAAACCTGACCATGATCCTCAAAAAGAGGGGAGTTAAGGTTTTTGCCGGAGCTTCCGTCAAATGCGTTGAAGGTGCCGACGGCCAGTTGAGCGTTACATTTGAGCAAAAAGGAAAGACCGAAACTGTTACAGCTCAGGGCGTGTTGGCTGCCATGGGCAGAAAACCCCTGACCGAAGGGCTGTTTGACGGCATCGAGCCGGAAATGAACAGGGGATACCTGGTGGTAAATGAACGGTTTGAAACCTCTGTACCCGGAGTGTATGCCATCGGCGATGCCATCGGCGGCGTGCAGCTGGCTCATAAGGCCGAATATGAAGGCATGGCAGTGGCCGAGTGCATCTGCGGTCTTGACATCGATGTAAACACCAAGCTGGTTCCTGCCTGCCTGTACACCACACCTGAAATAGCTTCTGTCGGTATTACTGCTGACGATGCCAAGGCTGCGGGCATGGCTGTCAAAACCAGTAAATATGTTATGGGCGGCAACGCAAAAACTGTTATCGAGGGCGGCGAACGCGGCTTTATCAAGCTGGTATTCGCTCAGGAGGATATGCGTCTGGTGGGCGCTCACATCATGTGCGAAAGGGCTACCGACATGATAGGCGAGCTTACCACGGCAGTGGCTAACGGTCTGCATCACGACGCGCTCAATTGCGTAATGCGTCCCCATCCTTCATTTGTCGAAGGTATCTCCGAGGCGGTTGAGGCGGTTGAGGGCAAAGCCCTTCATGTTATGCCCTCAAAGAGATAAAGAATAGTTAAAACGGTTGCATGACACTGTGTCACGCAACCGTTTTAACGTCAAATTACCGAAATTTGGCCTCGGTACTTTAAATGTGAGAAATTAAGGTATATAATCATAACAGCCTTTTATGGCGCAAATAATAATTACTTTTAAGGAGTAGGGATATATCATGGCTATCAAACTGGGCATCAATGGTTTTGGCAGGATCGGCAGACTGGCTGTCCGCTCCGCGGCAATGGATGAGAATTTTGAGATCGTTGCCATCAACAGTACAGTTGCTCCCGACTACATGGCATATAAGCTGAAATACGATACTGTTCACGGCGTTTATCAGGGGACCGTTGAATATACCGACGACTCTCTTATCGTCAACGGCAAGGAGATAAAGATCTTTCTTGAATCCAAGCCTGGCGATATCGACTGGGCTTCTGTGGGCGCTGAGTACGTTCTTGAAACTACCGGCAAGTTCACCACCATGGAAAAATGCCAGGGCCACCTGGACCGGGGAGCCAAAAAGGTTATTATTTCCGCTCCTTCCAATGATGCTCCCATGTTTGTTATGGGTGTCAACAACGAAAAGTACGATCCTTCCATGAAGGTCGTTTCCAACGCTTCCTGCACCACCAACTGTCTGGCTCCTCTGGCCAAGGTCATTAACGACAACTTCGGAATCGAAAGCGGCCTTATGACTACTGTCCATTCTATCACCGCTTCTCAGAAGACTGTTGACGGCACCTCCAAGAAGGATTGGCGCGGCGGCCGTGCTGCTTCCGGCAACATCATTCCTTCCTCCACCGGCGCAGCCAAGGCCGTGGGTAAGGTCATCCCCGAGCTTCAGGGCAAGCTGACCGGCATGTCCATGCGTGTTCCCACTTTGGACGTTTCTGTAGTCGACCTGACCGTTCAGCTGGTCAAGGGTGCATCCTACGACGAGATCTGTGCCGCCGTTAAGGCAGCCTCCGAAGGCCCCCTGAAAGGCATCCTGGGCTACACCGAGGATATGGTCGTCTCCTCCGACTTCCTGGGCGATACCCGCACCTCCATCTTCGATGCCAAGGCCGGTATCGCTCTGACCGACAAGTTCGTCAAGCTGGTCGCCTGGTACGATAACGAAGCAGGCTACGCTCAGAAGACGCTTGACCTGGTCAAGCATATGTACGCTGTCGACAACAAATAATTGAGGTTCTGTGTCAATAGTTGGGGTAGAGCCAAAACAAAAGAATAGGTAATTGAGC
>CAYLKH010000018.1:0-35344 GCA_964384255.1 uncultured Oscillospiraceae bacterium | reverse complement strand
GTGAATTTTTTCGCCGCTAACACGGCGAACTCTACGAGGTTTTTTGACAGACTCACCCCTGATGGGTTTCTTTCACACTTTCTTCCTTTCCGTTGCGGCTACTTTATACCTTTGTCTACAGCCTGAAAGTACAAAGCAAAGCGAGGAAAATGTTATGATATGCGACCTTTGCCCCCATATGTGCCAAATCCCCGAAGGCGGCGTTGGCCTGTGCAAAGCCCGGGGGGTTAAAAATGGAAGGGTGAGCTGCCTGAACTATGGCCGGGTCACGGGCATTGCCATCAGGCCCATTACTGACGTCCCTCTGCGACTGTTTTATCCTGAGTCCGGTGTTGTTACCATAGGCAGCTTTGGATGCAACATGAACTGCCGATTTTGCGACACCTATGAAATATCCGCTTCGGGAGCGGGAGTCAACTGCTCGAAATATACTGCCGCTCAGGTTGCCGAGGGGGTCAGCGCTCTGCGGGGGCGGGGAAGCATCGGCGGAGCGTTTATGTACAACGAGCCACTGGTAGGCTATGAATTTATTCTGGACTGCGCCAGACTAATAAGGGAAAAATACGGCCAGAAGGTAGTTTTGAAAACCAACGGGTATATCAATCCCGGACCGCTGGAACAGCTGCTGCCATGGATCGATGCCATGAACATTGACCTCAAGGGATTTTCCGGGAGCATTTATCAGCGTTCCCGGGGAGATGTGGAAACCGTTAAGGCCACTGTTTCCCGGGCGGTGGAGGTCTGCCATGTGGAGGTATCGACCCCTGTGGTCCCGGGATATAACGACAGCGCCGAAGAAACTGGAGCCATGGCCCGGTGGCTGGCGGCTCTTGACCCCCATATGGCGCTGCACCTTGTGCCTTTTAAGCCTGCTTACAAAATGTGGGCCGAAAAACCCACGTCTCCGGAATGTATGGCCCGGGCAGCGGAAGCGGCAGGAGAACACCTGAAAAACGTTTTTATATTTGAAAATTGAGGTAACAACAGACCGAATCGACGATTATTGACGGGTTTTGATATTGCACAGCGGCAGAAGCTGTGGTATCATTTTCATTGAATGCGTTTAGTTTGATCGCAAATCTGAATTTGGAGAGATATAATTGGGAGATTTCAGCTTATTATGGCCTTCCGGAAAAGGCAGGGGAAATGTTGACTTTTCCGGCTGCACTGACGACCTTGACCTGGGCCGCCTGTGTTCTATCCTGTTTACGTCCATGCCCATGGCGGAGGGGTTGAAATATGCCGACAGCCTGCTGACAGACGACCGGGAGGTGCTTTCGGCCCGCCATCAGATGATAAGCGACCTTGTTGCCAGCGAGCCGCTTATTTCCGCGTTTGAAGAGGTGGCTTCTCTGGTTGAGGCCATGAGATTCTATTCCGATGGAGTGAGGGACAACATTAAGGGCCTTACCGGCGGCGACGTTATTTTCGACAGCATGAAGGGCTTTATCGACGGATTGGAAAAGCTCTTGCGCAAAGACGTTGGCAATGTTTTTGACGAGCAGGAAACCAACAATTACTATGCCCAGATGCTTCGGGCCACTATCTTTACATACGAAAATATCAGGGCGTATCACAGGGCTATGACGATCCTGAAAACAGCTTTGGACAGTAATCCCCACAGCTCAAAAGGATTTGAAGAGCTTCAGCAATGGGTCGACAGCATGTGGAAGACCGACAAACTGGACGAAACCGGCAAAAAGCTTGAGGAGATCGCGACCTGGTGGACAGGCATTTCATCCTTCGCGGTGGACATCGCCATATCCCCAAACATGGATCTGCAAAGCTTTGAAATATCCGAGATCAACTCCCGGCCCTACAGCAAAACCGGTATGCTGGACCGGGGCGCTGAGGACGGTTATGACGGACTGACCCTGCTATATTCCATGCCTCAGGGCGGGTCCACCGTGCCATATCAGGAATATCTGCTCAGTGAGCTGGGGCTAAGCGCCAAGACTCAGCTGAGCAAGCTGCGCTCCGCGGTTGTTAATCTGCCCTTTAACGGCAGGCTCCAGATAATAGCGCTGGGCGGCGAGCTGCCGTTTTTGACCAGCGCCGCCAGACTCTGTCTGCGGCAAAGGGAAAAGGGGCTGCCCTTCTGCTGCCCGGAGTTTTCCGATGATGCTATTATCGATGCAAAGGGAGTATACCTGATAGAGCTGGCGCTTTTGGGCAACGGCGCTGTTGCAAACGATATGTATCTGGGTCAGTCCGGCGCGGCTAACATCATAACCGGCGCCAACAGCTCGGGCAAGACGACTTATATAATCACCGCCGGTCAGCTTATGTGGCTGTTTCAGCTGGGGTGCCATCTTCCGGCGGTCAGCGCCAGACTTAAGCCGGTGGATTCGCTGTTTACCCTTTTTGCTGCCGGTGAAAGCGATACCAGCGAAGATTCGCGTATGGGCCTTGAGGTCATACGCATTGGCGAATTCAAGAGAAAAATGACTGACCGCAGCGTTGTGCTGCTAAACGAACCCATGACCTCCACCTCAGCGGCAGAGGGTATCGAAATATGCCTTGACCTTATATGCGACATGATGAACGCCGGAGTTTCGTCCATGATGGTCACCCATTACAACGAGATATATTCCATGTGCCTTGAGCGCCTTTCAGGTTCGGCCATGGAGAAAATGGTGGAAAGCTATGTTATGGCCATTGAACAGACCGGGGACGGTATCAGCTATACCTATCGGCTGACCAAAAGCCCCCCGGGCAAATCCAGCTATGCCTATGCTGTTGTTAACAAGCTGGGTGTGACCCTTGAGGCCATGCTTGCCAGGATGGAAAGCGACGGGATCGACGTTAAGGCCGACAGCCCGGTGTGGCAAAAGCTGCACCCGGAAGAGCTTTAGAGAGGGGGAGCGTTAATGGGAATTTTGCTTTGGCCCGAAGGCGGCACCAGAAAGCCCGACAAAATACTTTCGGCTCAGGCCATCGAGGATATGCAGCTTGATCGGCTGTGCGCGGCCATGAATTATAACAACTATTTCAAGCTCAGCATCAACGACGTTATCCAGATGTGGACCCATGATCCCCAGGTCATTGCCTATCGGCAGAGCGTGCTTAAGGATCTGCTTTCAAACCCTGACCTTGAAACGGCCCTTGAAGAATTGCTGGACTGTCTGGATGTCTGGGAAACCCACTCCGTAACATCCCGGCGCAACAGCCACGATACCGGCGGCCCGGGGCTGAATCTTGGGGACTTTTCATATCTTGATTCCTATCTTGACAAAATCACCCGGCTCAGCCAGCTGTTTTCGGGTCTGGAACTCAACTCTGTGGGCATGAACGGCCTGAGGGAGCAGATAAAGCAGATGGGTTCGTCCCAGCGCTTTGCGGCCATTCGAGCCGGATTTGATGAGCTTTGCGGAGCTTATGCTCTGCCCAGCCGTATGTCCGTGGGATTCAACCTTGACAGAGAGCTTAAGCCTGCCCAGCTGAAGCTGCTGAGGATAGAAAACAAAACCTCAAAGCGGCGCAAAATGGCCTTTACCAGAAATGCCCACGCCATGACCTCTCAGCTGCTGAGCAGGACCGTGGCCGATGCTTCTCAGGCCATAACCATGTACGTCAAGCGGGAGTCCATGGAGATCAGAGAGGTCAAGCAGGATATTATTTTCTACCTTTCGGCGCTTAAGCTTTGCCGCAGCTGGGAAAAATATGGCCTTGGCTATTGCTTCCCCGAGGTAAGGCCCACGGAAGAAAAGGCTTTTACGGCAAAGACCATGTTCAACCCCCTGCTGGTCATAAGCGGCAAGGAAACGGTCGTCTGCAACGATATCGAATTCGCTGCTGGCGGCGAGCTGCTGGTGCTTACAGGCGCTAATCAGGGCGGAAAAACCGTGTTTCTGCTGTCAGTCGCCCTCACCCAGTGGCTGTTCCAGCTGGGTATCGCCGTTCCGGCGCAGCAGGCGGCCATCAGCCCGGTCACCGAAATATGCACAGTGTTCGCTCCCAGCGGAGCGACCTTCTCCCGCCATGGTCTGCTGGCTGAGGAAGCCGGACGTATCGCCGCCGCTGTTAAAGAGGCGGGTCCCGACAGCCTGGTACTTTTTAATGAACCGCTGAATTCCACAAGCCCAAACGAGAATCTGCGCATTTCCCGAGAGGTCATTGGCGTATTCAAGGCGGCCGGTGTTCGGGGAATATGGGTCACCCATATGTACGAGCTGGCCTCTGACCGCCAACGGGTAAATCAGCTTATCCCCTGGGGCAGCACCATCGGCAGCATTAAGATAATTGTTGAGCCGGACGGCGACGGCACACGCCCCACCTATAAAATCACCCGGGGCGAGCCGGAATACAACAGCTACGCCGCCGAGGTTTTGAGAAGAAAAGGAATATGACAGCCTGAATCGGGCCGTCTCTGCAAAGAGGCGGCCCGATTTTTAATATTACATTTCGCTGAGTCGGGAGATATACCGGTCATAGGCGGTCTGGCGCACGGCGATGCAGTCTTCGATGCCAAGCTCCTTGAGCTGGGCTACATATTCGTCCCAGCGGTCGAAGGAAACAGAACCGGTCAAAAATCCCATGACCATTTCTTTAGCATAGGTTTCGCAGTCGGTCAGATAGCGGTTTTCGACCTCGCTCTCCTCGGCATTGAGGGTGACAAGCTCGGGGATCTGGTGCAGATCGTCGGCACAGGTGCTGAAAACCTCAACGGCTTCCAGCTGCTTTTCGTCGTAATCCAGGAAGGACACGCTTTTGATGCTTTTGGAAACAAAGCTGTTGCAAATGTAATATCCCTTGGCGATCCTGGCGGGCATACCGTCGGGGTTGTCCAGGACCATGTCGGTGTAGGAGATGGAGCCGTCGTCGTTGTAAACAAAGCTTTCGTCCACCAGACCGTAGTTAGCCAGCTCAACGCCCTTGTCGCTGTACCAGAAATCGAGATATTTGCAGGCCAGCTCCGGGTCCTGACAGTTGGAGGAAATGGATATGGGTTCGCCGCCGGAGGAGTAGCACTGAGGGGTCGCGAAACCGCTCCTGTCACCTTCGTTGACGACGATATCCTTAAGAGGAGTGAGCTGGAAGTCCGGGTCCTCGGCCTGGGAATACATCTGGCTGAGGAAGTTGGCTTCTGTAGTAAACACGCCGGAGGCACCACCATAGCAGATCGCCTGAAGCTGGGGAGGACTGAGTTCGGCGGTGTAGAAATCCGGGTCCAGAAGACCCTCGGTATAATACTGGTTCAGCAGCTCAAGATAGTCCCTGAAGCTGTCTTCAATAAGGGCGCTGGTCACAACGCCTTCGTTATGATAATAATGGGTAGCGGATTCCCGGTCGCTGATCTTGAAGCCGATGGTACCCAGACCGCCGCTGAGGCAGATCTCCTGAAGATCGGCGCTGAGGTAATAGGTATACTGGCAGTCATAGGCGTTTTTAAAGGCGACCAGAACATCGTGAAGCTGGTCATAGGTTTCGGGAACATCCAGACCCAGCTCGTCCAGCCAGTCCTGACGGACAAACAGGCCGCGCTCGTTAACTACTTCGCTGAGGATGGAGATCACGGTATAAGCGGAGCCGTCTTCGTTAAAGGCGCCCAGATACGCGGTGGGGTCAATGTCCATAGCGGCAAGATAGTTGGGCATAACGGTGTTGACCCAGGGCGACAGGTCGATAATGACCTCGTCACTGACGGCAACAGCTACTCCGCCGGCATACATGGTATCGACCTTTTTGAGAAAATCGGTGTAATCCTCGGAGGCTACCATCAGGTTGAATTTTTCGGTAAAGGACTGGACCGGCTGCTCCTGAAAATCGACGGAAATGCCGGTAAGAGCTTCTGCCTGCTTATAGGCTACGTTGTCGGCCCAGGCGGTGAGATAATCGCCATACTGGTCGCACTGCTCGATGAAATAGGAAAAAGAAGCGGGCTCGTCAGTAAGAGGAAGCTGGTTTTCTACCGGAGCGGCATCCTCTTCCTCCGGCTGCTGGACAGGTTCTGCTTCTTCCACAGCAGGAGCAGATTCGGCAGTTTCTTCGGCTGTGGGCTGGGGAGACTGGGATGGCTGAGCGGTTTCGCCGTCCTGACTGCCGGAGCAGCCCGACATCAGCGCCAGAACAAGGGCGGCAATGGTTATCAGGGACAACAGTTTTTTCATTTTTTACTTCCTTTCAATATATTATATCTGGTTGGCGGTGGCCATACCGGCTGTCAGCGCCTTATGAAGGTCGCCGGGACGATAACAGTCGCCGATATAATGGGTGTGGGGGGCGGCTCCGTAAAGAGCCTGACAGCCGTCGTGATCGGCTGCGGTGCCGGTGGCAAAGACCACATAATCGGCGGCGACGGTGACCTGATGGCCGTCTTTGTTGATATAGGTCACGCCGTCTTTGCTGATGGAGACATATTTTTGAACATAGCGGTCATAGGAAAAATGCTCCAGAGACATATAGGCTTCACGGAACATTCCGTGGAAATGGGCGCCGGGTCCGTCGGCCACCAGCATACCCTGACGGGTAAGGACCGTTACGTTGTGGCCGTTTTCGGCCAGATACATTCCGGTTTCGGTGCCGGTCTCGCTGCCGCCGATAACAACGATATTCTTGGGCAGGGATTTTTCAACATCGCCGTAAACATCCAGGGGGAACCCGTATTTTACCCCGTCTTCCATGGGGATATCGGCTTTTTTGAATACGGGACCGATGGCGACTATGACCTCGTCGAACTGCTGGGCAGACAGGAATTCCCGGGTCACCTCGCTATTCAGGACAACGTTGACTCCGGCCTTGTAGACCTGGGAGATAAGATAGTTTTTAAAGTCTGCCATGGGCCATTTGAAGGAAGGATAGTCGGCATGGATCAGCTGGCCACCAAGCACATGGGATCTTTCATAAAGGGTCACATTGTGTCCGCGGCCTGCGGCGGTCACGGCTGCCTGCATACCTGCCGGGCCGCCGCCGACGATGCCAACTTTTTTTTTCTTCTCAACGGGGGCTATCATCCGGTCGATCTTGTCCTCAAAACCCAGCAGGGGGTTGACTGAGCATACTACCCGGAACTTGTCGGACACGTTGGGGACATGACATTTGTTGCAGCGGACACAGGGCCTGACATCCTCGCCCCGGCCTTCATAAAGCTTTTTGCCATATTCGGGGTCGCATATCCAGGCCCGGGACATACAGATAATGTCGGCCTTTTTGTCCTTAAGTATTTTCTCGCTGAAATCCGGGTTTTGAAGTCCGGCTGAAACGCCTATAAGCATTTCGTCCCCAAGAGCCTGCTTCAACGCCGCTGCTGCCGCCAGATTGGGGCAGGGGTCCTGACGGGTGGAGTTATAGCCCAGAGGATGCTGGGGGTCCTTGTATCCGTGACGAATATGGAAAACGTCGATTTTCCCTTTGGCCATACGGGCCAGCTCAATGGTGTCGGGTATGGAGACTCCGGGGCCGGTGGAGCTGATAAGCAGCTCGAGAGGAAAGTCTTTGCCCAGAGTCTGGCGCAATGCGTCAAACATATCCAGTATCAGCCGGGCGCGGTTTTTTACGCTGCCGCCATATTCGTCGGTACGGGTGTTGCAGCAGGTGGACCAGAATTCTGAGGCCGGATTGTTGTGATAGGCGCAGTGGATGGCAAACATCTCAAAGCCAAACATTTTTAATATTTTGGCGTTTTCAACAGTGGTGTCGATATATTCCTGGATCTCGGCTCTGGTCACGTGGTCAATGTTGTGACCCTCCTGCCTGCCGGACATTTTGAACATATCCTCGGGATCGCGGTCTTTTTCGTCCATCATCATGCGGCCCGGGTCCATACCCTTCATGGCGGGATATTTGCCGGGGGGCTGAGTGATGGCGATGGATTCGTAATAACGGATGGCGTCGATCATCTGGCAAAGGTAGGCATGGGAGCCTTCGTCGGTCAGGTCGCAGCAAAGGTCGTGGCCGCGAAATTCGTAGCTGGTTTCCTTTTTATGCTGACCCATATTGTTGTCGGAGGCGCCTTCCAGAAAAAGGTGGTTGATAAACACGGCGGCCGCTCCGTTTTTGGCACGGTTTGCAATATGAGTTGACCATTTTTCTGTGGGATAGGTTTCGCCGCCCTGGATCATGTGGGGGGTTCCGGCGGTGTTTACCATGCGGTTTTTCAGCATGACACCGCCGATCTGGATCGGTGAAAGAAGGTTTTCGTATTTTATTGCCAAAACAACATCTCCTTGCTTGTGTGATAGATCAAGCTTATCAAAAGCTTTAACCCGGGACAATGTCATTTGTTTGCACTTGTTTCCCATTTCTTTGCAAATTGAAAACGGACCGGGCGAAGAGAAACGTATCCAAGGGTCCGAGGAGCTTTGGATACAAAAATGCCCCCGGGACCCTGCGGAGCAGGATCCCGGGGGATGGTGGATATGGTCGTTGCGTTTATTGCCGCCTGAGTATCAGCTTGTAATGCTCGTCAGTAATGCTGGCCTGACCGTCTGGGCCGAACTCAAAGGTTGAGCTTTCCGGGGTGATGCCGGCCAGGGTGATGGTTTGCCATGAGAAATCAAGGCTGCTGCCCAGAGATTTGAAAAGGTCGATGCCGTAAACTTCGGTGTCGCCTGTGCCGTAATAATTGTAGCTCATGGAGCGGTCGTAGGAAAAAGTCAGGTCTACGCTCTGCCCGGCGGGAATGGAAATGTCTGCCGTCATATACGCAACTCTGGCTATTGAACAAACGTCGGAAAGCAGCTCGTCGAGGGAGTAAAACATTTCGTATCTGACGATCACGGGGATCCCGCCGTCAAAGCAACGGGAGTACATCATGGCGGCGGCAGAATATAAGGCTTCCGGACTGACCAGACCCGTGCCGTAATAACGAGCCATATGGCTGACGCAATAGTCTGATACAATGGTTTCCAAAAGGGCGGAAAAGCTGGTCTGATAGATATCCAGCTTATAGTCAAAGCCGCCGGGATCTGCGGAGCTTCCGCCGTCGCCAAAGGTCAGCTCGTACTCTTCGGGAGCGTCACCAAAGAATATGAGCAAATGGATGGGGGTGTCATCCCGGATAAAGAAGTCGCGGGTGCAGGAGCCGTAATAGTCACCCTCAAAGCCATTGAAGCCATAGGTCAGCACCGGAGTTTCGACACCCTTGAGGTCATAGGATATTCCAAGGGTCGGAGCGTTTATCCCGTCGGGAGCGGAGCAGTCGGTGAAGGCAAATACAGTCACATTATCCCCAAGCTCGGGAAGGTCCGACAGGGCAGTTGCCAGGTATGAGTCCTCTGCCAGAGCGGATGCGTATTCGTCAAAGCTGGTGAAGCGCTGGATATTGAGCTGATCTGCTGACCAGGCGCTGAGACCGTCGCCAAAAATCAGCCCGGTTTCCAGATAATGGCCGTCAAGGGTGGCGCTGGGATCCAGACAGGCAAGGGAGTTCATAAAATCCGTGACCATGGGGTACATCAGCGTGACCTGAGCGTCAGTGCTGCCGGTATTGGTCAGAGTATAGCTGTCTGATATGGATATCAGCGGGGATGCATCGGAGTCGATGTCGCTCTCTCCCAGCTCAAGGACGCGGGTGGCGGATATGCCGGGGGTATCGCCCGCCGTGGTCAGGGGCAGGATGGGACCGGAATATGCGCTGAATCCGTCAGCCGCTTCGGTGATGCTGCTGCCGTCAGTTCCGTCAGCCACGACCGGGGAATCATCTGTCCCGGCGTAGTGACTGCGCCCGCAGCCGGACAAAAGAGAAAGGATCATAATGGTCGCAAAAAGCTTCTTTTTCATGGCAGGGACCTCCTTTACAAAGATAGACGAAAAAATCCGGAAAAAGTTCCCAAAAAGGTATGGCTTGCCCCGGGGTACAGACTACCCCGGGGCAATAAAGACGTTTATTCCAGACTGTAGAAAGTAGCCGTAGCGGCAGGGACGAACTTAAGTTCGCTCTTGCAGCTTGCAGGCCAAGGCCATTGGGGCTTTGCCTGCAAGCTGCTTATTCGGGTTTTTCTTCGGCACCCTGTTCGCGGGTGTGGCAGGTGAAAAGGATTATCTGGCGCTGCTTTGCCTCGCTCCGCAGGAGCTTGACAGCAAGCTTCATACGTTCGTCGTCAAAATTGACCAGCGCGTCGTCAAGGATCAGCGGACAGGGATCGTCGGCGGGCAGAGCAAGCTCGCATATGGCCATGCGTATGGCGAGGTAAAGCTGATCGGCCGTTCCACCGCTGAGCAGTCCGGCTCTGTGGAGAGTGGAATCCTGATCGTCCTCCAGCAGAGCGTTCATGTTGCGGTCGAAGATAACGCCGCTGTATTTTCCGCCGGTCAGCTCGCTCATCAATTCGCTGGCTCGCTGGTTGATGGCGGGGGCAAAACGGCTTTGAAGCTCGTCGGAGCCTTCACGAAGGACCTGACGGGCGATCTCGATAGCCTGATATTCTTCGGTCAACGAGGTGTGTTTAGCCAGAAGATCTTCCCGCCTGGCTAAAAGTTCTGCGGGGTCGCCCATGGCCTTGCGCTCGCCGGTATACATGGCAAGAGCGTTCCGGGCGATCTCAAGATCGGCGTTGGCCCGGCTCAGGCTGGCACCGGCCTTAAGCTTGTCGCCGGTGGGGAATTTGCTCAGGTCGGCGGCGGTGTAGCCGTGGTCAGGGACCTGACCGTAAGCTTCGATGACCTGCTCGGCTGCGGATATTCGGGATCTGGTGGCGCTTATTCTGGAAAGAACCCGGCTCAGCCGCTCCAGCTCTGCTTTCGCCTGAGCGGCAGACTCGGTACCGGGCGCGTAAAGATGGATAACTCCGTTGAGCGCGGCCCGCTTCTTTTCCAGATCGGCTTTCGCCTCGTTGACTCTGGCGCGATCTTCGGCCAGACGACTGCTCCGGCTGTCGGCCAGGGCGAGTTTTTCGCGATAGGTAGAGGCGGCATCCATTATGCCCGACACGGTGGTGCATTTGTAGCCCCTGAGGATATCCTCAAGCTGGCTGTGGGCCAGTATGCTGTTGTTCCGGCTCCAAAGGAAGAACCCCCCCAGAGCGATAGCCAGGACTCCCAGCATCAGAGCAGGGATATAGGTTTGGATAAATTCGGTGCTGAGAGAAAATACAAGGGTCAGCAGGGCCACGGCCATCAGGGCAGCCAGAACAAGGACAGGCTGCTTTTTGATGGACATTCTGGCAGAAAGGTCGTTGGCGGTTTCGGTGTCCTTCCGGGCCTGATCCCAGGCCTGGGAGGCGGACATATCCTTAAGTGCCGGGGGAGGAACGATCTCCTCAACCGGTTCCCGCTCCTTGGCGTTCTGCTCCATACAGCGGACCCGGACCTGCTCTTCAAGGGCTTCAAGGGCGTCGATGCCCCGGTAGGCCACGTTTATGCGTTCCTCGGTAGCGTCAGAGGGCAGACCCTGGATCTGGTCTTTAAGGGATTTTAACTGCCCCTGAGCTTCGACCAGTTCTTCTTTCGCCTTTTGCAGGCGGCCGAGCTTTTCTACATCCTCGCGGATACGGATAAGGTTAAGGTCGTTTTGCAGCTTTTCCTGCTCGACGGTCAGCCGTTCGATCTTGCCGGTCTGCTCAACAATGCGCTGGTTGACCGATTTGAGGTCGTTGAGCTTTCGGTCGATGTCGGCAATATCGTTTTCCAGAGAGGGCAGCTGACCGGTTTTGTTATGGCGGCGCCTGTTCTGCTGATTGTTGAGATAGGCATCGGCCTCGGAAAAGGATACTCCGTCTTCGCCGGTGGTGACCATGGCGAGCAGGCGCTTTTCCAGCTCGTTGCTGTGGTCAAACCCGATGCCCGCCTGACGGATAAAGGCGCTGCGTTCAAAAACCTCTTTAGATACGCCCAGCAGCTTTTCGCCGCAGTTCTGAGCGTTGATCTCGTCGATCTCGTCGCCGGTTTTGGAGTCCCGCACAGTGAGGTCAGCAAAAAGGGCTCTGCCCCGGCTTTTACGCTCGAGAGTTATTTTCCGGCCCTGCCATTCGACCTCCATAACGCCCTTCATGGCTGCGCCCGACCAGGGGCGATAGCGGTTTTTGTCGGCTACACGGGAGGCGGTGTCCCGTTCGGAGGTGTCGATGCCATACAGCATGGATTTGATAAAGGCGGTCCAGGTGGATTTGCCGGATTCGTTGGGGGCGGTGATTATGTTAAGACCCGGTTTCAGGGTCATGCTTTCGTTATCGAGGCACCCGAAGGTAGCCTTCATTTTGAGTATTTTCAAGCTCCGGGAGCCTCCTTCCTGTCCAGTGCGGCCAATCCAAACCGGACGGCCAGCTCTATCTGCTGCTTTTCTTCCTCTGACGCTGCTGAGTTCCATCGTCTGCGCAGACGGGTCAGGAACTCGCCCCGGAGGGTCTGATCGTTTTCGCCGTCCCATATGCTTGTAAGCCGGGAGGTATGGTCTTTGATCTGAAGGCCGTAAAATCTGCCTTCAAAGGAGGTGGTAAGGGTGGCAACATCGGGGGGGTCAGCAGTTTCGCCCGTGAGGATGATGCGGTAGATATGGTCACCGGTGTCTCCGGGAAGAGCGTCGGCAACGGTTTGAACATGGTCGTCGCTGCCGGTCAGGTCGATGGAGACGATCTCGTAGCGGCGGCGGGCGATGGGGACGAAATCAAGCCGGACGTTATGCTTGCTTACAGAGCCGAGGATAACGCCCTTACTGCCGGTTTCGTCGAAGCCGCGGCCTTCGGGACAGCCGGGATAGGCAAAGTGGGTCTGCCCCAGCTTGAGTATACCGCTGAAGCTGTGGGTATGGCCAAGGGCCAGATAGTCGAGGCCGGAGGCTTCGATCTGCTGGTCGGAAATGGGGTTGTAGGTGGTGCCGCCCAGCTGACCATGGATGACCATGATGTTGATCATGCCGTCGTCAGCGGCGGAGAAGCCATCCAGCAGGGCAGGGCTGTCGGCTCGGGTGAAGCCTGCGCCGTAGACCCGAAGGCCCAGCTTCGGAAGCTCGAAGGCGCTGATACGCCCGGAACGGAAAATATGTACGTTGTCGGGCCATATCATGGCTCCGTAGGGGGAGCTTTGGCTGAAAAAGTCGTGGTTGCCCGGGGAGATGAATATTTCCGCAGAGCTTTCGCGGCAGAGCTGACGCAGCTGCTCGGTGGTTTCGTAATAGGCGTTGTCGCTGTCCAGCAGGTCGCCTGCCAGCAGGATGACCTGGGCCTTATTTTGCTCTGCCAGCGCGAAAACATCGCCCAGAAGCTCCCGTTGCTCAGCTCTGCGCTGGGACGCCCGCTGAGGGCTGAGCCCGGCAAAGCTGCTGTCGAGATGAAAGTCGGCGGCGTGGACAATGGTTATAGCGTCAGTCAAGCAGATTCACCCTTTCTATGTGGCGGCAAAGGCCGGTAGCAGTGTCGATGGTAAATATGCAGGCATCCATCCGGCATTTGCCGGGAGCCTGTTCAAATCGGGAGGTCTGGTCCCCCCGGAAAAGAGCGATGGATTGTTCGGGCCGGATGCCGATAACGGAATCGTATGGCCCGGTCATGCCCAGGTCGGTGATATAGCCCGTCCCCCTGGGGAGTACACGCTGGTCGGCTGTGGGAACGTGAGTGTGGGTTCCGTAAACCGCGGACACCCGGCCATCCAGCATCCAGCCCATGGCCAGCTTTTCGGAGGTGGCCTCGGCGTGGATCTCGACTACCCTGACCTCGGCTTCAGTTTTGGACAGAATATCGTCGACCATTAAAAACGGGTTGTTGGGGCCGACGCTCATGTTGAGCCTGCCTACCAGGTCTACGACCGCCACCCGGAAGCTTCCGCAGTCGAAAACGCCCACTCCGCTGCCGGGACGCTGAGGAGAGTAGTTCTCGGGCCGGAGGATATAGCGGTTGTCGTCCAGACAGGAGTTTATCTCCCGCCTGCCAAAGGCATGATTGCCCAGGGTTATTACGTCGGCTCCGGCGGCAAAAATGCTGTCGGCCTGGTTTGGGTAGATGCCTGTCCCTGCGGCATTCTCGCCGTTGACGATGGTAAAATCTATATTCCGGTTTTTCTTGAGCGG
Source organism: uncultured Oscillospiraceae bacterium (assembly GCA_964384255.1). GTDB lineage: Bacteria > Bacillota > Clostridia > Oscillospirales > Oscillospiraceae > SIG469. The sequence continues at coordinate 21,405 of CAYLKH010000018.1, read as the reverse complement.
TTTCAGCTGCCGCGCCAGCATTTTAAGACCGGCCTGACCAACAACGTCGCCCACTGCCAGCAGGTTGATTTCCAATTTGGCTCCCCCGTTTCAAATAGCTGAGGCTATCGCCCAGCAGGCGGTAGCCGTCGATCTCAGGTGACCGGCGGTCAAATCCCAAATGTGAACAATCTGATCGGCGGTTACTTAAGATTATATATCTTTTTTTTGGAAAAAACAACGAAAAAAGACGGGCCGAATATATTAATTTTGCTGGTAAATTATACCTGCTGCCGTCAGGTGTCTCCGGGATGAATAAAAAGCATTGAAGCGCCGGGAAAATAATGCTATAATGTAGTATAAATCACTTATCAGAGCCGGAGATATATGGGGGTGGACAGTTTTGAACAAACGATTGTCGCGGCTTATTGAGCCGGGCATGAGACTTTATTTCGTAATACTTTTGCTTTTTGCTGCGGCCACGGCATGGCTCGAAATGTATGAGCTGGCTGCGGGCGAATGCGTTGTTGTGGTCGTTGTTTACACCTATTTCGTAATCAAGCGCCGCCGCAACAGGCGCGACATATTGAACTACATCCAGTCCAACACCGAAAATATGGACGCTGCCAGCAGGGAAACGCTGATGAATATGCCGTCCCCCATGGCGGTGGTGAGGCTCGGCACCGGCGAGATAGTTTGGGCTAACGACAGGTTTGTCCAGATGACGGGTAAGCAGGAGCATTTTTTCGAGGTCAGGATCAGCGACTGCATTCCAAACTTTTCGACCAAATGGCTGCTGGACGGCAAAACTGAATGCCCCGACGTGGTGACCGTAAACGGCAGACGATATGGAGTTTTTGGAAATGTGGCCCGCTCCGGCGACGGCGGTCAGCTGATCATGCTGGCGACCCTGTATTTTATCGACGAAACAGAGCTGCTGAACACCAGAGACGAATATATCGCGTCCCGTCCTGTGGTCGCTATTGTCATGATCGACAATTACGACGAGCTGACCAAAAACGTCAACGAAAAAGACAAATCCGCTCTTCTGGCCAGTATCGACGACCTTATCAGCGCCTGGGCCGAGGGCAAAAACGGTATGCTTCGCAAAACCGACCGCGACCGCTATATATTCATTTTTGAAGACAGGTATTATCAGGGCTTTGTTGACGACAAGTTTTCGCTCCTTGAATCCGTCAAGAACATCAAAAACTCTGCCGGAGTTGCAGCCACTATCAGCATAGGCATTGGCAGAGACGCGCCCACCTTTGGCGAGGGATACGACTTTGCTGCCCTGAGCATCGAAATGTCCCTGTCCCGGGGCGGCGACCAGGCGGTGGTCAAGGACCGGTTCAACTTTGCATTCTTCGGCGGCCGCAACCGGGAGACTGAGCGCCATACCAAGGTCAAGTCCCGGGTCATGGCAAACTCCATGAGCGAGCTGGTCGCTCAGTCGTCAAGCATTTATGTCATGGGCCACAAAATGGCTGATATCGACGCTATTGGCGCTGCGGCGGGCATTATATGCGTATGCCGCAAAAAGGGAGTTCCGGGGTTCATCGTTGTGGACGAGGAAAACAATGCTGCGGACAACCTTATTCGGCTGCTGAAGGAAAAGCCTGAATATGAAGGAGTTTTTATCGCTCCTCAGGACGCGCTGGTGGCGGCGGACAGCCGGTCGCTGCTGGTGGTGGTCGATACCAACAGGCCGGACCAGGTGGAAAGCCTTGCGCTTTTGCAGTCGCTCAACAGAGTTGCTGTGGTGGATCATCACCGCCGGGCGGCAGATTATATCGAAAACGTTACCCTGAATTTCAACGAACCCTTTGCTTCGTCGGCCAGTGAGCTGGCCACCGAGCTTTTGCAATATATCGTCGAGGCAAAGGATATCCTTCCGGTGGAGTCTATCGCTCTGCTGGCGGGAATGGTGCTTGACACCAAGAACTTTACCGTCCGCACCAGTGGACGCACCTTTGATGCCGCGGCGTTCCTTCGTCGGGCCGGGGCCGACACTGTCGAGGTCAAAAAGCTGTTTAAAAACGATCTGGAGGAAGCTATCTCCCGCTACAGCATAATCCAGAAGGCAAAGCTTTATCGCAAGGAGATCGCCATTGCGGCGCTGGACAAGACTGTTGACCGCACCATAGCGGCTCAGGCTGCCGACGAGCTTTTGAACATTTCCGGAATAATGGCATCATTTGTCCTTTATCCAGACGGAGAGCGGGTCATGATCTCTGCCCGATCTATTGGCGACACAAACGTCCAGATGGTGCTGGAGCCTCTGGGCGGGGGAGGCAATGCTGCCACCGCAGGCGCGCAGGTCTCGGGCAAAAGCACTACCGAGGTGCTGTCGGAGCTTATAGCGTCTATTGATAAATATTACGAATGATATTCAACGCAAAGTGAGGTAAATACCATGAAAGTTATTCTTCAGCAGGATGTTAAGGGCGTTGGCAAAAAGGGCGACCTTATTGACGCCAAGGACGGATACGCAAGAAATTTCCTCCTGCCCAGAAAGCTGGCTGTTGAGGCCACTGCCGACAAAATGAACACATTTAAGCTTAACGAAAAGCACAAGCAGGAGCAGCGTCTGCGGGATATCGAAAACGCTCAGGCCGTTGTTAAAAAGCTTGAAAGCTGCGTTGTCAAGGTCCCTGCCAAGGCCGGAGCGGGCGGACGCCTGTTTGGTGCGGTCACATCTGCCGAGATATCTGACTGCCTTAAGGAGCAGTATGGGATCGATATTGACAAGCGCAAGATCGTTCAGGACGATCCCATTAAGCAATATGGCTCCTATGAGGTCAAGTGCAAAATGGGCTTTGACATATCCGGAACCATTTTTGTTCAGGTGGTCGAGGCTTAAGCGGCCACTGATCTGACCATCGGCGGATATTAAGTCCGTCAACGCCGGACAGCCGGGATATATATTCCCGGCTCTTCCGGTTCATATTGGCAAAGGAGTTTTTCTATGGACACTGCTGTTATCCGCCAGGCGCCATACAGCCTTGAGGCTGAGCAGAGCGTGCTGGGGGCCGTCCTGCTTGATGCCCGGTGCATCAACGATATCGTTTCCGTGGTCAGGGCAGATGACTTTTATCTGTCCCAGAACAAGGACATATTCGAGACGATGTATTATATGTTCAACCACGGCGATGCTATCGACCCGGTGACGCTCCTGGCTGCCATGCGGCAGCGCGGTGTGTTTGACGAAGACACTTCCACCAGCTATATTATGCAGCTGATGGAGATAACCCCCACCGCTTCCAACGCTGTTCGATACGCCTCCATCGTTGCCGAGAAGGCTACTCAACGCAGGCTGCTTTCCGCTTCGGGAGACATTACCGAAATGGTTTATGAGGGCGTAGGCACCACCAACGAGATGCTGGAGGCTGCCGAACGGAAGATATTTGCGGTCCGCCGGGACAAAAACACCAGCGAACTGGAACCGGTGTCCGGTGTTCTGAACTCTGTGTTTGAACGGCTCAGAGAACTGAGCAAAAATACCAGCGGGATCCCCGGTATCGAGACGGGCTTTCGTGATCTGGACAGGAAAATGGGTGGATTGAACAAAACCGACCTTATTATCCTGGCTGCCAGACCGGGCATGGGCAAGACCTCCATCGCCCTGAACATTGCTCTGGGAGCCGCGAAAAAATCACAGAAATGCGTTGCCATCTTTTCGCTGGAAATGTCAAAGATCCAGCTGGCCATGCGTCTGCTTTCCACAGAATCCTTTGTCGAAAGCAACAAGCTTACCACCGGTCGGCTCGACAACAACGACTGGAGCAAGATCGGGCTGGCCGCGTCATCCCTGAGCCAGACGGATATTCGCCTGAACGACAACGCTTCCATAACGGTTGCGGAGATCAACGCCATTTGCCGCCGGGTGGACAATCTGGGGCTTGTTATAATCGACTATCTCCAGCTGATGCAAAGCGCCGGTAACTCCGGACGGGTAAGCGATAACCGCGTGACCGTCGTTTCCGAAATATCCCGGGCGCTGAAGATCATGGCTAAGGAGCTGGACGTTCCGGTCATCTGCCTGAGCCAGTTGAGCCGAACTGTTGAGTCCAGAAAGGATGACAAGCGACCCATACTTTCGGATCTGCGCGAATCCGGATCCATCGAGCAGGATGCCGACGAGGTCATCTTCCTTTACCGCGACGATTATTATAACGACGCATCCGAGGAACCCGGCGTGGCAGAAATAATCCTGGCAAAGAACCGCCATGGCGAAACCGCTACGGTAAAGGTCCAGTGGCTGGCTCAGTACACCACCTTTGCCGACAGAGAGTGGGTCCACGATGATCAATGATACCGCCGCGTTTATCCGTCGCCACCGGATGATAGATCCGGGTCAGGGGGTCGTATGCGCCCTGTCCGGGGGGATCGATTCAGTATGTCTGATGAGTGTGCTGGCTCAGCTCAGGGAAGAATTGGGATTTACTCTGTATGCCTGCCACTATAACCATCAGCTCAGGGGCAGCGAATCTGACCGGGATCAGGAATTTGTCAGCAGCCTGTGCCGGGAAATGTCAGTCCCCCTTTATGTCGGCTCGGGAGATGTGGCTGCTCAGGCTGCGCTGACCGGAGACGGCATCGAAGAAACCGCCCGCCGGATGCGATATGAATTTTTCGACCGGGCGATGGAGCATTTTGACGCCCAGAGACTGGCCACTGCCCACAATGCTGACGACAATCTTGAGACGGTGATAATGCATCTGGCCAGAGGCACCGGACTTCGAGGGCTGTGCGGCATACCTCCGGTAAGGGACAGGCTCATAAGGCCCATCCTGTTTGCGCCCAGAGCGGAGATCGAGAAATATTGCGACCGGCAGGGCCTTGAACACGTGGAGGACCACACTAACAGCGACGAGACATATACCAGAAACCGCATCCGGGCCAGGGTGCTGCCGGTTTTGAGGGAGATCAACCCATCGGCAGCCAGAGCATCGGTCGATATGTGCGAAAACCTGAGACTGGACGAGCAATACCTTACGGCGGCCAGCGGCTTTTCGGGGGAGATATCCGTTTCTGCCCTTGGGCCAAGGCCCCTGGGAATAAGGACGCTGAGAGATGGATATGAGGCTGCCAGCGGGGGCCTGAGCCTCAGTTCCCGCCAGCTTGACCAGCTGTGGCGGCTGTGCGACGGGGGGTTGCCCTCTGGACGGTTGTCGCTGCCCGGTGGAATAACCGCTGTCCGGCAGTATGACAGACTGATTTTTATGACGGAAGACAGCAGGGAAGAGGATTTTTGCATTGAACTGCCTGAAAATGGCAAGGTGGAAACAGGCAAATTTTTAATTTTTTGTAAAATATCCTGCAAAACCCCGGATTTAGCGAAAAACAGGAACACATTTGCCATAAAACGTGATATGATAGATGGCGCGCTGTATGTCCGCAGCCGCCGTACCGGCGACCGGATAAAGCTTCCGGGTCGCCCAGCCAAAAGCCTGAAAAAACTGTTTATCGACGAAAAGGTCCCTGCTGGGATACGGGGGTCCATCCCCGTTATTGCCAGCGCTGACGCTGTGGCGGCGGTATATGGATTTGGCGTTGATGAAAGCTATTTGCCCGCCGATGGCGACGAGATGATCCAGATAACCATAAGGAACCGATAATCAAAGCATGAACCGATACTGATTTTATCATCGGTCACATAACCAGAAAACAAAGAAAATCTTTGGAAAGGAGGCGCTCAGAGGAGCGCTCTGAAACAAGATGAAAACCATGCACGACGATATTTTAAAAATTCTTTTGACCGAAGAACAGCTCTCAGCGCGTATCGACGAAATGGCCGCCGACATTCGCCGGGATTTTGCCGACAAGGATCCCCTTTTTGTCGGCGTACTCCGCGGCTCGTTTATCTTCATGGCTGACCTTGTAAGAAAGGTCGATATCCCCTGCACCCTGGACTTTATGGCCACGTCATCCTATGGCAAAAGCACCGTTTCTTCAGGTACGGTCCGGGTGACCAAGGACATAACAGCCGATATCGAGGGCCGACACGTGATAATAGTCGAAGATATTCTCGACAGCGGCAACACCATGGCTTTCCTCATCGATATGCTGGGAGCAAAAAAACCGGCTTCCATCCATACATGCACGCTTCTTGACAAGCCCGAGCGCCGCGTTGCTGACGTTACCGCCGATTACGCAGGATTTGTCGTACCTGACGCTTTTGTTGTTGGCTATGGTCTGGATTATGCCGACAATTATCGCACTCTCCCCTATATAGGCATCCTTAAACCCGAGGTTTATGAAAAATGAACAAACAGCGAAAAACTCCCGGTCCCCAGAATATTATCTTCTTTATACTGGTGTTTGGAATACTTATGGCGTCGATAGTTATTATGCTTGGCAGCAACGATACCAGCACCATGGTGTTTTCGGATATCCGCGACCAGTTTGAAGAAGAGAATGTCAAGCAGTTCGTGCTGGAAGATAATGTCCTTTATATGGAGCTGTATAAGCCCGTTAACGGGTCGACCTATGCAACCTATGAGGTGTACAGTCTTGAACTGTTCTATTCCGAATTCAGTGACATTATCAGCCAGCAGTATCAGGACGGAATAATCGAAAAATACGACTATCCGCCCCAATATGAAAGCCCCTGGTGGCTCATGTTTGTGCCGTATCTTATTATCGCCATGCTGTTTTTGGGCGTGTGGTACTATATGATGAACAAGAGCCAGGGCGGCGCTGCCAGCACCATGAAGTTCGGCAAGGCGCGGACCAAGGTCGGCATCGACGAAAAGCAGAAGGTCACATTTGACGATGTTGCGGGAGCTGACGAGGAAAAGGCCGAGCTTCAGGAGATAGTCGAATTCCTTAAAAACCCGGCTCAGTTCAGCGATATTGGCGCCAAGGTCCCCAAGGGGGTCCTTCTGGTTGGCCCTCCGGGTACCGGCAAAACTCTCCTTGCCAAGGCTGTGGCCGGTGAGGCGGGGGTCCAGTTCCTTTCCATCTCCGGTTCCGACTTTGTTGAGCTTTACGTTGGCGTGGGCGCGTCCCGAGTACGCGACCTGTTTGACCAGGCAAAGAAGGCCGCCCCCGCTATCATCTTTATCGACGAGATCGACGCTGTGGGCCGCAAGAGAGGCGCAGGTCTGGGCGGCGGACACGACGAAAGAGAGCAGACTCTGAATCAGCTGCTGGTTGAGATGGACGGTTTTGTAGGCAACGAGGGCGTTATTGTCCTGGCTGCTACCAACCGGGCCGACATTCTGGATAATGCGCTGCTGCGTCCCGGCCGTTTCGACCGCACCGTTTATGTAGGCACTCCCGACAGCAAGGGCCGCGAGGATATACTTAAGGTCCATGCCAAAGGTAAGCCGCTGGCAGAAGACGTTGACCTTTCCGTCATTGCAAAAACTACCGCTGGTTTTACCGGTGCAGATCTGCAAAACCTGCTTAACGAGGCGGCTCTGCTGGCTGCCAGAGGGAAAAAGCGGTTCATTACCATGAAAAACATTGAGGACGCTATGATCAAGGTCATTGCCGGACCCGAGAAAAAAAGCCGTGTGGTCACCCCGAGAGAACGGAAGCTTACCGCTTATCATGAGGCCGGTCACGCTGTGGTCATGAAGGCGCTGCCTACCCACGACCCGGTCCACCAGATATCCATTATTCCCCGGGGTCAGGCCGGTGGCATGACCATTTCCTTGCCGGAAGAGGACAAAAGCTATGCTTCCCGGGGAGAGATGCTTGAGCAGATCGTTTCCCTGCTGGGCGGCCGGGTAGCCGAGGCTCTGGTGCTTGAGGATATATCTACCGGCGCTTCCAACGATATCCAGCGGGCGACATCCATCGCCCGAAACATGGTCACGATCTATGGCATGAGCGAGAAGATCGGACCCGTGTGTCTGGAAAGCGGCGAGGAGGTTTTCATCGGTCGGGATTATGGCCACACCAAGAGCTATTCTGAGCGTCTGGCTGCCGAGATCGACGAAGAGGTTTCGCGCATTCTGACCGAGGCTTATAAGCGCTGCGAAGCTATTTTGACAGAAAATATGGATAAGCTTCATATTGTGGCGCAGTTCCTGCTGGAACACGAAACCATGTCGTCCCAGCAGTTTGAACAGGTTTACACCGATCCTGACGGATTGAAGGAATTTAATAAGGCTGACGAACAGACTCTGGAGGCTGCTGAACCGCAGCCTGAGGACGAAGAGGTCCTGACGGAGATTGACGTAGCGCCTGAGGACGAAACCGACGAATAAAAGCTATAATAACCACAATCCGGGGGAACTGCCGATATTGGCAGCTCCCCCGGATTGTTTATTTCTGTTATATTTCAGATAAGACTTGCGATGGAGTAGGCGGAGCGGGTGCAGGCCATAATGTCTCCGGGCTTTTTGGCATCGCCGATGACATAGAACTCGGGAGCCAGACCAACAAAGCTCATAGCCTCGGCCTGTCTGGGAGCTACGCCGCCGCAAAGGACAACGCTGCCACCGGCGACGAATTTCTTTTCGCCGGATCTGTCGAGATAATAGACACCGTCGTCAGTTATTTCAACGGTAGTGGCATTGGTGATAGGGGAAAGATTGGGCTGTTCGTTAAGCACGTCCTCAAGAGAGGTTTTGTAGTGGACTACCTGAGCGTCGGGAATAAGGTTGCGCCCTCTGGTGAGAATGGTGACGGTATGGCCCTTTTGAGCCAGATGAAGGGCGGTTTCGGCCCCGGTTTCGGCTCCGCCGACTACCACTACGTTTTGGGCCAGCTGGTCCTCGTTGCCGTATACGTCGATGGGGACCCAGACGTTTTTTCCGTCCTTGCCGGGGATGTTGGGCTTTACGGGTTCGGCACCGGTGGCGGCAATAATGGTATCAAAGTCTCCGGCATCTATAAGCTCTCTGGTGGCAGGGGTATTCAGTCTGACCTCGACACCCAGCTTATCCAGCTGGCGAATCTCCCAATCCTTATAGTTTTTGACCGGCCATTTGCCCGACGCAAAGTCGGCGTGATGGAGCTGACCGCCAAGATAGGCGTTCTTTTCAAACAGGGTGACCTTGTGTCCCCTTTCGGCACAGGTTATGGCTGCACGCATACCGGCCGGGCCTCCGCCGATGACGGCGACCTGCTTAACGCGGGTAACGGGGTTGACCATATGGTCGATTTTATGAGACAGGCCCACCACCGGGTTGACCGAGCAGCCGACGGCGCGGGTAGAGTTATTGCCGTGGCATTTGTTGCAGCGGATGCAGGGAACAACGTCTTCGCCCCGGCCCTCGATAGCTTTTTGATAATAGCCGGGGTCGCAGATGAAGGCTCTGCCCATGGCGACCATATCGGTTTTGCCTTCGGCAATGGCTTTTTCAATAATGTCCAGGTCCTGGAAACCGCCGACGGGAGCGGTGATTATCTTACAGCCGCTGGCTTTAAGGGCTTCGGCATAGCGCAGGGTGGAGGGCTGCTCCATGGTGGAGTTGAAGCCGATGGGGTGAGAAGCCTTGCCGTCCACCGCACGGATCTGGAAAATGTCTACCAGTCCTTCGCACATTTTGGCGTAACGGATAAAGTCGTCCAGAGTGTAGCCGCCGGGTTCTTCTTCGCCGGTTATCTGAGCCTCGATAAGGAAATCGCTGCCGCATTCTTCTTTTACCCGGCGGAAAAGGTCGAGAGTAAGGCGGGCGCGGTTTTCGAAGCTTCCGCCGTATTTATCGGTACGGAAGTTCATGGCGGGGGACAGGGACTGGGCAAGCAGAGACGCGCGATAGCTCATATAGAAGCTGACCATGTCAAAGCCCAGAGATTTGTAAAGCTTGGCCTTATCCACAAATTCTTCGATCAGGTCGTCCAGCTGCTGTTCGGTGGCGGCGGGGCCGACAGAATAGCGATAGGTTTCGCCGCCTTTGCCTTCGGGGATCTCGGTTATCTCGGAAATGTTGAGGCCCTTGGGTTCGATATCCATCATGGAGATGGAAGCAAGACTGCCGTAGTAATGTATCTGGTCGGCCAGACTGGCGTATACCTGCTGAACGCCGCCCCGCTCGATATCCAGATTGACCATTTCGTTGCTGGCGCATTTGGGCTTTTTGGCCATCTCGGCCTTCATCATTTCCATCATTTCCAGCATATCGGGAGAGGGTTCCTCCCCCTCTTTGGGCATGGGCATTGGCATACCGCCGCCCATTTTCTGCCAGTGACCGCCGTGGCAGGTCACGACCGCTGCGCCGTTGCGGGCAACAGAAGCCATATGGGTCATAAAAGCGTCGTTGGGGTAGTTGTCGGCGCCCTGTAGTCCGGCGGGAATAGCTTTGGTTGAAAGCATTCGCGACTTAAGCACTACGTTGCCGATCTTTATTGGCGAAAGAAGGTGTTCATATCTGACTTTTTTGCTCATGTTCGATCATTCTCCTTGTATTTTCAACGGTCCAGGTATCTGTTCATAGCGGATTGATATGCAGCTATGACTTCTGCAAGTCCCATATTTTCTATTTCGGTGACCATATCGTCAAACTTCTCGAAGGGGGTATCACCGGTGATGAAGCCGACTATCCGTTCGGCGGCATAGGTGCCGATGGTGCTGGAAATGTCGGATATGGATTCGGCTTCTTCGGTAGTCAGGCTGATGTTCATGGGAAGCATCCAGGCTTCGTCGTAATATTCGCTGTTCCAAAGCTCTACAGCGGCGACCTCTTTGGAATCCCAGCCCCAGTTAAGGTACATATCATCCTGAGTCCGCTTGCCGGCAATGCCGGCGGAGAAGAGGGTCTTGCCGGTATTGCGGGTCATTTCGCCATATTCGTTGCTGACGAAAAGGGCTTCGGCTTCGTCGGTAAATACGACGTGTCCGTCATCGTCCAGATCGTACAGCTCGGGATAGCCATAAGCTGCCAGCATCATGGCTTCGTCGGTATACATGAAATCCAGGAACTCAAAGGCAAGCTCCAGATCGTCACACTGGGTAGAGATGGAGACTGCGCCATTGGACTGGACAAGGGATACCTGGGATATGGTGGAGCCGATATGGTTGACAGAGTCGACGGTCATTCGGGGCCAGCCTATACCGGAAAGCAGATATCCGTCGGTGGCGGCCTGAGATTCGTGGTTGACGATGGTGTTGGCATCGTTTTCATAAAGACCGACTTCGCCGGTCAGTATGAGCGCTTCGACTGAGGAGGATTTGGAGTTTGTATCCCGGGAGAAGAAGTCGCTGTTGATGATGCCCTTATTATACCACGAATTCATAAGTTTGAGGTATTCAAGATAGCTTCCGTCTGTAAAAGCTGACCTTATTTCCCCATCCACCTGATAGAGGGTAGTGGCTGCTGAGGACGACGAATCGGCGGCAAAGCCGGATGTGTTGTAGCCCTTTGCCCAGGTATTGCAGTCGGAGGAAAGGAGAATGGGGTCGGAAATGCCAAATTCTGTTTTTACAGCAAGGCCAAAGGCTTCGTAGTCGTCATATGTTACGGGGGCGTCCATACCCAGCTTATCAAGCAGGTCCTGACGGACGGTCACGCCGGTGAGGACGTTATAATCTTCGTACAGGTTGTAAAACACCAGATACTTTCCGTCGTCGGTCTGGACATCGGGACGGACATCCAGCCTGTCCAGCAGAGTGGAATAGTTTTCGCAATATTTGTCGATACCGTCTTTAAGCTCGATGATAACTCCGTCGTCATAAGCCTTGGAGACGCCGCCGGAATAGCCGGTAATGCTGGAAAGGATATCGCAATATTCACCGGAGGCTATCATAAGGTTGAACTGTTCGGAGCTGACCATGGCCGAAACGCTGACAAAGTCGAAATCTACATTCAGACGTTCGGACAAATAGCGGTAGCCCGGAGTGTCTTCCAGGTTGGTAATGATAGCGGATGCCTCGAAGGGCAGAGCCGCCCAATAGGACAGGGTTTTGGATTCTTTCAGAGGGAAATAGGGTTCTTCCTGAGGTTCGGCTGAGTCGGTTTCCACACCGGTGTCGGGGTCGGACGACTGCTCATCAGAGACGGATGTCTGCTGGCTTTGAGCGGGAGACGACTGGGCAGATGATTCGTCTTTGCTCGCGCAGCCGGAAAGAGCTGTCAGCAACAGAGCAAGGACCAGGATAAGGGGCAGTAACTTTCTTTTCATTTTTCTTCTCCTTTTCAATTATTTTCTTCGCTTGTTCGCCTTGGGGCAACTGGTGAGGTATTGAACCACCAGTCAGCCGGAAGCGGTTCCTCCTTTCTGCTTTTTCAAGGCGGTTTTTTCTTTCTTCCTGAATTCGGCGGGAGTACACCCGTGTGCCTGTTTGAAAAGTCTGTAAAAATGGTTGGAGTTCTGATAACCCACCTTTTGAGCTATTTCGTTTACCGGCAAGGTAGTGTCCTTAAGCAGCTGACAGGCGTTGACCATTCGTATCTCGTGGACCAGATCGGTAAAGTTTTTGCCCATCAGTTTTTTGATTATGCCGGAAAGATAGTTGTTGCTGAAGTGGAAATGGGCGGCGACAGAGGACAGGGTCGCCTGGGTATAGTTTTCGTAAATATAGTTTATTATTTCGGCCGCCTTTACATGACCATCGTTGGAGGAAAGCTCGGTGCTTTTTTCGTATAGCTTGATAAACTCGTCGAAGAACAGGATGATATAGGCGTTCATTACCTCCTGCTCCTGAAATCCGGTGTTGAGGAAGGTATTAAGGGCCTCGGACAGGAAAAAGCGTATTTTTTCGGAGCCTTTGGCATCGATATAAATATACGATTCGGCCAGGCCGGTGTTGAAGACCCCGTGTTCAAAAAAGTTGCCAAACACCGAGTTGTGTGGCATCCGCTGCATAAGGACCGAGCTTATGTACCATTTGGTCAGGGCCATGGTGATACACAGCCCGTCGGGATCGGCGGTTTCAAAGGAGTTTGGAACACCGGCATTGCACATACACAGGCAGCCTTCGGACAGTTCGAGCTTTTCGCCCGCCACTTCGCATTGGAAGCTGCCTTTTAGAGAATAAAGGATGTAAACGCAGGGGAGGTTATTGACCTCCCTGCGCTTGCATCTTACGACGACGCTTTCGTAGGGGACCATCAGGCCCTTGCGGGCAAGGTCGGTCATCCGGACTGAGTCCAGAAGCTCGTATTTGTTTGACACAGCAAAGCGCTTGGTAAAAACCTCGTCGTAGGCGGGGTCCTTCATCAGCTGCTTCAGCGGAGCTATATCCCGGAAAAAGATATAATTGTATACAGCCTCCTCCAGATTGGCAAGGCGTTGAAAAAGGTCATAGCGTTCCTCCAACAGCATGGGGGTGTTCCTCCTTGTGCTTATATGATGGGACTATTTGCCCGGCTGGACCGTAATAAAGCCCTTATATACCACGCCGGGTTCGGGGATCACAGGCTGACCGTTAAGGAATACTTTGCCGTGGATAACGGAATCGGAGTCTATATCCAGAGAACTGAGGTAGCACGTTCTGGGCGGATTCCAGACGGAACCGTTTTTCATATGAAGAATAAGGCCTGCCTGATAAACGGGCTTTGGCTCGCTGCGAAGGACGCTGATATTGTACCAGAGTTCTTCGGGGACCCGGTGGAGCGGGTCGCCGGTATCCCGGTCCATGTGGAAGCCTTCGCCTGTGGATATAACTCCATTATACACCACGTTTTCCAGGGTGAAGTCCAGGTTGCGGGCATTGTGGCTATGATATTCCGAAAGCCCTACGGCCCAGGGCATACCCTTTACCTTTTCCAGCTCCTCGCGGGTTATGCTGCCTGTATAACCGGAGGAATTATAGCTGTCGCCATTAACGGTCATGTTGGAGAATCTGGCAAAGGAGTCCCTGCCGAATTCGGCTTCGAACACGTTGATGGCTCCGGTTTCGATCAGATCTCTGGCGTTGGCTTTCTCGGCTTCGGTGGGTCTGGTGTGGTCAACACAGCCGTCAGCTCCGTGGACATCGTCTTCGTCCATAAGCTGCAAAATAACGCCCATTTCGGAAATAAGGGTGGAGTTGTCGACGATCACGTTTGTGGCTCCGCAGGATTTGATGGCAAAGCACATACAGCCGCAGTGGAACAGGGTGTTATCCTTCATAATAACGCCGCCGTTGCCGCCGCCGCGGTGAAGCTGGACACCTGTTTTGGCGCAGTAGACCACGGTGTTTTTGACCTCTGCCGGGAGATCCTCTGCGCCGTATTCGCCCTGGAGGTTTTCGGGGGTGCTGGCGCAGTATATGACCCGGGCATTGTCGGCGGCGCACACCGCATTGTAGTCTGCGGACACGACCGTGGAGCCTGCATATTTTACGTAGGTGGGGCCGATGGAATAGTTGCCGTAGCCGCCGGGATGATCGGCAGAGGTATTAAGCCCCTCTTCCCGGCCCAGCAGGCTGTAAAGCTCGCCGAAGGGAAGCTCCTGGAGGGAGCTTCTGGCGGCTGCTTCTGATGAGGTATCTACCTTTTCGTTCAGGCCGCCGGTTATGCCCACAAAGGAGTTGATAACGCAGCATTTTACACCGTGGTTATTATCGGTGGACAGGACGCCCCATTTTTCTGCCATTATCTGGCTGTTGAAATATGTGGTGGTGCCGGTATCCAGCAGATTTGTGGCGCGGCAGTTGCCTTCAAACCCGCCGCAGTTGGGCGCGGTACGCATTTTGTCAGATGCCCAGCCGCCGACCCATCCGTCTTCAAAAACGCCGTCTCTGGTCGAGAAACGGGAGTTTTTGACCAGGGCTTTGGCGTTGCCGCCGACAACGAAGGCGCTTCTGACCGTACCGTGGTTGGATATGGTGGTGTTGTCGATAGTAACCTCAGTATCGTCGCCGACCAGCAGAATACCGGCGCCCATGCCCTGAAAATCGTCCCGGCTGTTGCCTTCAAATCTTATATCAACGTTTTCAATATCAGCTTTTCCCGAGCCTACGATTATTCCGTTAAAGTCGTTGACACCGTAGGCGTTTGAAGGTTCGTCGCAGGAGGTGATATGTATTCTGCCGTCACTGCCTTCGATCACTGCGGAGTCCACTGAGCGATGGGGGACCTTTTTCCCGTCTTCAAGGAACAGGGCTGCTCTGTACGGTTCGGTCCAGTCGTTCCAATATACAGGCACCAGCTCCGGTTCGCCGGACTCTCCCGGCATCCCGGGCATTCCCCGTTTGCCCACATAACGATACAGCTCGTATCGCTGGGTAAGGGTAAGCTTTAAGTCACCGGAATATTCCCAGCCACCTACCAGGGGATAAAAAACTCCGTCTACGGTCAGGGTGACCAGAGTGCAGTCCGGGGAAGCAACGGCGGTATTTTTGGGCAGTTTCAAATGGGTAAGGGAGGTGCTTTCGGGAACATAATAAAGGTAGGGAAGCTCTCCCGTTCCGTCGCTGCTTTTCATTGCGGTTATGATAAGGTCGATAGCCATTACTCTGTTCAGCAGCGACTGAGGCTCGTAAGGAAACTGGTCAAGCCGGATGTTTGCTGTCAGCCGGGCGACCATATCAAAGGCTTCGGCAAAGGTAAGAGGTTCGTCGACTCTGGCGATTTTGAGCCATTGCTTGCTGGGGATACCCTTTGCTCTGGCCAGCATCCGATCAAAGGCACTTTTTGCAAGGAGGGAATCTCCGCTGAAAACATAATAGTCGGGGTCCGGATATTGGAACATCATTCCGGCCATGCCCTCAGGCCGTTTTGCGTTTGCAAATTTTTCGCCCACGGGCAGACCCCTGAAAATGTCGAGACTTACGGCCAGGGCTGCTGAGTCGATGTCGCCTATCTGGTCGAGATCGTGGAAATCCTTTACAGAGATGACACCCTTGGGAGGGTCGTCGCCGCCGTCGTGACGGGTGTACATTACATCCAGAGCATCGTCAAATTCAAGCACAATATTTTCCTTCATATTAAACTCCTTTCACTTTCGCGTAACGCATCAGTCTAGCAGACGATATTTTTTCCATCTGCCCATAACAAAGAACACAAAACCTGCAATTACCGTAATATATCCCGCCAGAGAGCCGCCCCACCAGAAGCCTGACAGACCCAGACCCAGAACTCCGCCCAGAAGCAGGCTGAGGCCGATCCTGGCAATAACGCTGTCGATAATAGCGATAACGAAGTTGAAGGTCATGGCGCCAACGCCCTGGATAAGCCCGTTGGAGGGGGCCATCAGGAAGGAGGCGAAGAAGCCTGCCACACTGGCGTTCATATATGTGCGGGCCAAAGCCAGAACATCTTCGTCGGTACTGAAAACGGAAACCACCTGCCGGGGGAACAGCAGGCAAAGTCCGCAGAAAATGATACCGCAGACGATACACATGACCCAGCTGTCCACGGTGACCTTTCTGACCCGGTGGGTGTTTCCTGAGCTTATGTTCTGGCCGACCATACCGGAGCAGGCGGTTTGGATAGAGCCTGCAACGATATTGAGTATGCTGGAAAGCTTTGACCCAACTCCGGCAATGGCAGATGCGGCCAGACCATAGGAATTGACCGCCGAGCTGATGACCATAAAGGAGACGGAAACGGCTCCCCATTGAAGGGTCATTGGCAGGCCAAGCTTGATAAAAACCTTCATAAGCCGGACATCGATCCTGAAGCTGGCGGGCTTGAAGTCGAAACCAAAGGCATCCTGCCGACGATAGAGGTAAATAATGGAAAAAACAAAGGATATGGCTTGGCCGATTATGGTGGCAAGCGCGGCTCCTGCGGCGCTCATGTCCATGACCGCTACAAACAGAAGGTCAAGGACCAGGTTCGATATGGAAGCGATGGTGACAAATATAAGGGGGCTTTTTGAATCGCCCATTCCCCGCAGAACGGCGCTCACTGCGTTGTAGCCAAAGGTAAAGGTCATTCCGCCGATGCAGATGTACATATACATTTTTGCCTGCTCCAGAGATTCGGCGGGAGTATTAAGCAGCTTTGCAAAAACGCCGACCAGAGAAAGGCCCGCTACCGTGACGACCACATCGAGGATAAGTATTGTGGAAAAGATGGTGCCGATAGCTTTTCGGATATCGTCTTTGGCGTTTTTACCCACCAGCTGGGAGATAAGCACCTGGGCGCCGGTGGAAAAACCGGTACTGAGGCAGGTGAGGAACATTGTTACCATTCCGCCGATGGAAACAGCGGACAGGCCGACGCTGCCAACAAACTGGCCGACGACGATCATATCGACCACATTGTACAGAGCCTGCAAAACATTTGCGGCCACAAACGGCAGCGAGAAGAGAATCAGCTGCCGCAGAACCGGGCCCTTTGTGAAGTCGGTAGTTAAAGTTTTGTTCATGGTATACAAGCGGCTGCTGTAGGCCGCACCTTTCGTGAAAATTGCCGGTTTTGCCCCGGAAGGCTTACAGTCTCATGGCGGCGGCAAAAGCTGATCTTGTGGCTCCGCTGATGTTTCCCGGGCCTTCACAGTCGCCAATAAGCTCAACATGGGGAGCCACGTCCATAAAGCTTATGGCCTCCTGGACCTTTGCCTTCATTCCGGCGGCCAGTATCACCACGTCGGCAGGGATGGAAGCTGCGTCCTCACGCTCGTAGGTCACGGTTTTGCCCACAGAGGTACATCTGGCTCCAAGGATAATGTCGATATTATCGTTTGATTCTATCTGGGATACCAGAGCTGCCCGGTAAGAGGAGGAGGCATCAGGAGCCAGTTTGTCCCGCATTTCGATGATGGACACCCTGTGTCCCAGAAGGGCAAGGTGAAGTGCCGTTTCGCAGCCTACCTGACCGCCGCCGATAATGACGACCTTTTCAGGAAGCTCGCTTTCTTTGCCGTATACCTGAGGGGCTGTTATGACGTTGGCAGAATCGACCCCGGGAATGGGAGGAGTTATGGGGGCGGCACCGACGGCGACTATGACCGCGTCAAAGCCTGCATCCTCCAGAGAGCTTTTTTCCACCGTTGTATTCAGAACGACATTGACATCGGACAGAGAAAGCTGGCGAATAAGATAATCCTTGTATTTGCGCAGCGAGCGCTTAAAGGGGACATAATTTGAGAACACGGCCTGACCGCCGAGAACACCGGATTTTTCAAAAAGGGTAACGCTGTGACCCTGGCGGGATGCGGCCAGAGCGGCGTTCATTCCGGCGGGGCCGCCGCCGATAACGGCCACGATCTTCTTGGATGCAGGGGGCTTAATGATGGACGAAAGCCTGTCTTCGATGCCTATGGTGGGGTTTACTGAGCAGCGATAGGTTTTGTTATCGATACAGGCGGTATCGTGGCATTTCATGCACTTGATGCAGGGGACGACATCCTGAGCCCTGTTGGATCGGGCCTTGATGCCCAGATTGGGGTCGGCTATCCAGCCTCTGGCCATGCAGATGATATCGGCCTTGCCCTGCTGGAGAATGGACTCGGCTTCGTCCAGATCCTGATAGCCGCCTATGGTGACCACAGGGATGGTACAGCCGCTTTTTTTGATGGCTTCGGCCATGGCAAGCTGAGGAGTATCCGGCTGAAAATCCATACAGTGGGAGGACGCGGCATCGGAACCATGAACATGGAGCAGGTCGACCCGGCCTTCCAGCAGACTGGCCAGATGGATAGTATCTTCGATGGTTATGCCGTTGGGGATGTTTTCCTGACCGCTGAGTCTGAGTTCGATGGGAAAGTTTTTGCCGCAGGCTTTTTTGATGGCGTCAAAAATCATAATGGGGAATCTGGCTCTGTTTTCGACCGGGCCGCCAAATTCGTCGGTCCGTTTGTTAGTGGCGGGGGAGAGAAAGCGCGCCCCAAGAGTGAACCTGTAGCCCATATGAAGCATGACCATATCGTAGCCCAGCTCCTGGACCTGCTTTGCCTGCCATGCATAATTTTCTGCAATCTCTGCCATCATCTCCGGCGTAAGAGCTTTGCAGACCTTGCCGCCATAGGCAACATAACCGTCGCAAACGTCGTAGTCGCTTTCGCCGACGAAGCTGAGTTCCATGGATGCTTTGGCACCGTTGAAGTGGATCGCGTCGGCCAGTTTTGCGATATAGTGACGGGAATGCATATCCGTCATATCGTAGCTCAGGTTGCCCCTTGTTCCGTCCGGGGTGACCGGGCCTCCGGAAACGCCATGGCAGGTAACGAGGGCCGCGCCGCCCTTTGCCTTGTTGGCGAAGGTGGCTATTATGGCATCGGTGGGATAGGTCTCGCCGCCCTGGAGGGAATGAAGACCCTGAGGAGCGGAAAAAAGTCGGTTTTTAAAAAGAACGCCCCCGATTTGGATGGGTTCAAGCAACCTGGAATAGCTGTTTATCATCGCTGCACCTCCTGATGAAAGAATAAGTTCGATCACGATATATAAAATATATCACTTATTACGCCGGGATAATAGTACCGATTCCCCTGATTTTATTGCCCAAAGCTCTGATTTGATGTGGAAAAGTCATTTTTTATCGTTTCCAGCGGTCGAACCGGGGGGAGAGGAGGAATGGTTTTGGACAATTACTGAGCCAAAAGCAGGGAAAGAATGTGTTAAAATTCTGAAAAAATGATGGTTATTATGTGAAATGCCGTCATTGTTTATTCTTTTCCCAAAGGGTATCATGGCAGTGGCCGCCGGAGGTCGGGAGGAATGATCCCGCCTCCATGAGGGCTGCCCAATCATATGTTAAAGGAAGGAATGTATGACCATGAGTTGCAAACGTATTTCCCGCCTGACAGCATTGCTGCTGGTATTTGCTGTTTTATGCGCTGCTTTGGCCGGATGCTCCGGAAAGACTGAAACGGATACCCGGCAGCCTGAAACCTCTGTGGCTCCGGAGGAAACGCCTGAAAACGAGGCATCAGAAAACGAAGCACCGGAAAACGAAGCTCCGCCGACTGAGCCGGGATCGACAGAAGCCGAAGCATCGGCTGAGCCGGAAGAGGAAACCGGACCTCTGGTGAAATATCCGGTTGCTGATGATGTAGTGACACTGAGCTGCTTTTATAACATGTTTGACAACCTTAACTCCATGATAGATTCATATGCCGACATGCCGGTCATGAAGGAAACGGAGACAAAGAACGGGATACATATTGAGTGGGTCAGCCCGGGCATGAGCACGGTAGTGGAGCAGCTCAACCTGATGGTTGCCGGTGGAGAGCTGACCGACATTATTTGCGGAGTCGGAGTCTATTACACCGGAGGGACCACCGCTGCGTATTCCGACGAGATAATTATCCCGCTGAACGATTATGTTGATGAATATCTGGCGGATTATTGGGCTGTTGTGGAGGATAAGGGCCTGTCATCGGCCTGCTGTGACGATGAGGGGAACATCTTTGGCATCGCCGCCATAGTTGAAAAGTGGATACAAAGCGAAGGCTACCTTATTCGGACCGACTGGCTTGAGGAAGCGGGGATGGATGTTCCCGAAACTCTTGAGGATTGGGACAGGGTTTTGAAGGCTTTCAAGGTGAACCATCCGGAGGCCAGTGATGTTCTGCTGATGAACAGCAACTGCTCGGATTTTGCAAACCTGTGGAACGTGTCGGCCCTGAGAGTGACCAATTCGTCCCGGCAGGACGCTACGTCCCATCTGTATCAGGAGGACGGTACGGTAAAGATAGCCATGCTCCAGGAACGCTATCACGATTATATCAGGACGCTGGCAGACTGGTATGACCAGGGGATAATCGGGTCTGACTTTTTCAGCCGATCGGAAAACGCCAACGATTCAGCCTATACCGCCTGTATCCTCAACGGGGAATCCGGCATTTTCAGGACCAATGGTCTGAGCTTCCTGGTCAGGACATTGCCGGAGGATTTTGCCATGACGGGAATACCGTTCCCCACGGACCCTTATGGGAACGAAAACCATTTCTTCACCACCGACACCAGTACAGACAGCATGACGGCTTCGGTCTGCGTATCCACCAGCTGCCAGCAGCCTGAATATGCTGTGGCATGGATGAATTACTGGTATACCGACGAAGGATATATGTACAGCAACTATGGGGTCGAGGGCGTTACCTATGAACTGGTGGACGACCAGGTGGAGCTGACAGAATTCTACTTTGACGACCCGACAGCACCGCTGTATACGATGCTTTATTTCCCCCATTATACTGACAATTACACCGCTGCTGTGGCAGAAGCTACGGAGCTTTCCCTGTCCATAATGAACATCTGGCACGGCAGCCTTTCGGAAGGCTCTTCGTGGGACCTGCCCGGGGTAAGCCTCTCCCAGGAGGAAAGCGAGGTAGTCAATTATTACAACACCGATGTTTTGACCATTACCGGTGAATATGTAATACGCTTCATTACCGGCGAATATGATGTGGAAAACGACTGGTCCAGGTTCACCGATCTGCTTTTGGAAAACGGAGCAGAGGATATAAGGGCTGCTTATCAGTCCGCTCTGGACAGATATAACAACAGATAGGTGACCTCAGCGTGTCAAAATAGTCCGTTGGACTATTTTGACACGGGTTCTTGCGGCCTTCGGCAGCGCACTCAAAAGGCCGACATTCGGCCTTTTTCGCACGTTTGAAGGCCGAGTAGTGAAATTTCCGACGTACACGCCG
>CAYLKH010000017.1:0-35614 GCA_964384255.1 uncultured Oscillospiraceae bacterium | reverse complement strand
CAAACTCAATCGCCTTTTTCTATACTTTTGGTCTCACATCAATTGTTACGCTACAACAGCGAGCCGAAAATTTATAATTTTGTGCTTGACAAATCTGATATTTTTGGTATAATAATGCTCGCTGATGCGGGCGTAGCTCATCCGGTAGAGCGCCACCTTGCCAAGGTGGAGGTAGCGAGTTCGAGCCTCGTCGCCCGCTCCAAAAAAGTGCTCTGTCTTTGACAGAGGACTTTTTTTAACTCAAATCTCCCCCAGCGGTCTTTGCGAAATGCCCAACCGGCGTAAAATATTGTACCCTATGTTAAACGCCCGTTGGCGGGGAGGACCCTCAACGAAGCTCACGATAGACGCTTTGCAGACATATTGAAAAACGCGCAGCCTTTGCCTTTGACAAAGGCTGCTTTTTTGTGTATCCTAAGATAAGCTTATAAATAATCTCCGGAGGTATGATATGATAACCTTTAACATCGATAAATGCATTGGCTGCGGCAGCTGCGTAAAAGACTGCTTTAAGCGCATAATCAGAATTGAAAACGGTAAAGCTGCTCTGATCCCTGGAGGGACCTGTATCGAATGTGGCCATTGCATTGCTGTATGTCCCGTCGATGCGGTGGCCTTGCCTGAATATCCTATGGACGAGGTGGAGCCTGTTTTGCAGAATAAGCCTTCCGGGGAGGATTTTCTCAGGTTTATCAAATCAAGACGAGCGGTAAGGCAGTTCACCGACCAGCCTGTGTCTGAGCAGCAGCTGGGCCGCATCATCGATGCCGGGCGTTACTGCCCTACGGCGAAAAACGAACAGCCTGTGTCCTATGTTGTTATCCGTGATCGGGCTGTGCAGAACAGAATAAGGGGACTGTCACTGGTGAAGCTGGCCGAGATGGGCAAGACCATGCTTGGAACCGAGGCCGACAGCCGAGGCCGCAGTCTTATTGAGATGTACGAGGAATTTCAAAAGGACGAAAACGGGATCGACCGCCTGTTTTTCCACGCTCCGGTAATCATCCTTGTGCTGTCTCCCGGGGACGCTGTACGTGATGCTGCTGCTGCCGCTCAGTGCATGGAGCTGCAATGTGCGGCCGAGGGGCTGGGTATGCTCTATAGCGGTTATTTTTGCGCGGGGGCTGCCGGAAACCGGGAAATAGCCGATATTATCGGGCTTGGAGACAGGAGCATTGTCAGATGTCTTGTGGTGGGTCATCCGGACGTTAAGTACAGGCGGACCGCTCCCAGAAAAAAGGCAGATGTTACTTATATCGACTGATTTTGACCAGCAATAGTATAACTCCCCGGGACGGGCTTATGCCTGTCCCGGGGAGTTTGGTGTTAATGGGGGTAATACAGGATCAGATCGTTATGTTGCCGGGAGCTTACCCGGCCAAGGGCTTCCAGATGATCCAGGTGGGCAATGGCTTCGCCCACGGCGAACCATCGCTGGGATATGGGAAAATCGTCCCAGCTCTTTGCCCGGATATCCCAGCTCATGCGGCTGGCGACATAATAGGCTGTGCATCCCGGGGAAACGGCCACAGCGCCGTAGGCCTCCTCCAGTCTGCCCATATGATGAGCCTTGATCTCTTCTGCCCGAAGACACATATCGCCTTCTGTTTCCCGGTGGCCGGGCAAGGCTGTTTTTACCGGCAGAGCTTTTATCAGCTCAAGGCTATCGAGGTATTTGCCCAGAGAATCCTCAAAGCCCGACCAGGAGGTTATGTTGGGAGTAATGTCATAAAGAATGTGGTCGCCCATAAAAAGCAGCTCCAGAGAAGGGATATACAGGCACATATGGCCGGGAGTGTGGCCCGGGGTCATTATGGCCCGAAGCTCGTAGCCGCCATAATTAAAAACGTGGCCGTCATCAATGAAGTCCAGCTGATCAAAGGGCTGGGGAGCATTTGCGCGGGCAGGGTTACGGGTTTTCAGTTTCTCAAGTATTTCCCGGGGAAAACCGTTTTGGCTGAAAAAACTGTCGGATTTGGCCCAGGTAGAGTCCTTGCCATAGGCTATCATACGAAGGCCGTCTTCTTTTGATACGAATATGTGCCGCCCCTGACGGTGGAGATCGACTGCCAAACCCGTATGGTCAGAGTGAAGATGGGTCAGAAAAATGTCCATATTGTCGAGCCTTACTCCAAGCTCGTCCAACTGAGAGGTTATGGCGGCACGGCAGGCATCGGTGCGGAACCCGGTGTCAATAAGCAGGCAGGGATCACCCATAATAAGAAAGCTGTTAAGGCTTTTCAGAGGATTACCTTCCAGAGGAATTTTCAGACGGTATATATTTTCAGCTATTTTTTCGGACATATCAGGCAGCTCTTTTCCATGAGGATGGTACAAACAACAGCAATATCGGGAAAATCTCAAGCCGTCCCAGCAGCATATCAATGGATAGCACCAGCTTGGACAGAACGGACATGGTAGAGTAATTACCCAGAGGTCCAATCAGACCATATCCCGGGCCAATGTTGTTTAAACAGGACAAAACGCCGGTAAACGTGGCTTCAAAGTTGAAATTATCCAGCGAAACCAGCAGTGTGGAGACGATTATGATACCGACATAAATGGCAAGATAAACCAGGACAGAGTTGACCACATCGTCGGATACCGGCTTCCCGCTGACTCTGGTCACCTTTACGCTGTGGGGATGAAGGCGTTTTTGAAGCTCCTTGCGGCCGGCCTTGGAGAGGATCAGTATCCGGATAAGCTTGATACCGCCTGAGGTTGAGCCGGCGCAGGCTCCCGTAAACATAAGAAACAGCAGAAGAAATTTTGAAAACTGGGGCCAAAGGTCGTAATCAGCGGTGAAATAGCAGGTGGTGCTGATGAGCGATGAAACCTGAAAAAAGCTGTGGTGCAGGGCTTCACCGATGCTGCCAAACAGAGGATAGATGTTGACCGCGATGGCTATTGTGCTTACTGCAACGATGGAAATGTAAAGCAGAAATTCTCCGTTTTTGACCACCTTTTTAAACTGGCGGCTAAGCAAAAGGTAATAGAGGTTAAAGTTTATGCCAAAAAGGAACATAAAAACTGCGACTACAGCTTGAAGATAATGGCTGTCATATGCACCCATGGACAGGTTCATGTTTGAAAAGCCGCCGGTACCGGCAGTACCCAGTGCATGGATAACGCTGTCGAAAAGGGGCATACCGCCCAGCAGCAGAAGTATAATAAGCAGGAGCGTCATAACCAGATAGATGATATATAGCATGGAAGCGCTTTTTTTCATCTTGGGGACCAGCTTGTCGGTAGTGGGGCCGGGGCTTTCGGCCTGCATGATATATATGGAGGTGCCGCTGTTCTTGCTCTGAGAAACGATGGCCAGCACAAACACCAGCACACCCATGCCTCCCAGCCAGTGGGTAAAGCTGCGCCAATACAGCAGGCTTTTGGGCAGGGCTTCAACATTTGTCAAAATAGTTGCCCCGGTGGTGGTAAAGCCGGAGATGGTTTCAAAAAGGCAGTCGATGTAGCTGGGGATCCAGCCGCTGATATAAAACGGGAGCGCGCCGAAGACCGAAATAAGGATCCATGAAAGGGCGGTTATCATAACGCCTTCCCGGGTCAGGATACCCTTGTTTTCGGATTTGACGAACACCGTTGTCAGGCTGATAATAAGCAAAACAACAATCACGGACGCAAAAGCGACTACACAGTCGGCATCTTTTTCGCCAATGGCAATAAGCAGAGCAGGGACCATGGCTATGGCCTCGATGCGCATTATGTACGCAAGGTAGGTTATTACAGCAAGAAGGTTCATCGGATGTCATCCTTAAATGTATGAATTGGCAGAACAGAAATCAGATAACGTTGGTGAAGATGTCGTTCAGGCTGTGGATATGCCGGTCGGCTGAGGAGATGACGATGACTGTATCCCCAAGGCTGATAGAGTCCTTGCCGGTGGGGACGATGAGATCGGGGCCGTGGACGATACAGGCCAGCAATATGCCCTTGCGTATGGACAGCTTTTCCAGCGGGATACCAAGATTGCTGGTTGAACCGGAGGCATAGAATTCAAGAGCCTCTACACGACCCTCAAGAATACGGTGGACAGCCAGCACCTCGCCGCCCTGAGAGTTTTGCATATCCCGGACATAGGCGATGACCTCGTTAACGGTGACCATTTGGGGGCTTATGACACTGCCCAGATGGCTGAACATATCGCAGTAATCCAGCCTGTGCAGCTTGGTGATGGTTTTGGGAACACCGATATGGGAAGCGAACATGGAAAGGACAATGTTTTCTTCGTCGTTGCTGCCGAGGGTGACTACGGCATCGGCATTGCCAATACCTTCGCTGAGCAGAAGGTCGCTGGAAGCGGGATCACCGTGGATAATGAGACAGTTTGGCAGAGCGTCGCTGAGCTCACGGCAGCGAGCGGCATCGCTTTCGACGATTTTGACGTAAACGCCTGAGCCGCTGAGCTTTGATGCCAGACGGGCCGAGATCATGCCGCCGCCCAGAAGGACAACGTTCTTCGCACGCTGGGGATTTCCAATGCTGAGATTTTTGATAAGGGCTACCAGGTCAGCCTTGGCAGCGGTTATGGATATGTTGTCTTCTGCCTTAATCACAAAGCTGCCGTCAGGGATGATAATGTCTCCACCTCGCTCAACAGCGCAGACCAGAAGCTTGACTTTCGCAATTTTGGCTATATTTTTCAAGGGTACGCCGTTAAGAGGGCTGTTGTCCTTAACGTGGATCGTGACCAGTTCGACCTTGCCGTTGGCAAGAGAGTCCCGGTGGAGGAAGGTGGGGAATTGAAGCAGACCAAAAACCTCCCGGGCGGCGCTTTCTTCGGGATTAATGCGCATGGAAAGCCCCAGATCCTGACGCATGAAGCTCATCTGCTGGTTATATTCGGGATTCCGTACCCGGGCAATGGTGTGTTTGCAGCCCAGCTTTTTGGCCAGGAAGCAGCAAAGAAGATTGACCTCGTCGGAATTTGTTACAGCGATCAGAAGGTCAGCGGTGTCGACCGATGCTTCTGTCTGAACGTCGGGGGATACTGCATTGCCGCAAACGCCCAGCGCGTCAAAGGATTCGGTGCAGTGGGCCAGCACATCGGGATCCCGATCGATGATAACGACGTCGTGTTCTTCCTTGACCAGCTGTTCGGTAAGGTAATAACCAATGTTACCGCTGCCAACAATAACGATTTTCATGATTTCTCATTTCCTTACATTCAAAGATTTGACCGGATGGTCATATACTGCGGGACTCAAACGGTAGCCCCGGATCTATATATCCTGCCTTCCCCAGGCACGGGAAAGTTCAACAGCTTTGTGCCATTTGCTGTAATGGGCCTCCCGGACGGTGATGTCCATGGAAGGGACGAATATCCTCTGGCTTATACGCTGGATCTGGTCGGTACTTTCCCAGACACCAACAGCCAGACCAGCAAGGTATGCTGCGCCCACAGCGGTGGATTCGATCATAGCGGGACGATCCACCGGTATGCCCAGCATATCGGACTGGAACTGCATCATAAAGTCGCTGACGCTGGCCCCGCCATCGGCTCGCAAAACCGAAATAGCCGTACCCGAGTCGGAAGCCATGGTCCGCACCAGATCAGTCACCTGATAGGCTATGCTTTCCAGCACGGCTCTGGCCAGCTCGGCTTTGCCGGAACCCCGGGTCAGACCAAAGAAGCATCCCCGGGCATACATATCCCAATAGGGAGCGCCAAGACCGGTGAAAGCCGGGACAAAGTATACGCCGCCGGTGGAATCCACGCTTTCGGCAAGTATGTCGCACTGGTGGGCGGTGGTCACGACACCGGCTTCATCCCGCAGCCATTGGATGGCTGAGCCTGCGTTAAAGGCGCTGCCTTCCATGGCATAGGTAGTTTTGCCGTCCAGGGACCAGCAAACTGAGGTCACCAGACCGTTGTCTGAACGGATGCTGTTTTCCCCAAGGTTCATGAGAGTAAAGCAACCGGTGCCATAGGTGTTTTTTGCCTGGCCGGGCTCAAAGCAGGCCTGACCAAACAGGGCGGCGGCCTGATCGCCTGCGCTGCCGCTGATAGGAGTCCCGGCCAGAAGTCCCAGACCCTTTATGTTCGGGGCAATATGCCCGTATATCTGGCTGGAAGCCACAGGCTTGGGCAGCATACACATGGGGATGTCCAGCGCCTGGCACAGCTCCGGATCCCAACACAGCTTGTCTATGTTGAAAAGCATGGTCCGGGAGCAGTTGGAATAGTCAGAAACGTGGGCTTTGCCTCCGGTGAGGTTCCAGATGAGCCAACTGTCAACGGTGCCAAAAAGTATCTCGCCGTTTTCGGCCCGCTGGCGAAGCCCCGGGACCTGGTCAAGGATCCATTTGATTTTTGTTGCAGAAAAATATGCATCGATAAGAAGGCCGGTTTTTTCCTTAATACTGTCGCTCAGCCCGTCTGCTTCCAGCTGATTGCAGATGTCTGCGGTGCGGCGGCATTGCCAGACGATGGCGTTATAAACGGGCTTGCCGGTAAGCTTATCCCATAAAATCGTGGTTTCGCGCTGGTTGGTTATACCGATGCAGGCGATATCCGTTGGCGAAAGGCCGCTTTTTTCAAAAGCCTCGCTCATGGCAAGCATCTGGGTATCAAGGATCTCCACAGGATCGTGTTCGACCCAGCCCGGATTGGGAAAGTGCTGGGTAAAGGGATACTGAGCAATGGTGACTATTTGACCGGCTTTGTCAAAAATGATAGCTCTTGACGAGGTGGTACCCTGGTCCAGGGCAATAACATATCCGTTCATATTCAGCAACCTACCTGTTCATATAGTTGTTGTAAAATACCTGATAATATTCGATGGCGCGCTGAGCGCCCATGTCGTTGAGCATATCCCGAAATTCCTGCAATTGGGAAACAGGAGCGTCTCCGGTGATGAATTTCATCGCCCATTCGTCTGTGGCTGAGTTAAGGTCCCTGAGCATCATGGTCAGGTCTTCGGCCATGGAGGTTTCCATCATCAGTTCGTCGGGCAGCATATAGGCAGAATCCTTGCGCTCTGACCATACGGCGTTAACATCAAAGTAGTCCTCCCGGTAAAAGGAATCCAGACGTTGGCCATTGAGTATTCCAGCCATGTTCCAAAGAGTATATTCGGAGCTTCTCCCGGCATCTCGGGAGATGTTGATATATTGGGGCTGACCGTCGCTATCCAGCTGATAGGACTGGCCTTCAATGCCATAATTCATCAGCATACGGCCCTGATCGCTGTACCAGAAATCCAGCCATGCCACAGCAAGCTCCGGGTATTCGCATTGGGCATTTACGGCGTAGGCGGCGGAATAAACTATAGTCTCACGGCTTTCGGCAAAATGGGTAATATCTCCCTCGCTGATGACAGGGTCGGGCAGGGCCGCCAGCTCAAAGCCTTCCAGCTCGCTCATGGCAACACAGGTTTCCAGACCGCTGTGCTGAACAAAGAATACGGCGCTTTTGCCAAGAGCCTGATCCATCAGATAAGAGCTGGAGGTGATATCCAGCACGTCAAGGATGGCATCGGTGACAATGCCCTCGTTATACCACTGATTCAGCATGGTCACATATTGCTCGAAACCGTTCTCCATAGGGCCATATTTGACTACGCCGTCCACTATGTAAAACCCGTAGTTTGGCGACGAAGAACCCAGGGAGATCCCATAGCCGGAGTTGAACCAGTCAGCCCCTGTGGTGCCGGTGGGATAAAGCCGCAGAGTCAGATAAGGCTCGTAGGTGGTTTTGATGGCGGCAAGAACATCGTGGAGCTGGTCGTAGGTAGTGGGGATGTCCATTCCCACGCCGTCCAGCATATCCTTGCGGATGACAGGACCATAGCTTAACCGCATTTCCGTGGTATCGGTCAGAGTATAAAACTGTAAGGCGGCGCCGGTATCGGACAAAACGGCCTTCTGAGCGTCTTCATTATCGGCCAGAGCGGCCAGATAATTGGGGGCATATTCTGCCATAAGCCCGTTGAGTATCAAAACGTCCTCGCCTTCGTCCTCCAGCAGATATGAAGACGGCTGCCACATAAGGTCGGGATAATCGCCGGAAGCGCCCATCATGGCGCCCATACCGCCGGAGGAGGTGGATTGGACGACCTGGATGTTGATTCCGGTGATAGCCATGGCTTCGGAAAGAGCGTAGTTGGTGTAAGCAGTGTCGCCTTCGCCCATGGAGTCGACCACGACCTCCATGGTAAGCGTCTCGCCGGAAGTGGTCAGAGGGTATTGAGGGGCCTTGGGGTCGACGGAAAACAGCTCGGAGGAGGAATATGATTTTGTGACACTGCTTTCGATGGGGGCAGTGCTGGCGGTTCGGCTGCCGCTACAGGCACACAGCTGAAGGATAAGACCCAGCGCCAGAATGACGGGGTAAACCTTTTTCGAAATGGAATCTCTGATCATTTTAATCGGTTTCCATAGACTGTATCATAAACACGACCGGGCGAAGACCATCGGTGCAGCAGGTGAAATGGGGGTCAAGCCTGGACTTTTCTCCGTCAGGGGTAACGCCGGCTTTGTTGGCTGTCATAAGGATATCCTTCCAAATGTCGGCCCAGGCCCAGTCGCAAAAGCCCTGAGGCTTGCAGTCGCCGGTGCCGCCGGTTTCCACAATGAATTCCTGCCCCTCTTTAAAATAAGGGCAGTCGGGGATAGAGTCCCCGCTTTCGTCGCCGGGCCGGATCTGGCCGTATTTTGCGGCGATATCATCAAGCTTGAGGGTCCGCATTACGGTGATCTTCGTTTTCTGACCAAGAAAGCTGCCGTTTGCCATAATATGTTATCCTTTCATTTGACAAAGATAGTGCCAGAGGGTATAGTTTGTTAGGGGTTAGGATTCAGGGATTAGGGATTAGTGGTTGTCCAGGGAACTGACTGCGAATCCTTTGAGCAGTGTCGGCAAAACCAACCTGTCATTGCGAGGCGACCTTCGGCCGCCGTGCAGATCTACCCCCGGGAAACGCACGAAGGTGTTTCGAACGCACCCACTATCGCTTACGTCTGCTTATCCCCAAATTCTGACCCCTATTATACTACAAACATCGGAGAAAGACTATGCTTCGAATAAATAATTTTGCTCTGGATTTGCAGGAAAATGAAAAAATGCTCAGATCCAGAGCGGCTAAAGCACTTAGAATAAATGAAGACGCTATCCTGGATCTGAAACTGGTTAAAAAATCTGTTGACGCACGGAAAAAACCGGACGTAAAGCTTATATATACTGTGGATGTCAGTGTCAACGACGAGGAGAAGGTCATCAGCCGTTGCAGGAACAGGAATGTATCCGTTGTTACCGAAAAGCCATATACCTTTCCCACTGACGGAAAAAAGAGGGGCAGCGCGGTGGTCGTTGGCGCGGGACCTTCGGGACTGTTTTGTGCGCTGATGCTCCAGAGAGCCGGAGTTCAGGTCACGCTGCTGGAACGGGGCAGACCGGTAGAGACTCGCAGCTCTGATGTGTCGGCTTTCTGGGACGGCGGCAGGCTGGACACGCTTTCCAACGTACAGTTTGGCGAAGGAGGAGCAGGGACTTTTTCTGACGGAAAGTTGACCACAGGGGTGGGGGATCACAGACTCGGATTCATTATTGACGAATTCATTGCCCACGGCGCACCGGAGGATATCCGCTATCTGGCAAAACCCCATATTGGGACCGATAAATTGAAGCAGGTGGTCAAAAACATTCGCCTGGAGCTGATAAAGCTGGGAGCGGACGTAAGATACGAAAGCCGCCTTGCAGCAATTAAATGCAGCGGTGACCGCATCAGCGGTATAGTGGTGGATGGAAGGGACGGCCAGTACACCATGGACACAGATACCCTTGTCCTGGCCACGGGACACAGCGCTCGAGACACATTTGAAATGCTTTACCAGAGCGGTGCTGAACTGGCGGCAAAAAACTTTGCCGTAGGTGTCCGCATTGAGCATCTGCAAAGCACCATATCACGCGCTCAATATGGAGAGGCTGCCGGACATACAGCTCTTCCGGTGCCGGATTATAAGCTGGCCTGCCATCTGGACAACGGACGGTCGGTGTTTTCCTTCTGCGTCTGCCCGGGGGGATATGTAGTGGCATCGGCGTCGGAGCAGGGCCACCTTGTGACTAACGGTATGAGCGAATATCTCCGTGACGGAACCAACATTAACGGCGGATTACTTGTTAACATAACGCCAGATGATTTCGGAAGCGCTCACCCATTGGCGGGAATAGCGTTTCAGCGGAAGCTGGAAGCCGCAGCCTTTGATCTGGGTGGTGGGAACTGGTTTGCACCGGCGCAGCTGGTGGGAGATTTCCTTGAGGGAAAGCCTTCTTCCGGACCGGGAGCGGTCATACCCACTTATCGACCGGGAGTTACATTTACGGACATAAGAAAATGTCTGCCGGAATTCATTTCAGAATCTCTTGCCCAGGCTATCCCTATATTTGGAAGAAAAATCAGAGGTTTTGACAACTATGACACTGTGTTAACAGCGGTGGAAAGCCGAAGCTCATCACCAGTCAGGATACTGCGTGACGAAGGCTATCAAAGCAATATCCGGGGTCTTTATCCCTGCGGAGAGGGTGCAGGCTTTGCCGGAGGAATAATGTCTGCTGCCGCCGACGGTATCCGCTGTGCAGAAGCGGTTTATTCAAACAGAGATTAAAGGGATCCCAAATTCCATATGCGGCTGCTTAAAACTCAGCCTGCCGGAGCAATATCGCACCGGCAGGCTGATAAGTTTACATAACACATTTACGGGATTCTAACCATACAAAGATATCGTTATATACATCGCGATAGTTACGCTCGTTGAGCATTTCGTGGCGTCCACCGGGGTACAGTTTTATGTCAACCGACTTCATACCCGCTTTTACAAAAGCATCCCGGGAAGCTGTTACTCCTTCACCATAATTTCCCACGGGGTCCATATCGCCGGAGATGAAAAACACCGGAAGGGATTTGTTCATCCTGTCAAGATTATCGGATTTCTGGTTATAGGCAATGCCGGAAAACATATCTTTTGCAAGGCCGATCGTCATGGGAAAACCGCACAGAGGGTCAAGATCGTATTGCTCAACAATTTCTGACCGGGTGGTGAGCCAGTCGTTAGATGATTTTGGATCATCTATCCGGGCGTTATAGGACCCGAAGGCTATCTTGTTGATGAGTGGGGAAATCCTGTCGCTGCCTCGGATGGCTTTTTGAACATCGCAAAGGGCGATACCGGCCTTGAGCATGGCATCCGGCTGCCAGCCGGTGCCGGAAATAATTGCTCCGGCAAGCGGAGAATCGGGATATCTGGTCAGATAGGTGCGCAGCAGGAAGGAACCCATGCTGTGGCCAAGAATGAAATATGGCACGCCGTCGATATGGTTATCCTTGCGTATGTTTTCCAGATCATCCACCACGTTGAACCAGCCGTTTTTCTTACCGAACCAGCCACGGGCATCCGGTGCGGACTTACCGTGACCCAGATGGTCACCGGCTACCACCTTCCAGCCTTTTTCGGCCAGAAAATTTGCAAAATCGTCGTATCTTTCCACGTGTTCAGCAACACCATGGGAAATTTGCAGTACGCCCACTGGAGCGTCATTGGGCATCCATGTCCGTACACGAAGGTCACCAAGACCGGAAACCGAGGGAATATAGCTGTCGGTTATTGTCATTTTATCCACCGCCATTTAAATTGTTTTTACCTATTTTATATCATTGCGCTGTAAAATGCAAATAATGACCAAAAGACCGCAAAGCTGTTGGCTTTACGGTCTTTTGGTCATTCACACGAAGGAGATGAGTGTAAGAAAACATTATTAAAGAAAAAGTGGTTAAACTTAGTGGGACAATGCTCTGGGGCCGTGATGGGGACGCTGCGCGACTTCCGCAGGAGCCTGTGCAGGGGGAGTGCCGATAACACGCATAAGGATTACGGGGATAACTGCGGAGATGGCAGCTACGATAAAGGACATGGTAACGTTCCCGCCCAGAACGGTTGCGGAGATTTTGTTAAAGAAAAGGGAAGAAAGACCCAATGCCAGCATGATAACACCGTAGTTGGTGCCGGAATGATGAGCGCCGAAGTAATCGGTGGTCATGGCGGCGTTGATGGAAGAAGGCCCACCGTAAGCGAAAGCGATTACGGAAAGGATAACGATGTAACCATAGCTCTTAACAAAAATCATTGACACGGCGGCAATACATGTAATGACAGCCAGCAGACAAATGCACTTGTCTCTGCCGATCTTATCGGATACGGAAGCCATGATAAGACGGCCGGCAGCATTGGGAATACCGGTAAAGGAAACAGCGAAGGTAGCAGCGGCAACGGAAAGGCCACGTTCGATACCCAAATCGTACATCATGGGAACAGTCAGATTCCAGGTCCCGTTGATAAAGAAAACGGTGAAGAAAATGCACCAGAAGGGGACGGTGCGGATAGCTTTACCAAGAGGGAGGTCGACCTGCTTCGCAGCGACCTGACCGGACTTGGCCTTTTCGGGCTGAACGCGAATCATCAGACAACCCAACAGACCAAGAACAAGGAAAATAGCGGCAAGAATTCCGAACAGCATGGAGGTATCCACCATTCCGGTATCGGCGGAAGTCAGAGCGTTCATGAGAAGCTTGGATACAGGGGTGAAAATAACTGTGGAAAGGCCAAAGGAAGAGACAGCCAGACCGGTTGCAAGACCTCGTCTCTCGGGCATAAGCTTCTGAACACAGCTGATGCAGGCAGAGTATGCCAGACCGGAGCCGAAGCCGCCGAGAACGGAGTAAGTAAGGTTGATAAGGGAAGCGGTCCTGTAGGTCAGCAGGGCGGTAGCGCCGATACCTGCGGAGAAAACAAGAACACCTGCCAGACAGGTTAATCTGGCACCCTTCCGGTCGTTCATAATACCGCCGAAAAAGCTGCCGATAACAAACGCGGTGAGCATATAGGAAGAAACCATGCTCAAAGTGCCGTCGTTGCATCCAAAGGCGTTAGCCACGGGAGCCTTAAATACGCTCCAAAGATAAATGATACCAACGCAAAGCTGAACCATAAGACATCCTGCAATAGAGAGGATACGGGAAAATTTAGTGGACCGAGTCATCATTCTGCTGCTCCTTCAAAGGTAATTGGCGATTAGCCGAGGTGAGAAAGGGAAATGTAGTAAAGTGCGATCATGCCAAAGATGATAGCAGCAGGAACATACATAAGAACTTTGTGGAAGGCTTTGGTGAGAGTTTCGGAAATGTGGTGGCTATGTTCCATGGCGTTAACGTTGTTGGCGGTCATTTCGAGATTTGACATTTTAAAGTCCTCCTGTTAGAATAATTTATTGTTCTGAGCAGGTTTACTGCTCAATTAACTTCTGTGCATTTAGTATAATAAATCATTTCAAATTTGTGAACTGCCACAAATTTATGGACTCCATAACAAAAATGCAGGGAGTTGCCTATACCATTTTGACAGTGAGTTAGTGTATAATCAGGCTATCAGGAGGTGAAGCGATGAACTCAACGCAACAGCAATGCTTCATGCTGGCGGCTGAATACCTTAATTTTACTAAGGCGGCTGAGCGGCTTTATATAACCCAACCTGCCTTGAGCAGGAACATTTCTGCATTGGAGGAGGAACTGAATCTTCAACTTTTTGTTCGCTCCAACAATATATTGCATATTACTCCCGGTGGGAAGATGCTGTATGAATGGATGAAAACGGCGAAGGGCGAATTTGAATACGTTCTTAGCCAGTCTCAGGAGGCAAACTCAGGAGCAAAAATGTCTCTGAAGATCGGGTTCGTTAAAAGTGAGCTGCCTCCTTTCCATGTAGCCAGGGCCTTCCGACAATTCCGACGTACGTTCCCGGATGTGCAGCTGGAGATTTCCCACTACCCGTCTCGAGAACTGGTCACACTGATGGAGGAAAATGCCATAGACGTGGCTCTTATGATAGGCTCGGCAGCTTATGACAGACCCCGACTTATTACTCAGTGGTTGGCTACCTATCGTCGCTGTCTTGCTGTATCAATAAATCATCACCTGTCCGGTCGGGAAAGCGTAGCTGTAGCCGATCTGGAAAACGAGGTTTTTGTATCGGTTAAACCTCACAGCTCGCCGACATTGAGTGCGATGACCAGAGAGGTTTGCGCAACGGCCGGTTTTAAGCCCAAGCTTTTGGAAGCCCAAAGCCCTGAAGAACAGTTGGAATGGATAGAATCCGGCAAGGGTGTGGGCCTTCTGATTGAAAATCATGCCCAGCGGATCAACCCGCTCTTCGATTTTATCCGTCTTGACGAGACTTTCACGGTCGACATGGTCTGCGCCTGGGACAGACTGAACAACAATCCACACATTCAGGAATTTGTAAAAATCCTGACCGAGGTGGCTAACCAGAACCCGCCGCATCCACCTGCGCACCGGGATAATGAGAGATAATAAAAAAGCAAACAGGAGCTGCCGAAAGCTCCTGTTTGCTTTTTCAATAATACGTGATCATCAGGTGATTGACGTAGAACCAACGCCCCCCACAATCCGTAGACTGTGGGGGGATCAAGAATCTTAGAAGGTCATGGTAGCATCGTAAGCGCCGCGGATAGCCAGCTTGATGTTGGCAGCCTTAACGCTGTCGCCGATGTTCATGAAATCGGGAGCGGTGTTGCGGAACTTTTCGGCAGCGGCTTCGTTGGCGCGCATACCGGCAGCCATAATGACAGAATCGGCAGGAATGGTGACAAGCTCACCGGCTTCGTTGGTGTAGGAAACGCCTTCGTCGGAAACGCCGGCGACCTTGGATTTGGTGAGTATCTTGACGCCGGATTTGCCAAGGGCGTCGTTCAGGCCGATCTTATAGGTGAAGTGAGCGTCAGGAGCGGTAACGGCAGCCATTTCCAGAACGGTGACGTTGCGGCCGTTGCGGCTCAGATGCAGAGCGGTCTCAAGACCCACCTGGCCGCCGCCGATAACAACGACGTTCTTGCCGATGGAGTCGATATCCTGATATGCAGGCAGAGCGAAGGTGACCTTGGCATGATCCTTGCCGGGGATAGGCAGCAGGATGGGGTTGGCACCGAGAGCGGTGATAACAACGTCGGCACCCATAGCTTCGACCATCTCGGGAGTGGCTTCGGTGTTCAGCATGATCTTGATGTCGGACTTTTCCTGGCACAGGTAAGCCAGACGATTCTTGAACTTGCTCAGGTCGCGCTTGAAGTCGGCATAGTCGGCGAAGATAAGGTTGCCGCCCAGATAAGCCTTCTTCTCGATGAGAGTGACGTCATGGCCGCGCTTATAGGCGTTGTAGGCAGCGTACATACCGCCGGGACCGCCGCCAATAACGACGACTTTCTTCCGGGAGGTTACGGGATTCTGCTGCCAGTCCACACGATGCTCGCGACCGATGGTGGGGTTGACGGAGCAGGTGAACATATGGGTCTTGAAGTGGTTGTTCAGGCAGTTGAAGCACTTGACGCAGGGGATGATCTCGTCAGCCTTACCGGCCCTGGCTTTGTTGGGGAATTCGGGGTCGGCAATGAGGCTTCTGGCCATGGCGATAACGTCGGCCTCGCCGTCAGCAATGATGCGGTCCATCTCGGCGGGATCGTTCATGCCGCCCAGTGTAAGTACGGGAATGTGGATATCGGGATCGGCTTTAACAGCCTTTGCGAGATAGGCGTTGGGGGTGTCATCAATGAAGCCGGAGGGATGGATAATGTGCATATCGACCAGATGGTCGCCGCCCTTGGAGATGTGGCACATATCGATCTTGTCCTGAACCAGCTTGATGATTTTGATAACTTCGTCAACATGAAGACCGTCTTCGGAACATTCGTCACCGGAGATACGCAGATCCAGCAGCAGCTTGCGGCCAACTCTGGCGCGGATGGAGTCGAGGATCATCATCAGGAAGCGGGCGCGGTTTTCGGTGCTGCCGCCATATTCGTCGGTACGATGGTTGGTTTCGGGAGACAGGAACTGAGCCAGACCCAGACCGTGACCGGCGTGGATAAGGATCATATCAAAGCCACAGGTAAGAGCGTTTTCGCAGTAATCGGCGTAGCATTTGGCGATGCGTTCCATTTCCTCAACGGGCATCTGCTTAACATGGATACCGTCGGCGGTTTCGAGGTCGCTGGGGCCATAAAGGGTGCGGCCATTGTCCTGGTCAAACTTTTCGTATCCGCCATACTTGAAGTAACCGGCCTCAAGAGCGGCTTTGGCACCAAAGGCGTGAACAGCGTCAGCCTGCTGGGCAAAATAGCGCCACTGATAACGGTTGTGAAGATGATACTGGTTCCAACCGGTTTCCTGGGGACGGTTGAGATAGATCTCCGGGTCAACATGGCCGGTGCCGCAGTTGACAAGAGCCGCGCCGCCGCGAGCCTTGTTGGCATAGTAGCGGATAGAGGCTTCCGTGGGGCCGTGTTCTTCGGCCTGGAGACACTGGTTGGATGGGGCTACAAAAATACGGTTTCTAAAGGTTACGCCACCGATAGTTATGGGGCTGAACAGATGGGGATAAGCTTGCTGCATTGATTTTTCCTCCTGTTGGTATGTTTGCGTCAGGTAGCCACT
Organism: uncultured Oscillospiraceae bacterium; assembly: GCA_964384255.1. Classification (GTDB taxonomy): domain Bacteria; phylum Bacillota; class Clostridia; order Oscillospirales; family Oscillospiraceae; genus SIG469. The sequence goes on along the minus strand of CAYLKH010000017.1, from coordinate 19,100 downwards.
GATCGAACAGCGGCCGCACGACTGTTACACATACAAAATATCAATAATGTATTAAGTATATCAAAATGCGTCGCCTAATTCAATCATTAAAAGATTAAAAATACTGAATGTGTGACCTCAAAACAAATACTGCGCCAAAGCATAAGCATAGCTGCATATAAGCAACGAAAAAGCGCACGGCATAGTTGCCGTGCGCTTTACGGTTCAGTCAAGATAGTTTCCTACAGGGCTTGAGTTATATTGTTTTATAACTTTGATTATGATGGAACCGTCAGGTTGCCGGGTTTCCTCCAGTATCTTATATTGTGTGCGATTACGGTCAAGAGTTCTTTTGTATTGTTCGACCTCGTCATTTACCAGTTTAACGGCATAATCGTGACCAACGTCTTCTTTGAGCATAAAATGGAGAGTTTGACAGATGCAGGCCGCCTTAACACGTTTCATAGCTTTTCTCCGTTTCTAAATAATCAGCTTGGGCATTATCGGCGAAATCTCGGACAAACAGCCGCAAGCCATAGAACGATTGTATCACCGAATAATGAACTTTTCAAAGGCAGTTTTACACAAAAATCAGCATATCTATATAATTGTCAAAACTTATGAGACAATAAAAAAACAATGCCTCAAGAGCAGAACTCTTGAGGCATTGTAGAAAAGCGAATTAGAGAGTGAAGCACTTTTCGGTTTCGGGGTCGAACAGATGGATGCGCTTGTTGTCGAAGGCAACCTTGATCTTGTCGCCAGCCTTGGCGGTGGAGGAAGCAGCAACCTTGGCGGTCATGCTCTGATCGCCGCACAGCAGGTACAGGTTGGCTTCGGCGCCCAGGAGCTCGGAAACGTCAACGTCAACGTCAACCAGGCAATCCTGCATGGCCTGGATATAAACGTCTTCGTCGTGGATGCTTTCGGGACGGATGCCCATGATAACTTCTTTGCCGATGTAAGCCATGACCTCGGGACGACGGCCAAGGGATTCGGGCAGAGGAACTCTTGCGTTGTTGCCGAAGCAAACGTAGGTCACGCCGCCTTCTTCTTCAAGATGGGCATCGATGGTGTTCATCTGGGGAGAGCCGATGAAGGTAGCGACGAACAGGTTTACGGGGTTCTCGTAAAGGTCCTGAGGAGTGGAAACCTGCTGGATGAAGCCGTCCTTCAGAACGACGATGCGGGTACCCATGGTCATAGCCTCGGTCTGGTCGTGGGTAACATAGATAAAGGTGGTATCCAGCTTGGTGTGGAGCTTGGTCAGCTCGGTACGCATCTGAGCACGGAGCTTAGCGTCCAGGTTGGACAGAGGCTCGTCAAGGAGGAAGACCTTAGGATTACGGACGATAGCGCGGCCCAGGGCAACACGCTGACGCTGACCACCAGACAAAGCGGCGGGCTTACGGTCAAGCAGATGCTCGATCTCAAGGATCTTAGCAGCTTCGTCAACACGACGGCGGATCTCATCCTTAGGAGTCTTGCGGAGCTTCAGACCGAAGGACATATTCTCAAAAACGGTCATATGAGGATAAAGAGCATAGTTCTGGAAAACCATGGCTATATCTCTCTCCTTGGGAGGAACGTCGTTGCAGAGACGGCCGTCGATGTACAGCTCGCCTTCGGAGATCTCTTCCAGACCGGCGATCATACGCAGGGTGGTGGACTTACCACAGCCGGAAGGACCAACAAGGATGATAAATTCCTTATCTTCGACTTCGAGGTTGAAGTCGGTAACGGCAGTAACGCCGCCGGAATATTTTTTGTAAATGTGTTTCAATGATACACTGGACATGATATACCCCCAAAATATATTTAAAAAGTTATCCTTAATATATCACACCGAATCCGATGTGTATATTCTCCAAATCCACAAAGGTTAAGAATTTGCTTTGTTAAATCTGACAAGCGCGTCAAATTATGCACAGATTTTTGATTGCCGGATAGTTGATTTTGACCATTGGTTTATTTTTTAAACATGTTGATTTCATGAAAATCGAGGTTGCGCCACTGGCCTCTGTCCAACGCGGGGTCGAGGACCAGCTGACCGATGGACAGACGTTCGAGATATATGACCCGGTGACCAGTGGCCGCCATCATGCGTTTGACCTGGTGATATTTCCCCTCGGTGATGGTGATAAGGCATTGACTGGTTTCGCCCGAGTGAAGCACAGCCATTTCAGCGGGCAGGCATTTCGTACCGTCTTTAAGTTCGATACCGTTTGCCAGAAGCTGGATGTCCGCGCTGCTCAGGGGACCTTCCACCTGGGCGCGGTATTGCTTTTTGATTTGCTTTTTTGGCGAGGTTATTCCGTGGGCCCAGGAACCGTCATTGGTCAGCAGCAAAAGACCTTCGGTGTCCTTGTCCAGCCGACCGACCGGGAAAACGCCGACCCGCTTCATTTCGGCGGGCAGCAGATCCAAAACGGTTTTGTCTCGATCCTCAGTGGCAGAAACGCAGCCTGCGGGCTTATTGAGCATTATGTAATACAGTCCGCTGGAATTGACAGAAATTCCGTCAAGCATTATAACGGAGTCGTCGCTGACCTTCATATCGCCGGAAAGAGCAACGGTTCCGTCAACGGTGACCCGACCCCGTCTGATGATATCTTTCAGCTCTCGCCGGGACGCAGCCCCGGCATCGGATAGCAGCTTGTCAAGTCTTTTAAGTGCCATATGTTATATTTGTCCTTCCGGTTGAATATGATGGGACAGAATCTAAATCGTATCGGGGGATGGAAAAATGTTTATATTTACTGCGAAGCTCGCAAAGGAAAAGCTGATAATAGGCATCCTGGGTATTGCTGCGGTGGCGGCCCTTGCGGTGCTGCTGATCGGAGGCGGCGGAGACGAAAAAACAACTGAAACCATAAGTACCACAGGTATAACCGGCAACGACGACAGATTGGGATACATAGCGTCTCTGGGCTGGAGCGTGGAAGAAACTCCAATGGAGACGATAGAGGTGGTCGTACCTCAGGAGGATGACCCGGTTTTTGAGCGCTATAACCAGCTTCAGGAATCTCAGGGATTTGACCTTGGCAGACTCAGCGGGAAAAAGGTCAAAAAAATAACCTACAAGGTGCTGAATCATCCTTCCGGCCAGGATGATGTTCTGCTGACTATATATACATATAAAAAGGAGATAGTTGGCGGGGATGTCAGCTTACCCGGTGAGGATGGATTTATGCACGGGCTACAGATGCCACAGACATGGGAAAAAACAGCGGACAATTCCCAAGCTACAACCACAGAGACATTATCCTGACACCCTTTGAACGCGCGTAGCCTACAGTTTTGCCGGTTCCGCCCCCGTGGCCATCGTATACAGAGATGAGCAGATCCGCGTTGTCGACCATGTACCGGTTCCGCAGATCGAAGCAGTTGCTGGTATATTCCGTAGACATCAGGGTCACGGCATCGCAACAGCGGATAGCAGCTTCCCAGCGGGCAGAATCGGATTTGGGCCAGAGGATGCTCTGATCGTCAAAGGGCAGGGCTGCTTCGATAAGCACGTCGCTGTGTTGCTGGCGCAGCTGAACGACAGCGTCGAAAAAATACATATCGCAGCCTCTTGCCATGCCGCAGATAAAGCGGCGGCAGCCCATGGCATAGGCATCGGTCGTGGCCTGGACCAGCTTCTGCTTAAGGGCAATACAGCGTTTGTCAGTTTCGTTGCTGCCCCAGGGCAGACGTTTGGGCCGGTGGCCGGTGAAGGAGCAGGTCAATAGTGATTTATCCATAACACAACTATAATAATATGTTTCGTGGGTTTTGTCAAAGCACATATAGCCGCCGGGGACATCGCTGCATCAGATGCTCGCCCGGCGGCCGTTCACTGGTCCGGAGGACGAACAAACTGGTTCAACATACCTGTTGCCCAATAGCGGCCAGAGCCTGTATACTTAGGTGACCGGACAAAAACAGGTTAGGAGCGGGCATATGAAAAACAACGGGGCGGGAAAAACGGCGGCGATGGCTATGATGTGTGCCGTGGCATATTTGGCCGCCTGCTTTTCAAAGCTGATACCGCTGAATATAGCGGGATTTCTCAGCTTTGATTTTAAAGATGCGGTGATAGCGATTGCGGGTTTCCTGCTGGGGCCGGGTGCGGCAGCGTTGATAGCGATAGTCTCTTCGCTGTTGGAGATGCTTACGGTCAGCGCTGATGGACCGACGGGATTATTGATGAATGTGCTTTCGTCATTGGCATTTGGATGTACAGCGTCAGCGGTTTACATAACACGAAGCGACGCAAAGAACGCCCTTCTGGGGCTGATTATGGGGACGGCGTGTATGGCGGTGATGATGGCGGCGTGTAATCTGGTAATGGCGCCGTGGTATCTTGGGATCGACACAGCGGCGGTGGTAAAGCTGATGCTTCCGGTCATTTTGCCGTTCAATGTGCTGAAGGGGCTGATGAATTCTGCTGCCGCCATGCTGATTTACAGGTCCATCATTCGGAGAAACGGGAGCATATAGTTCGCATAATGGCTGGGTGGGTCCGGTATTAATCAATTCCGTTGTGGCAACTTTCTACCTTTGTTTACAGCCTATATTAATCCCAGTTTGCCCAGATCTCGGGACAATAGCCCACGGTAGCCTTTTTACCGTTTCTGACTATAGGAGTTTTCAACAGCCGGGGATCGTCAAGAAGCTTTTCAAAACGGGCATCGTCGGAAGCCAGGTATTTGAGCAGCGCGGTGTCCTGGCTTTTGCCGTCCCAGTCAATAATGCTGTCCAGTCCGCAGGCCTGACTGACGGAGCGCAGCTCCCCGGCACTCATGCCGTATTTGATAATGTCGATGCTTTGATATTTTATCCGCCGTTCTTTAAACCAGCGCTCGGCCTTTTTGGTGTCGAAGCATTTTGATTTGCCAAATATCTGGATGTTCATAGCGAGAGTTCTCCCTTCTTTTTAATCTATTATACACTAAAAATTACTGACGGGCCAGTGTAACATTTGATCGAAAAAGCCGTTTTAACATATGTGAACAGAGTAATGGACCCGGTAAACAATGGCCCGATTCGGCAGGATGTTCGAAAAGTTTACAAAAAGATTACAAAATCTTCGACGGAAATCGTCGGATTATGTAAAGTTATGCTTGCAAAAAGCAACAAAAAACATTAAAATATTGTATTAAGACAGGTCTGCGAATGATACTCTTCAGAAAATGGTACAGCGTGCGCTTTTCGATGAGGGCAGACGGTCAGAATCTGGCCCAGTGTATGGCACAGCGTGCGCTACACGGGCAATCAGGAGGAAAAGCCATGTCCAGCAGAATGTTCCAGAGTGTTATTGCTCAGCTAAGAGACGCGACAGACAGGTTTATTGGTGTGATCGATTCCGAAGGCGTTGTTGTTTCCGCCAGCGAACCCAATCTTGTTGGCGAAAAATGGGACGAAGCGGTCATCAGGATCAACAATTCCGGCGGTCCGGTCGCTGTTTACGACAAAATGACCTTTAAGGCGCTGACAAGTTGGAGCGCCCATTTTGACTATGCTGTGTTTGTTGAAGGTGATGACGAACCTGCCAGAAGCACCTGCATCATGTCGGCGGTCGCCCTCAGCGGAGCCAAGGCATACTACGAGGAAAAACACGACAAAGGTACCTTTGTCAAAAACATAATTTCCGACAATATCCTTCCCGGCGACATCTATATCCGGGCAAAGGAACTCCATTTTGTGACCGATGTCCCCCGGGCGGTGTTCCTTATTCGCCAGGTGGGCAAGGCAGATGTGGCTGCGGTTGACATAATGCAAAACCTGTTTTCCGACAAACAGCAGGATTTTGTCCTGAGCATTAACGAAACCGACATTGTTCTGGTCAAGCAGATGCAGCCGGGAGCTGAATCCAAAGACCTGATGAAGATCGCCCAGTCCATCGAAGAAACGCTGTCGACCGAGATATTTGTAAAAACCGTGATCGGCATCGGTACCATGGCAAACCATCTGCGGGAACTGGCCGACTCTTATAAAGAAGCTCAGGTGGCGATCGAGGTCGGCAAGGTTTTCGACACGGAAAAGAGCATAATCAATTATACCAATCTGGGTATCGGCAGACTTATTTACCAGCTGCCTACCACCCTTTGCGAAATATTCCTGGCCGAAGTGTTCAAAAAGAACTCTATCGACAGCCTGGATCAGGAAACTCTGTTTACCATCAACAAGTTTTTTGAAAACAACCTCAACGTTTCCGAAACATCAAGGAAACTGTTTGTCCACAGAAACACCCTGGTTTATCGCCTTGAAAAAATCAAAAAGCTCACGGGACTCGATCTGCGCGAGTTTGATCATGCGATCATTTTCAAGGTTGCGCTTATGGTCAAAAAGTACCTTGCATCCAGAGAAACGCCGCCTATGAGATAACCAATACGGACATACGATTCCGGGGCTGGTTTGCCCCGGAAACGTTGCGTCGCCGTTTTTTCCCAGACGCATACACAGCAGCAAAAGAAAGGCGTGGGCTTAACCATGATCCGTCTTATCGACGTATATAAATCATATGACAATGGCACACGAGCCCTCAACGGTGTGACACTCAGGATAGACGACGGGGAATTTGTGTTCCTTGTTGGTCCCTCCGGCAGCGGCAAATCGACTATTATCAAGCTGATAACCGCTGAGATATCCTCCACCGAGGGCAAGGTCATCGTCAACAACTTTAACCTTAACACCATAAAACAGTCCAAGGTCCCTTATATGCGCAGGACCATCGGAGTTATTTTCCAGGACTTCAGACTTATCGAGAACAAAACGGTTTACGATAACGTAGCCTTTGCCATGCGGGTGGTCGGAGCCAGCAACAAGCAGATAAAAAAACGGGTCCCCTATGTGCTTGAACTGGTTGGGCTTGACAAAAAAAGCCGCCGTCTGCCCAACGAGCTGTCCGGCGGTGAGCAGCAGCGTGTTGCCATTGCACGGGCGCTGGTGAACAACCCCAGCATGATAATCGCCGACGAACCCACCGGTAACCTCGATCCGGCCAGAAGCCTTGAAATAATGATGCTTCTTGAGCAGATCAATGCTCTGGGTACCACCGTGCTTGTGGTAACTCACGAAAAAGAGCTGGTGAACCGCTTTACCAAACGATGCGTAGCCATCGACGGCGGCCGTATCATCAGTGACGGAATGGATGGATATTACGACTATGAAGAGGAATAATTTCGTTTACTTCATCAAAGAAGGCGTGAGAGACCTGTTCCTCCATGGCTTTATGTCCTTCGCAGCCATATGCATCATTGTGGCGTGCCTGCTCATAATGGGGACCTTTGTCCTTGTTATGCTCAATATTCAGCAGGCCATTGTAGACCTGGAACAGGACAACGAGATACTTGTTTATATCGACGACACCTATGCCGAGTCCGAGGCAAAAAGCGTTGGCTCGCAGATAAATATGATCGAAAACGTACTCGAAGCGACCTTTATCTCCCGGGAAGAAGCTATGGAGAGCTTTGTTGAAAAACAGGAGGATCCCGAGCTTTTCGCCGGCGTTGACGAAAGCACCTTCCGGGACCGTTTCAGCGTCAGGCTGGTAGACATCGGCCTTATGGCCGAAACGCTGGCAGAGATCGAGCAGATACCCGGTGTTGCCAGGACAAGAGCCGACCAGGAGATCGCAGAGGGCTTTGCCGCGGTCCGCAGCATTGTCAATGTGGTGTCGGGCGTTATTATTGCGGTCTTGTTTGTGGTATCTGTGTTCATTATCTCCAACACGGTCAAGCTGGCGCTGTTCAGCCGCCGGGAGGAGATATCCATAATGAAAATGGTCGGCGCCACCAACTGGTTTATCAGATGGCCCTTCGTTGTTGAGGGTATGCTTCTTGGGCTGATGGGTGCTCTGGTCAGCTTCTTTGCTGAATGGGGGCTTTACGAGCTTATGATAGCCCAGGTGGGCAAGGTCGACACCCTTGAGATACTTGAGCTTATGCCCTTTGCCCAGGTGCTGTTGCCTATGTCAGTGGTGTTTGGGGCCATCGGTTTCCTCGTGGGCGTTGGGGGCAGTCTGCTGTCTATACGCAAGTTCCTCAAGGTTTGAGCAAATGGAGATTTGGCTATGTTTTTTCACAAGTATAAAAGACAGATAATAATCGTTTTGGCAGCTATTCTGGCGGCCTGTATGCTTCTGCCCACACTGGTCCAGATAATATCATACTCCGCATCGGCTGCGACCTCTGAGGAATTGGCTGAGATACGCAAAGAGATAGGCTCTCAGCTCAGCGCCGTCAGCGCAGAGCTGGAAGGGCTTGAGGGCGACGCGGCCGAGATAAATTCTCAGATGGAATCCCTGATGGGAATGCTGGAAGAAAACAAGGACCAGACCAGGAACGTTATCGATCAGAAATACGACCTGGATCAGCAGGTAGAGCTTCTGCGTCAGCAGGTGGAAAACACTAACGAGCAGATCCAGCAATACAACAAGCTTATTGCTGCCCGCCAGGAAGAACTGGACCTGGCCATTGAGCAGGAGAATGCTCAGTATGAGCAGTATAAAAAACGCATCCGGGCCATGGAGGAATCGGGAGATATTACTTATTTGTCGATCTTTTTCGATGCCAGCAGCTTTTCTGATCTGCTGGACAGAATAGACATGATAAAAGAAATCACCGAGAGCGATCAGCGGCTGATGGAACAGCTTAAGCTCGCCCGCCAGGAGGTCGAGGATGCTCAGGCGGCTCTGGAAGACGTTAAGCAGGAGCTTAACGAGAAAAAACAGCTGCTGGCACAGCAGCAGACCGAGCTTGAAAACAAACGCTACGAAGCTAACGCCATGATAATCAACCTGAACGAGCAGGCCGACGATTACGAGGCTGAATACGCCGTTTACGAAGAAGAAGAGGCCAGAATGCAGGACCTTATTCTGGACATGGTTGCTCAGTATGAGGCGATCCAGTCAGAATATAACGCCGCTTTGGCTGAAGAACAGCGGGTCCGCGCCGAGGAAGAGGCAGCCGAACGGGCAAGAAAAGCGGCCGAGGCATCTACCAAGGTTTCGTCCACCTCCAGCGACGCTGCGTATTATACCGAATACTCTTCCGGCTCCGCCTCTGAGAGCGGATTCCTTACCCCGCTGCCTTCGGGTACGTGGGTCGTGACCGATGGCTTTGGCCCCAGGACACACCCCATAACCGGAGCTTACAGCAACCATACGGGGGTCGACCTGGCGGCAAACTCCGGAACGAATGTCTATGCGTCGAAGAGCGGGACGGTCGTTACCGCGGCCGTGTCGTCCGCCTATGGTAATTACGTGGTCATTTCCCACGGAAGCGGACAGGCCACCCTGTATGCCCATATGTCGTCCATGCTTGTTGCGACAGGCGATTATGTGGCCCAGGGTCAGACCATAGGCTATGTTGGTTCCACCGGATGGTCCACCGGTCCTCACCTTCATTTCGAGGTCATGATCGATGGCGAGTACTACAATCCCATGAATTATATCGGATAGTCAGACTGTAGACAAAAATGCTTTGTCTGCAAGTCGACAGCTTTATGCGCCAGGGTTATCCTTTGGCGCATAAAGCCGTATATCCGACCAGTATCTTTTTTTCGAGGACAGATGATGAAAAAAACAGTAAATCTTGCAACCGCCATAGCCATTGCCGTGCTGTGCTGTGCATTGACATTCGTTATCACATGGTGCGAATTCGATAATGTGTCTCCGATTTTGAGCGGCTACAGATCGGAAAACGCTCAGATGGAGCAAACCATTGCCCAGCAGGACGAAAAACTGGACGAGGTCAAGAAGTATTTTGAACTGAAAGAGATTATCGACACATACTACGTTGGCGAATATGACCAGCAGGAGCTGGAGGATATGATGGCCGCAGGTGTTGTGGCAGGTATCGATGACCAGTGGTCCTATTATCTTTCGGCGGAGGGATATGAAGAATATATCCTGTCCAATGCCAATGTGTACAAAGGTATAGGCATAACCATTTCAGCCGAGACTGAGTATAACGGGTTTGAAATAGTCCGCGTAGCCGAGGAAGGACCTGCCCAGGAAGCCGGATTTGAAGTGGCCGATATCCTCATCGGCGTTGACGGAACGGATATTACCGGCATGGATATCGATACAGTCAAAAGCATGGTCCAGGGTGACGACGGTACTGCCGTTGTCATAACCATTGTGCGAGATGGTCAGCAGCTGGAGCTGACAGCCATAAGAGGCACAGCATCCTATGAAATAGTCAAATATGAGATGCTGGAAGACAATGTGGGCTATGTAAAGATATACAATTTCGAAGGTAACTCGGCTATGAAATTCATCCAGGCGGTAGAGAACCTTAAAGCGCAGGGGGCAGAGGGATTTGTTTTTGATGTTCGCAACAACCCCGGCGGACTGATGGACCAGCTTTTGGAGATAATCGATTATATCCTGCCTGAAGGCGATACCTTTATTCAGAAAAGCGTAACCGGGAAAACCGTGACCTATTCCTCCGATGCCAGCTGCCTTGATATGCCCATGACGGTGCTTGTTAACGAAAACAGCTATAGCGCTGCCGAGTTCTTCGCCGCCATCGTCCAGGAATTTGAGACAGGCCCCGTGGTGGGGATGAAAACCACCGGTAAAGGCAGATACCAGACTGCGATCCCCCTTTCTGACGGATCTGCGGTGGTGCTGTCCATAGGCGAGTATTTTACTCCCAGCGGCAGAAGTCTGGCAGAAACCGGAGTTACTCCCGACTACGAGATCGAGCTTGACAGCCAGCAGTTTGCCCTTCTATACTATGACCAGCTGGACTATTCTCAGGATGAGCAGCTTATCCAGGCGGTCCATTTGACAAAAACGGCTATTGACTGACAGGCTAATAAGCTTGACAGAACAATATAAACAACATATAATATCCATTCAGGAAATTTAATACCGGAGGTCATTTGAAATGGCAAAAGAGTTTAAACTCAGCCGCGACAGGTTCAACGAGCTGGAGCAGGAGCTGCTGTATCTGAAAACCACCCGAGAAAAAGAGGTTGCCGAGCTTATTAAGGAAGCCCGATCCTTTGGCGACCTGTCCGAAAACAGCGAATATGACGAAGCAAAAAACGAACAGGGCAAGCTTTATTCCCGCATAGCCGAGGTCGAAAACATCCTTGCCAACGCAGTCATCATCGACGAATCCGAGGTTGAGAGTTCTGTGGTAGGTCTGGGTTCCAGGGTCGAGGTCCAGGACGTTGAGACCGGAGAGATCGAAACATGGTACATTGTTGGTTCCCAGGAAGCTGACCCCGACGAAAACCGGATCTCCGACGACGCTCCCTTTGGCAAAGCTCTTGTGGGCAAGCAGAAGGGCGATGATGTTGCGGTGGATGCACCTATAGGTGTCCTTCATTATAAGGTAATTTCCGTTTCAAGATAATGTAACCGAAAGGAATGTATAAATTGGCTGACAATATGGAAAACCAGGTCCTGGAAGAAAACGTCCAGACCGAGGAAGAACTGTCGGAACAGGCTCGAATTCGCCGGGAAAAGCTGGCAGAGCTGCAAAACTCCGGCAAGGACCCCTTTACTATAACCCGGTTCGAAAGAACTCATATGAGCGCCGACATTAAGGATAATTTTGACGCTCTGGAAAATCAGGATGTGGCGGTTGCCGGACGTATTATGAGCAAGCGGAATATGGGCAAAGCCTTTTTCTGCGATCTCCAGGACCCTCAGGGCAGGATCCAGCTCTATGTTCGGGTAAATGAACTGGGCGAAGAGGGTTTCGCCGAGTTCAAAAAGTATGATATTGGCGACATCGTGGGTGTTAAAGGCTATGTGTTCCGCACTCGCAGAGGCGAAATATCCGTCCACTGTAACGGCATCCAGTTGCTGAGCAAGTCTCTGCGCCCTCTCCCCGAGAAGTTCCATGGTCTTACCGATAAGGAAACTCGCTATCGCCAGCGCTATGTGGACCTTATAGCAAATCCTGAGGTCAAGAATAATTTTATCATCCGTTCCAGATTCATCAAGCATATGCGCGAATATCTGGACAATATGGGCTATATCGAGGTAGAGACCCCGGTGTTGAATACTATCGCCGGCGGTGCAGCCGCAAGACCCTTCATCACTCACCACAATACCCTGGACTTGAATATGTATATGCGCATTGCCACCGAGCTTCCTCTTAAGCGGCTTATTATCGGCGGCATGGAGCGGGTGTATGAGATCGGCCGTATTTTCCGCAATGAGGGCATGGACCCCAAGCACAATCCCGAGTTCACTACCGTGGAACTGTATCAGGCGTATGCTGATTTCCACGATATGATGGACATTGCCGAGGGAATTTATGCCAGCTTTGCTCAGAAATATCTTGGTACCTATGAGCTGGAGTGGATGGGCGAGAAGATCGACCTGACTCCCGGATGGCCCCGCCTGACTATGGTAGAAGCCGTTAAAAAATATGTTGGCATTGATTTCGATGCCATTACTGATGATGCCGAGGCTGTTGCTGCCGCCGAGGCTGTGGGTGTAGAACTGGCCGAGGCTGCCGAAAAAACCTGGGGCAATGCCCTGTACGCCTGCTTCGACCAGAAGGTGGAAGAACACCTGGTCCAGCCTACCTTTATCACCATGTATCCTGTGGAGGTTTCTCCGCTGACAAAGCGCAGCCCCCAGGATCCCCGCCTGACTGAGCGCTTTGAGTTCTTTATCTGCCACAGCGAAATGGGTAATGCATATTCTGAGCTTAACGATCCCATTGATCAGCGTGCCAGATTTGAAAAGCAGGTGGAGCAGCGTGAACGGGGCGACGAAGAAGCCGAAATGCTGGACGAGGATTTCCTTACAGCTATGGAATATGGTATGCCGCCTACCGGAGGCATGGGCATGGGCATCGACCGCGCAGTAATGCTCTTCACCGGAGCTGACTCCATCCGTGACGTTATCCTGTTCCCGACGATGAAGCCTTTGGACTGAGTAAAGCATAAGGTATTGTGTTGTGTAGTCGGAAGTTTTACTGTAATGTGTGCCTTTGACGTGATGTCCGATTTGACAGCAAATTCTTGAAGAATAACGCATCTGTACGAAGCGTTACGAATTTCAGGCAATATGGCTTCGGGTTTGTATAAGACCTATGAGCACTTCTTAGAGTTACTCTGAGAAGTGCTCTTTTTGCTTTGCAGTCAACCTCTGCCGCCACTCAAATCATTTTCAGGAGGAAATCACTATGGAAAAAAGCACAAGCCTACATTCATTTTTTACGCCGTTTCTCCTATGTTCATCTAAGGTTGGGCAGATACAATTTAAGGCAGGATACTGGCTTTTTACGGCTTTATATGTGAAATGTTCATATCTTAGTGGTATGATGATATAAAATGGGGTTGGAGGGTACGATGAAACTACTATATGCGGAGGATGAACGTTCCATTTCGGAGGCGGTTGTGGACATCCTGACCTATCATAAATACATTGTCGATGCGGTTTACAATGGAGAAGATGCCTTTGATTATGCCATGTCCGGGGATTACGACGGCATTATTCTGGACATTATGATGCCGAATCGAGATGGTATCGAGGTACTTTCCGCACTGCGAAAAAACGGATGCAAAACTCCTGTTTTACTGCTTACCGCAAAGACGCAGGTGGACGACCGTATCCGTGGACTGGATGCCGGGGCAGATGACTATTTGCCGAAACCCTTTGATATGGGGGAGCTGTTGGCTCGTATTCGGGCAATGCTGCGCCGCCGTGAGGAATTTCATCCGGATTTGCTGACTTTTGGAGACTTAATGCTGAATATTCAATCCGGTGTTCTCTCCTGCAAAGGCACGGAGTCTGTGCTGCCGAAACAGGAATACCGCCTGATGGAACAGTTGATGATGAACCATAACATCTTCCTATCTACGGAGGAGCTGTTGATCAAAGCGTGGGGATACGATACGGAAACAGATACGAACAGTGTATGGCTCTACATCTCCTATCTGCGGAAAAGGCTATCTGCCATGAACTCAGCCGTTGAGATCGTGTCAAAACGCAATATCGGCTATCGGCTGGAGGTGTCACAATGAAAAAGACCCTGCGGAAGAAATTTGTGTTCTTTGCCATGTCCGCCGTGACCATCCTGCTTGTGGTTTTGATCGGTGCCATCAATATTTTCAATTGGGTCATTCTGGAACAACAATCGGATGATCTGCTTCGTACAATTGCTGATGGGAACGGGACTTTCATGCAGACGGAGTTCTTCGACCGTGGACCATTTCAGCCGCCTATGAATATGGATACTTTGAAATCAGCCCGATTCTTTATGGTTTGCATCGATGCCAATGGAAATGTGAAGGATACCAACCTTGACCAGATTTGCTCTGTAACCTTAGAAGAAGCCGCCCAATATGCACAAAAAGTGCCTGATGGCAGCGGAAAAATCGATAATTTCAAATATGAAACCAGAACATTGGGAACGGACAAGTTGATTTTCTTCATGGATGTTTTCGGACAGATACAGACTTTTGTGATGGTTTTCAGCATTTCAGGCGTGATCGCACTGGCCTGTTGGCTATTTATCCTGATATTTGTGATTTTGCTGTCCGGAAAAGTGGTGCGTCCGATCTTGGCAGGTATGGAGAAGCAGAAGCAGTTTATCACCAATGCAGGGCATGAGCTGAAAACGCCACTGACGATCATACGATCCAATAATGATGCTTCTTCTTTGATTTACGGGGAAACAAAATACACGCAAAACATTCGCCAGCAAACCCAGCGGCTGAATGTGCTGATGACCAATTTGCTGACCCTTGCAAAACTGGACGAGGAAATTAAATTGCCCACCGTAACCGTCAATATTAGCGAGCTTATACAAAATCTGCTCCCCGGCTATGAGGATATGCTTGCACAAAAAAACATTGATTTCCCGGTGTCCATTCAGCCCGATCTGTTTATGCAGGTACATGGCGATTCCTTTACACAGATGATATCTGTCCTGTTGGATAATGCTGTCAAATACACCCCGAATGGCGGCGTAGTTCGATTGACTGCCTGCAAAAACGGCGGACATATTGAAATCGCAGAAGAAAACGCCTGTGATACACTGGAGAGCCTGGACACAGAACTGCTATTTGAGCGCTTTTACCGCGGTGACAGCGCCAGAACGCAGGATAGCAGCGTTTCGGGTTATGGTATCGGACTTTCTGCTGCTCGTGCCATTGCAGAAAATTTTGGAGGAACGCTGAAAGCAGAATATACGGAAAACGGAACGATCCGCTTCACTGCCAGATTTTAATTGCATTTACGTAAAAATATACAGGCCTTCCCATTCGTGTCCGCGGTTGGGAAGGCTTTTCTAATGTCAGTCACAGGTTCGAGTTCTATAATATATGGTAGAAAGGAGGAATGGGATTTGCAATTCAGACATGAAGTGAAACACGAAATCAGCAACTCGGATGTGCTGATCCTGCGGCAAAGGCTGCGTGCAGTGATGCATCCCGACCCTCATGCGATCAACGGGCAGTATGAGATTCGCAGCTTGTATTTTGACAATCTGGATGACAAGGCACTTCGTGAAAAGCTGGATGGTGTAAGTGTTCGGGAAAAGTATCGCATCCGTTTTTACAATCACGACCCATCGGTGATTCATCTGGAACGCAAGTTTAAGCACGGTGACTTGGGATATAAAGACTCTACCACACTGAGCGAAGCGCAGGCACGCTCCATCGTAAATGGAGATACCGCCTGGATGGCAGGCAGCACTGATGAAGTGATCCTTGGGTTTTATACCCGTATCCGAGGCGAGGGGTTAGCACCAAAGGTGATCGTGGACTATACGAGAGAGCCGTTTGTATTTGCTGCCGGAAATGTCCGTGTGACATTGGACTATAACATCAGAACCGCCCTGCGATCTACGGATTTCCTAAATCCAAACTGCACCACCATCCCCGTGCCGGATGCTCCCTGTATTTTAGAGGTGAAGTGGGACAATTTCCTGCCGGATGTGATTCGGGATGCGGTGCAACTGGGAGACAGGCACGCCACCGCTTATTCCAAATATGCAGCCTGTCGAATGTACGATTAACTTTGAATGATTAAGGAGAACGAAATTTATGACTTTCAGCGATATTTTTAAGTCCAGCTTTCTGGAAAATGTAACAGCCATCAGCGTTTTTGATATGATCTTGACCATTGCCCTGTCCTTCGGCATCGGTTTGTTTATCTTCCTTGTGTATAAGAAAACTTACCGTGGTGTCATGTATTCTGCCGGTTTCGGCACAACACTCATCGCTTTGACCATGATCACTTCCACCGTGATCCTTGCCGTTACCAGTAATGTGGTGCTGTCGCTGGGCATGGTTGGTGCTTTGTCCATCGTCCGTTTCCGCACCGCCATCAAAGACCCGCTGGACATTGCCTTCCTGTTTTGGGCTATTGCCGCAGGTATCATTCTGGCGGCAGGTATGATCCCCCTTGCCGTCATCGGAAGTGTTTGCATCGGCATCATCCTGCTGGTGTTTGTCAACAAAAAATCCAACACCCATCCCTACATGGTGGTGCTGAGCTGCACTGATCACGATGCAGAAGTGGAGGCAAAAGAGGTCCTTGCAAAAAATGTAACCAGGTCCACCATCAAGAGCAAATCCGCCGTAAAGGGTGCGATTGAGCTGAATATTGAAGTTCGTCTGAAAGAGGATGATACGGATTTTATCAATCTTCTTTCCGAAATATCCGGTGTTAACAGTGCGGTGATCGTATCCTATAACGGCGAGTATATGGGTTAAGCCTATGTCGGGAAGTAAATATTTTGATCGCATCGCAGTGATCGTGACGGCGATAACGCTGGTGGTGACCATCCTGTTTATGAATGGTGCCGCTATTGGCATTGAGGTCATGGCAACGACGATGGGATACGAAAACAGACTTTTTGATAACGCCAGGGTCCATACCATCGACATAGTGATGAACGATTGGGAAGATATGATCGATAATGCCGCAAGCGAGGAGTATTATGCAGCCAATGTGGTCATCGACGGAGAATCCTATAGAAATGTGGGTATCCGCACAAAAGGCAACACATCCCTGTCCACTGTTGCGACTTTGGGCAGCGAACGATACAGCTTCAAAATTGAATTTGACCACTATGACAGCACTAAATCATATCATGGGCTGGATAAGCTTAGCCTGAACAATCTGATCCAGGATTCTACCATGATGAAAGACTATCTGACCTACACCATGATGAATGAGTTCGGTGTCAATTCTTCTTTGTGCAGCTATGTTTATATCACCGTCAACGGTGAGGACTGGGGATTGTATCTAGCGGTCGAAGGCGTGGAAGAAGCCTTTTTGGAGCGCAATTACGGCTCCGATTACGGGGAGCTGTATAAGCCGGATAGCCTGAACTCTGGCGGCGGTCGTGGCAGTGGCGACGACTTCGATATGAGCGACTCTGATTTTGATTTTGCTGGCACGGATGGCTATTCATCTGATAGAAGCACATTTGATCCGCCTGCCATGTTTGACGGTGGAATGGCGGAAATGCCGTCCTTCGGCAACAATGAAATGCCGGATAACATAGATCCGCCGGATACCCCCGCAGATTTCGACCCATCTACCATGTTTGATGGTGATGGCGAAAATGGTGGAGGCTTTGGCGGCAGCATGGGAATGGGTTCCGGCGATGTGAAACTGCAATACATCGATGATGAACTCAGCAGCTACTCCAACATCTGGAACAACGCAAAAACAGATATTACCGAAGCAGACCAAACAAGGCTGATCGAATCTCTGAAGAAGTTGTCCAGCTATGAGGATATTGAATCCATTGTGGATGTGGAACAGGTCATTCGCTATTTCGTTGTCCACAATTATGTCTGCAACGGCGACAGCTACACCGGCTCCATGGTGCACAACTACTACCTCTATGAAAAAAACGGAAAGCTCTCCATGATCCCCTGGGACTATAACCTTGCGTTCGGCACATTTACCGGCGGTGATGCCAACGGAACGGTAAACACGCCCATTGATACACCGGTATCCGGCGGTTCTTCTGACCGTCCCATGCTGAACTGGATCTTTGAAAGTGAAGAATACACGGAAGCTTATCATCAGTATTTTTCTGAATTTTTAAGCAGCGTGGACATTGCCGGGATCATTGACAACGCCTGGAATTTGATCAAGGACTATGTGGCAAAAGACCCAACTGCGTTTTATAGTTACGATGAGTTTGAGTTAGGCGTTGAAACCATCCGCCAATTCTGTACGCTTCGCAGTGAGAGCATTTCCATGCAGCTTGAAAATAGCGAAACCACCAATGATATGAACTACGTAAATGCATCCAATATCACCCTCTCCGACATGGGTTCTATGGGCGGTGGTATGGGCGGCTTTGGTGGCGATATGCGGCCCATGCCTGATACCAATGGGACATTTGGTCGTCCGGAGAACAATACCGATGGGCAGAAAGACATTACCGTAAACGAAGACGATGACAGCAAAATGCCAGATGATTTCCCTGGTGAGATGCCCGACGGATTTGACCCATCCAACCTGCCGGATGGCTTTGATCCGCCCGATATGCAGGGCGGCTTTGACGGTAATTTCACCGGTCGATCCGCAGATAACGGAAACGCCAATGTTCCACCGGGTGGTGATGAAGGCAACGGAGAAAACGGGGGGAATCTTCCTGCCGTGAACTGATGACGTATCAGGCGAATCTGGCTGGTCTTTTTGGAATTGGAAAGTAAAAGCTGAACCGCAGGGAGAACGTCAGCAGGAAGAAAAATAAGCGTCGACAGGTGCGCCGTCGAAGATGCAATCTTCGTTCAATATGGGTTGGGGGAGATGCCCCAACAAGCAGAAGCAGAAAGTTCCGCCCTCGGGCGGGGCTTTCTGTTTTGAGCCGTCCTGATCAGAAAGGCGTTGCTTGCCCGGTTTCTTTGCGGCTGCTTTTTTACAGCGCTTGACTTTGTTGGGCTGATGAGTATAATAGAATCATCATTTTAGAACAAACGTTATAGAATGGATGTTTTATCATGAAAGGCTACCATGCCGCCGAAACCGAGATTTACAAGAGAAGAAATCATTGCCGCCGCATTGGGCGTTGTATCAGAGAGAAGAAGGATGCATGAGAAAATGAAAAAATCAAGATTTAATAAAACTCGCAAATGGCTGATCTTCTGGACACTGTTTGTTGGCATCGGTGCGGTTGCTGGTG
>CAYLKH010000016.1:0-37822 GCA_964384255.1 uncultured Oscillospiraceae bacterium | reverse complement strand
AACTGCCGAAGGCCGCAAAAACCCGTGTCAAAATAGTCCATCGGACTATTTTGACACGCTGTGAAGCCAAAGGCCATCATGCCTTTGGCTTCAAGCTGACGGCTCAGGGTATTCTCTTTTTTTCCTTCAAATAGCGCTCTTCTTCGGAAAAAACGCATCCGCAGTATTTTTGCATATAAAACCCCAGCTCTCTGGCTCTGGCCTGACCCTCTTTGAACATGGGACGAAAATCCCGATACAGGAACTCGATCTCAAATGCATCGGCGCAGCGCTTTGCGGTTTCGATAATTCTGTCGTGATCCTGATAGGGACTGATAAGCAGACTGGTGGTAAAGGCGTCGAACCCATTTTCCTTAGCGGCAGCGGCGGCCTTGCTCATACGCTCTGCGTAGCAATAGCCGCACCTTCCGGCAATGTCAGCCGCCACTGCCCGGACAAAGGGGCGCAGAGCGTATTCGTCCTTCAAAATAACCGGCAGATCAATGGTTTTGGCATATTCGGTCAGGCAGTTTCGCCTGCTGCGATATTCGGTAAAAGGGTGGATATTGGGATTGTACCAGAAGGAAGTCAGCTGATGACCCTCTCCCCGAAGGGATTCGATACACATCAGCGAGCATGGCGCGCAACAGCTGTGAAGCAGAATTTTCATTATTTCTTACGTTTCCTGAGTGAAACAGGCGGCCTTTCTTAATAATTCTTAATAATAGTTGCAATTTCGAGCAAATGTGATAGAATAGTATATTGTTGTGCATATTATGCTGCACATAGCAAACTAAAGAAACGGGATTTGATCGTCAAATGAGTTTTGTATCTGTCAAATTTGTATTCTTTCTGGCTGCGGTGCTGGCCGTATATTTCCTCTGGCCAAAACGGCTGAGGGAGCATAAATGGATAGTGCTGCTGGTTTTCAGCCTTATCTTTTATGCCTTCGGCGGCCTGAAATACTTTGTGTACATAGGCTTCACCGCCATCACAAGCTTTATTATAGCCAGGCAGATGAGCAAATTCAATACCGAAGCAGAAAATGTCCTTGCTCAGCACAAGGACTGGTCCTTAGCCGAGAAAAAGGAATATCGGGCCACTGTCAAAAACAAAAACAAAAAGCTTTTGCTGCTGGATATTATCCTTAATATTGGTCTTCTGGTGTTCATGAAATACTATAACTTCATCACCGGCAACATCAATTCTATCCTCGGCCTTGCCAGTATCCAGCCGGTTTTTCCCCAGCTGGACCTGATCCTGCCCCTGGGCATATCGTTTTACACCTTCCAGTCCACGGGCTACGTGGTCGATGTCTACCGCAACAAATACAAGGCCGACACAAACTTTGCAAAATTTGCTCTGTTCGTGTCCTTCTTCCCCCAGATAATCCAGGGTCCCATTGGCCGTCACGACCAGTTGGCCCACCAGCTTTACGAGCCTCACGATTTCGATTTTACCCGGTTTAAGCACGGTTGCGAGCTTATTATCTGGGGCGCCTTCAAAAAGCTTGTCATCGCCGACCGTGTGGGTGTTCTGGTGGACTATGTGTTCAAGGTCAGCCCCGCTGAATACGAACCCAGATTTGGGGGAGTTGCTATCGTCCTCGCCACCCTGCTGTGCGGCATCCGCATTTATGGCGACTTTTCCGGCGGTATCGACATCGCCCGGGGCGTTGCCCAGATTCTGGGCATCGACATGGCCGAGAACTTTAAACGTCCCTTCTTTGCCACCTCTGTGGCCGACTTCTGGCGTCGTTGGCACATTACCCTTGGCGACTGGATGAAGGACTATGTTTTCTATCCCATCGCCATTTCCAAATCCATGGCCAAAACCACCAAGAAGATCAAGGCCCGGTTTGGCAACTTTGCCGCCAAGAGCTTCGCCCCCTGTATCGCATCGTTCATTTCCTTCTTCCTGGTGGGCATCTGGCACGCCGCCAGCTGGAAATACGTGGTGTTCGGTATCTACAACGGCGCTATTATCGCCGCGGCCATCTGGTTTGACCCTCTGTTTACAAAAATCAAAGATAAGCTCCATATCAACGCCGAGAGCTTTTCATGGAAGCTGTTTTCCGCCCTGCGCACACTGTTCCTTGTTTCCATCGCCCGGCTTGAGAGTATGCCCACCGGTCTGAAAAATGCCTGGCTGCTGTTAAAGCGCATCTTTACCCACTGGGATCCCTGGGTGCTTGTTAATGGCGACATTTACACCTATGGAATGACCGCGAAGGATTTTGGTCTGGTGTTCCTCAGCCTTCTGGCTTTGCTGGTGGTAGGAATCTACCAGGAAAAGGGCGTTTCCGTGAGAGAAAAGCTGGACAAGCAGCAGCGTTGGTTCCGTTGGCTGATAATAATCGTCGGTATTTTTGCCGTTGTTATTTTCGGTTTGTACGGTCCGGGCTATAATGCCAGCGACTTTGTTTACGAGCGATTTTAGAATTACAGGTGATCAAAATGACTAAAGGACAGTTTTTCAGGTCAATTTTGTTTGTCCTGATTTGTGCCGCCATTTTCCTTGTGGCCCAGTTTTACCTGACCTGCCCCGAGGATTACCGCAACAACGAATGGATAGGCGGCTTTTTTGAAGAAGAACCCAACAGCCTTGACGCTGTTTATCTTGGTTCCAGCGAGGTCTATGCCTTCTTCCAGCCTCCCCTGGCATGGGACAAATACGGCATTGCCGTCCATAACTTTACCTCCAACAGTCAGCCCTTCGAGGCTGCAAAATACATCATCGAGGAATGTCGCAAAACTCAGCCCGATGCGGTTTATATAATCGACACCAAGCAGCTTATCAAAAACTACACCCAGGACAAATATGTAGTTAACCTCCACTATCTGTTCGACTACTGGCCCGCATCCACCACCAAATACAAGGCCATGACCGAGCTGCTTTTCGGCGGGAATTACAGCTTCTTGAACATTTATCAGAAGTTTGAACTGTATGTCCCCCTTTACCGTTACCACGACCGTTGGCAATCCCTTACCGAAGAGGATATTTCCCGCAGTCTCAATGGTCTGAAGGGCGGCAGTAACTTTAACCGCTTCCTGTATAATGTGGCCGACGTGGAAGACCTTTCCATCGTTTACGACTATGGCACTCAGCCCATTGAGGATTACCGCGAGGAAGCTCTCCGGGACCTGTGCCAATACTGCATCGACAACGATGTCAAGGTCATGTTCGTATCCTCTCCCGTCTGTCTCGAAAATGTTGACAAGCGCCAGAAATACAACTATATCGGCCAGATAATTCAGGAATACGGCCTGTATTTCCGCGACTTCAACTATGAATACGACGAAATAGGCATCGTATTCGAAGAGGATTATTACGACCGCGACCACTCCAATATCTACGGCTCCATGAAATACACCGATTATTTCAGCCAGATACTTATTGAGCAGTGGGGATTTGAGGACAAACGTGGTCAGGAGGAATACTCCTCCTGGGACCAGGGCGCTGAGGATTATATCGCCATCGTGGCCGAAGCTCTGGCAACCAACTATGTGGAAGATGGCCGCACCTTCAAGCCCGACCATTTCAGCCTGTACGACGATGTTAACGCAGTGTTTGATTCCTGGAACGAGGCCGCACGGCTTCAGGAAATTCAGGACGAGCTTGAAGAAGCCGAGGACAAAGAGCTTGAAGAACGGCTCGAAAAGCAGCACGCCGACCGGCAAAAGAAAAACCAACAATAAAACACCATCCCGCCTTACCGGAAATTCCGGCAAGGCGGGATGGTCGCTTTTTCAGATATCGGCGAGATCAGCAGTTATCCCCGGTATTCGACCTTTATGCGCTTTCGCCCTTTGCCAGCCTGATAAGCGCCTGCTTATCGACCTTAACGCCTTTCATGGGCATCTGCTCCAGCACCTGGACAGAACGGGGCAGCTTATAATTTTCCATAGACGAAGCCAAAAACGCCTTGAAGTCGGCGGCGTTATACTCGGCCCCCTGCTCCATCTGAATATACAGCCTGGGTACCTGGCCGTTCAGCTTATCTTCCACGGGGATGCAACCGGCATAGACCACTCCGGGATAGCTGACCGCCAGCGTTTCCAGCTCCTGAGCCGATACCTTGACTCCGCCCACGTTAATAACATCGCCGCGGCGACCAAGGACATAGATAAACCCGTCGTCGTCAATATAACCCAGATCATTGGTATACACAGTGTCACCCACCAGAACACCGGCTGTCAGCTCTGGCTCGTTCCAGTAGCCTATCATGTGGGTAGTGCTTTCAAAGGCGATGAAACCGGGGTCATCCCGAGTAGCGGAGGGCTTTGGGCTGCGGTCATCGTCGACTATGAAGCATCGGCTATGGGGCATCTGCCTGCCGATGCAGTTGGTTTTGCCGGGATATTTGGAAAATTCGTATTTACCGACGCAGAATACCTCCGAAAGCCCATAGGCAAAATACAGCCGGGTATTGGGCAGCAGAGACATTATTTTTTCCCGGTCGCTGTCAGGATAGGCCGATGCGCCGGAATCGATATATTTCAGCTGGTCTTTATATTCCCCCAGCCTGTCCTTCGAAAGGGTAAGCAGCATCCGGGCTGCCGATGGCAGCAGATGGGTAGCCGTTACGCGCTTTTCGGTCATTGTCTGGAAAAACTTTTTTGTCCGTATCATGCCGTCAAACATAACAAGGGTGAATCCCCCATACATTGCCGCGTCCATTTTTCGCAAAGCGTTGACATGGCTAACGGGGCCATAGACCATATACACAGTGTCACTCTCAGCTTCTGACGTTAACAGCTGGTTTTCAGCCACCTGAGCTATAGCGCCGTGACTGGTCAAAACCCCCTTGGCCTTGCCGGTAGTCCCGGTGGTGAATATCAGGTCAGCAGGCTGGTCAGGCCTGGGCATGGGCAGCTCAGCTCCTGCAAAGGGGGCAGTCAAAGTCCAAATCTCGGATGCGTTGATAAGCTGACAATCGGCATCCACCCCTTTGGCTGAGACGATGAATTTGGCACCGGTGGCCTGCTGAGTGGTTCGCACGCTGTCGGCAGGGACCTGCTTGTCTACCGGGACTGCAATGCAGCCGGCATATTGAACACCATAATATGCGGCCACGAATTCTGCCGTGTTTGTGGCCTGAACCAGCACGCAGCTGCCACTCACGGCACCGAGGGAATGTAAATAAGCGCCGAAGCCGCTGATAGCAGCCCACAGCTGGGCATAGGTATATTCTGCCTGTTCATCGCTGACGGCGATCTTCCCAGGCATTGTCAAGGCATGGTCATAGATCACTTCGCACAAAGAAACCATAAATAGTCCTGCTTTCGATATAGGTATTTCGATTCATTATAATACTTATATCAGGGACTAAATATGGCTGAAAATTGTCATAATTGTGGCAGCAGCAGAGGTTAGGGGTTAGAGACTAGGATCCAGGGGTGCAAAGCGGGAAAGTTGATGAACGCCTTGGGACGAGATAACAGATATCAGGAAACGGATGTGCAAAACCTTCAATTTACGAGCCCTAAATCCTAGTCTCTAGATCCTCTTCAATGCCTGCCTGTCTACCTTGACTCCGGTCATGGGCATTTTGTCCAGCACAGTAATGAGCCGTGGCAGTTTATAATTTTCCAGCGACGCGGCTAAAAAAGCCTTGAAGTCGGCGGCGTTATATTCCGCCCCCTGCTCCATTTCAATAAACAGCCTGGGGACCTGACCATGAAGCTTATCCTCAACCGGGATACAGGCTGCATAGGCGACCCCGCTGTATTTAACAGCCAGATCCTCCAGCTCCAGAGCCGAAACCTTTATCCCGCCCACGTTGATAACATCGCCGCGGCGGCCCAGAACATAGATCAATCCGTCGTCGTCAATGAAGCCCAGATCGTTGGTATACACAGTGTCACCCACCAGAACACCGGCTGTCAGCTCCGGTTCGTTCCAGTAGCCTATCATATGGAAGCTGCTTTCATAAGCAATAAGGGCCGGGTTTTCCCGGGTAGCGCCGGTGACCTCGTTGCGGTCGTCATCCACCAGAAAAGCCCGGGCATCAGGCATGGGCCAGCCCACGCAGTTTGATCGGCCGGGATACTGGCTAAAGCAGTATTTGCCGATACAGTAAACCTCGGACGCACCATAGGCATAATAAAGCCGGGTGTTGGGCAGCAGAGCCATTATCTTTTCCCGGTCGCTGTCAGGATAAGCCATTGAGCCGGAATCGATATATTTTATCTGGTCCTTATAATCTCCCAGCCTGTCCTTTGAAAGGGTAAGCAGCATCCGGGCGGCAGACGGCAGCAGATGCATGGCGGTCACGCCGTATTTTTCGATAGTGTTGAAAAACGCCTTTATCCTGACCATGCCGTCAAACAGAACAAGGGTAAATCCTGCATACATGGCAGAATCCACCTTGCGCAGGGAATAAACATGATTCAGGGGGCCATAGACCATATACACAGTGTCAGGCTCTGCCTGAGAGGTCAAAACCTGATTCTTCGCCACCAGATAGAGGGAACCATGACCGGTCAGAACTCCCTTGGCCTTGCCGGTGGTCCCGGTGGTAAAAATCAGGTCGGACGGCTGGTCGGGCTGAGGGAATGGCAGCTCAGTCCCGGCATAGGCTGCGGCCCATTGGGGCAGATCAGCCATATCCAAAGTGGTGTGATCTCCCGGCACTGTTTTTGCCGATATGAACCATTTGGCACCGGTGGCATCAAAAATGCTTTTGACATTATCCTCGGGGACCTGCTTGTCAATAAGCACGGCAATGCCCCCGGCATACTGCACACCATAGTATGCCGAAACGAACGACGCA
Source organism: uncultured Oscillospiraceae bacterium (assembly GCA_964384255.1). GTDB lineage: Bacteria > Bacillota > Clostridia > Oscillospirales > Oscillospiraceae > SIG469. Next base: position 31,068 of record CAYLKH010000016.1, on the reverse strand, counting down.
GTGTTAGTCGCCTGGATAAGGACGCATTCCTGCTCTTTCAGGCCGTGATGGCGCAAATAACCGGCCACGCCGCTGATCTCGGCCCAAAGCTGGGCATAGCTGAGCTGACGCACCTCGTCGATAACGGCGACCGCATCGGGCTTTGCGCCAGCATGTTGAAATATCTGGTTGCACAGGGAAGACATGGGAAAACCTCCATCTGGTATTTCAAAAAAGGCGCCGCATTCCCCGGGGCTGATTGGCCAAAAGCCCCGGGGTCATTGAGCTGACCATGACTCAGGTCATTGGTCAACCGGCGGTCACGCGCAATTAAAGGCCGTTTTGCAGATCGTTGATAAGCTCGATCATAGCGTCCACAGAGTTCAGGTTTTCGGGTACCAGATCGTCCACAGACACCTCGATGTCAAAAGCATCGTTCAGCTCAACAACAACAGTAACGATGTCGAAGGAATCAAGGATATTGTCGTCAATAAGGGTAGTTGCGGTTTCAAAATCCACTTCGGGCTTGATATCCTTCAAAATGGCAAGCAGTTGTTCTCTCATGGTAATATCTCCTTAAAAATTCTGGCATCATGGGCCATATTATATCCACTTTATTCTAACACAAAGTCGGGAAAAAGCAACCTTAAAAAGGCCGCTGGTTTCATCCTCTTAGCCTGTAGGGAAAAACTTTTCCCTGCAAGTTCCAGATTATGTATTAATTATGGCAATTGTCAAAAAATGTTGCATATCCGGGCGAAAAACAATATACTTGTTTCAAAACCCGTATAAGGGGGAGAAGTTTGATGGAAAAGCCCAGAATAGCCTATTGGGATCGCTTCAAGGGGCTGCTGATGGTACTGGTGGTGGCGGCTCATATATTGCTGCGATATAAATTCAACGACCATGTTAAACCGCTGTATGATCTGCTGATACTGTTTACCATGCCCGCATTCGCCTTTGTTTCGGGATATTTCAGCAAAAGCGAAAAATCTGCCAGCGGCAGCGCTCTGTCCAGACTTGCGCTGCTTTATGCCATATTCAACTCTATATACATCGTCTGGTTCTCGGTTTTTAGCGATTATTATCAATTGGTCGAGCCATATTACGTTCATTGGTACCTTCTGGCCATGATAGTCTGGCGTTTTGCCGTTTCCCGGCTGCATCTGCGGAGCTGGACACTGCCCTTCTTTGTGATTTTGGCTTTATTGATCGGTTTCTGGCAGGACATAGGCAACGACTTTGCCCTGGGCAGGATAATCGGTTATTTCCCCTTCTTCCTGGCGGGCTGGCTGCTTCCGTCCCGGGTATCCCAATGGCTGACCCACAAACCCCGCTGGACCGCAGCTGCCGGTGGCGCTTTGCTGGTCATCTGCGCTTCTGTTTCTGTTATTATCAGTTATTTTTATGAATATCGCTATTGGCTCACATGGCACTATTTTATGAATTACTACACCCAGCTCAGCCATCTGGCGCTGAGATGCGGCGTATTTGTTCTGTCCTCGTTGTTTATCATCGGCCTGCTCTGGATAATACCCACCGGTGAAAAAGGGCCGGGTATATTGGCCCGATGGGGCAAAAACTCCCTCTGGATATTCCTGTTCCACCGCCCCTTTACCATACTTTTTAACGAGATTTTTGGTAGCTACAGCCAGCTGTTTTATCCGGCGGTCATAGTCACGGCGCTGCTGATACTGGCTGTGTTTGGCTCCGACCGTTTCGCCCGGGTAGTTGGTTCCCGGATAGAGGGGCTGGTAAACTACATCGGCGCCACCATAATGAGCGGCGAAAGGTCAACTGCGGCCATAGTCTGCTGGTGCGTTGTTCTGGCAGTGCTGGCCCTGCCGGTGAAGGAATATTTGTTGTAGAGAACAGATAGTCCCTTCATCTGTCATTGGGAGACGGCGAAGCCGTCGTGGCAATCTCACCGGTTGCCACTTATCCATACTGCCCGGTAAACGCTACGTCGGAGATTACCACACCAGTGTGCGCACTGGTTCGCAATGACAGGGGTAGGGACTTTGTCATTGGGAGGAGCGAAGCCCATTTTTTGTCATTGGGAGGAGCGAAGCTCCGTGGCAATCTCACCCCTTGCGTGACCACAACGCTGTGTCAAACGCAAATACTTGCAGTTACGTCTACTAATCTCTAAATCCTAACCCCTATTACTATAACACAAAAACCGTCCAGACTTTCGTCCGGACGGTTTTGTGTTATAAAAACTATCTTCTTCTGCTTCTGCGGCCACCTTCGGCATTGAAGGAACCGACAGCAACAGGAGCTTCGGGAAGACGGGGCTTGATGGCACCGTACTTCTTGAAAACTTCGGGATATTTTTCGAGACATTTGCCGCACTTGGTGCATTTTTCTTCGTCAACAACGCTGATAAGTCCAGCGCCACCGGCGATAGCGCCTTCGGGGCAAACGGTCAGATCTTCGTTGCCGGTGCAGGCAGCGGGATCGGCATAAACGGTGTAATAGCTCTTGCAGACCAGAGCGGTGCAGCGCTTTCTCTTGATGTGCATTTCCCACTCTTCGCTGTACAGCTCGATGGATTTCAGCACGCGCTTTGCAGCCTCGGCAGTCAGCTCGCAGCCCAGAGTTACCAGAGCATCCAGCAGTTCCTTCAGCAGCTCAAGGTCTTCGCTTTCGCCAAGACCGTTGGTGCCGTCTTCGACGATGCGGATGATCTGCCACAGTCCGTCGCGGCAGGGAACGGTCTTGCCGCAGGCATCTCTGCGGGCCTGCTCAACGACCTTAAGCGCCCAGTCGACGGGGCAAACCTCGGGAGCCTTGTTGATTATCTCGTCCATGGAAGGCAGCAGGGCGGCTTTTTCCTTGCAGCCTGTGATCTCAAGCTTTTTCATTAAATTAACCTCCCTGATGATTATTTATTGTCATAAGCGGTCCAGATGTCGACCTGGGTAATGGGTACACGGAGATCGCACTGGAGGCAGCGGCCGGATTCGCACTTGGCCTGCTGGTCGGTAAGACCGTCGCTGATGGGCAGGAAGTTGTCGCGGCGAGCCTCGGCGGGCTTAACAGCCATTTCCTGACGCTCCAGCTTACCAAAGCCTTCGACCTTGCCGATCTCGGGGTTCAGTTCACGCTCGATGAGAGTCTCGTCGATGTTGCCGTCGCCGCCAAGATATTTGTCGATAACGGGAACGCATTCACGGGCGCTGGCAATAGCGTTGATAACGAACTTGGTGCCGGTGATAACGTCGCCTGCGCAGAACACGCCTTCAACACTGGTGTTGAATCCACTGTTGCCGGTGGCGGGATCGATGGGATAACCGAAGCGGTTCAGCTCAAGGCCGAATTCGTCAGTCAGGCCGGTGACCTGGCCGGCTGCGAAAACGATAGAGTCGCAGGGGATGGTGTAGGTGGAATCGGGGATAGCGTCTTCCACCAGAGCGCGGGTCTCGGGATGGAAGTAGAAGCTGTTGATTTTGTGTACCTGGAGGCCAACGACCTTGTCGTTTTCGTCGCCAAGGATAGCTTCGTTGCTGTGGCTGTCGAACAGGTTGACGCCGTCTTCAAGACCGAGGTCGCGTTCGTCGGGAGAAGCCTGAGAAGCGTCCTTCTCAAGGCAGACTACGTTAACGGTCTTGCCCATACGGATAAGGGTGCAGGCTACGTCGAATGCAACGTTGCCGCCGCCGATAACGTTAACAGTGTCGCCCAGCTCGATGGGCAGACCCAGGCGGTTGGCCCGGAGCAGGTCAACAGCGGTGTAGACATTGGGCAGGTTTGCGCCGGGCAGATAGCCCAGCTTCTTGCCGACGGAGGTGCCGAGAGCTACCAGAACCGCGTCGTAATCGGCCTTAAGAGCCTTAACGTCGGTGATGGGGTGGCTGCACTCGATCTTGACACCGGAGTCTTCGATGACCTTGACCTCAGCCAGGACATCCTTCTGGGGGATACGATATTCGGGCATACCGCCGGTCATGTGGCCGCCGGGAATATGCTGCTTTTCGAATACGGTAACGTCGTGGCCCAGCTTGTTCAGGTAATAAGCAGCGGTCAGACCGCAGGGACCTGCGCCAACAACGGCGATCTTCTTGCCGGTACGGGCCTTGGTGGCGATATATTTTTCCTTCCATACCTGCTCGGTATCATGCTCAACGGCATAACGCTTCAGGTTGCGGATGGAAACGGGGGAATTCAGCTTATCACGCTTACAGCCAGTCTCGCACTTGTTGTTGCAGACATAGCCCAGAGCGTGGGGGAAGGGGACCTTCTCGCGGATGATACCGACAGCCTCGCTGTATTTGCCTTCGTTGATATGGCGGATGTAGGCAGGGATGTCGATATGAGCGGGACATTCGACCTTACAGGGGATCAGACGTTCTTCTCTGGGAAGCTCGGCTTTGAAGATGCCTTCGGCGTCTACCAGAGCGCCGGTGGGACATACTTCGACACAGGCGGAGCAGAAGCGGCAGTCCGCATCTACCAGAGGCAGATCGAACTCGGTACCGACATAAGTCTCGTCGCCCTTCTTGCGGTAGTCCAGGACCTTAACGCCGCGGACTTCCTGACATACGCGGACGCAGCGGCCGCACTGGATGCAGCGTTCCATCTCGCGAACGATGATGGGGTTGTTGGTGTTGATCTTATGGGTAGCTTTTTCGGACAGGGTATCGCGCAGGCGGGCATTAACGGTACCCAGATACTGCATCAGGGCCTGAAGCTCGCAGTTGAGGTATGCCTTACAGGCGGTGCAATCGTGGGGGTGACCGGCCAGGACGAATTCCATAGCGATGCTGCGGAGGCTCTTGAGGCGGGCAGACTCGGTAACGACCTTCATGCCCTCCTGGACCTCGGTCTGGCAGGAGCAGACAGGCTCGCCGCCGTCGATCTCGACTACGCAGAGCTTACAGCCGCCCTGGGTAGGCAGATCGGGGTGAGTGCAGATATGAGGTATGTAGATGCCGGCAGCCAAAGACGCTTCCAGAACGCTCTGACCGGCTTCAGCCTCGATCTGAGTGCCGTTTATAAACAAAGTGATTTTGTCCATAAGAAGTAACTCCTTACTTAATTTATTCCTAAATGCTATTGTAGCATAGTTTCAACACTTTTCGCAACCTAAATTTTATCCGCCGGGTGATTATATTTGACCTTCTGTGGCTTGCAGCCCACCGGAAGACGGCGGCTGGCCCTTTTCCCCACTTGCGGGGCGGATGGGAACATAGTATAATCGTATACACCGGGTCAGCTATTATCAGTATAACACGCCGGACTTTCTGTGTAAAATACAGTATTTCGACACCGCTTATAACGTATTTGTTATAAGCCAAGGAGCATACATCATGAACACCTATGCTATCGAATGTTTTTTAAAGGTTGCCGAGCTGGGAAGCTTTTCCGGCGCGGCCAGAGCCATGTATGTGGCCCAGCCTACTGTCAGCCGCCTGATACGGGAGCTGGAAAACGAGCTGGGTTCCAGCCTGTTTGACCGATCCAACCGGAGCCATATCGCCCTGACCGAGGCCGGACGCATCTATCGCGAAGCTTTTTCGTCAATGATGTCCCAGCTGCAATCAGCCAAGCGGGAAGCCCAGCTGGCTCAGCAGCAGGCCCAGCGAAGCCTGCGCATAGGAGTGGCCGTTTCATGGGCAGTATCCGATATGGTCAGCGCCTGCCGCGAAGGATTCCACCGGGATATGCCGTCTGTCAGGCCCATATTTCACGCAGCCGAGTTCTCCGCTCTGCTACAGGGGTTGGAGCAGAGCAGCTACGACCTGATACTGTGTCCTCAGACCGCCGTAAGGGATACCGAGCGCTTTGAAGCCGTTCTGGTGGCCCGGGTCCCGGAGATCATCGTGCTTTCTGCCCGCAATCCTCTGGCAGCCCGGGAAGGCCTGACCCCAAGAGATCTGCGCAACGAAACGCTTTATGTACTTCCGGAGGACGAAGCGCCGCTGTTTCGCCAGATCTACCGCAAGGGTTCTCTGGCGCTGGGATATATGCAGCCCACAGAGGATCAGCCGGACCGGGGTACCATCGAGCTTCTGCTGGGGACAGGCCACGGCTGCACCGTGTACGACAGCTGGTGCCGTCATTGGACAGACCCCAATTTCCGCTGCGTCCCCACCGGCAGCGATATCCCCATCTGCGCCGTTTTTGCCAAGGATTCCGGTGACCCGGCCCTGACTTTGGCCGTAGAGCTGATACGCAAGTGGGCAGAAAGCAGGGGTAGGCAGCAGATAACAGATAACAGATAACAGATGCTGCTTATCTGTTATCTGACACCTGATCCCTGCTAAGGCCCTTATCTATGGATATCCCATATTTTTTTATCCTGCTATACAGCGTGCTGCGTCCGATGTTCAGCATCTTCGCGGCTCTGGTCATATTGTATCCGGTTTCTTCCAGCGCCGAAAGGATAAGCTGCCTTTCCTGGTTGGTTATGGAATAATCCCTGGGCTTATCTCCATCGTCCAGCCTGCTTACGTCGATCTTTTCGGGAGCGGACACAGGCTCGGACTTTTCTTTAAGCCCCCGGACCGGCGGCGGCAGCGGAGAATCGGAGGTGCGGTATTCCGGAAGATCTATGTAGGAGAACATTTCTCCGGTGGCTTCATATACCTGTCCTTCGGTTATTACGCTGCCGGGATAAAGGAAGCTCAGCCGGTTGAGTACATTCCGCAGTTCCCTGACATTCCCCGGCCACTGATAGTTCAGCAGCATTCCATAGGCTCCGTCGCTGAACTCCAGGTCAAGCCTGTCCTGCTTGATAAAATGGTCAATAAGCTTGGGGATATCGGACTTATGGGACCGCAGAGGAGGCAGGCTTATCTCAAAGGTGTTCAGTCGGTAATAAAGGTCCATCCTGAACTTTCCTTCGGCGGCAAGCTTTTTCAGATTCTGGTTGGTGCTGGCGATTATGCGGGCGTTCAGGGGGATGACCTTGTTGCCGCCAATACGCTCAAACTCTTTTTCTTCCACAACTCTCAAAAGCTTGCTTTGCAGGCTAAGATCCATTTCGCCTATTTCGTCCAGCAGCAGAACGCCCCCCGCGGCCATCTCGAATTTTCCCTTCTTGGTGGCGGCAGCTCCGGTAAACGCACCCTTTTCGTGGCCAAACAGTTCGGATTCCAGCAGGTCCTTGGGTATCGCAGAGCAGTTTATCTTGATAAAGGGCATATTCTTTCCGCCGGAATATTCGGCAAAAATGCCGTTGGCGATTATCTCCTTGCCTACTCCCGTCTCTCCCACCAGCAGTATTGGATGGTGAGAATGGGATATGCGATGGCACTGGGTTATCAGCGTTTCTACGGTGTGGCTGTCGCCGATAAAATCCGCAAAGGTATAGCTGCCGGATTTTCTCGATATCTGGTCATAAAGGCCCGTGGCGTCAGAGGATTCCCGGTCGAAATTGGCGATAGCCCGTTTCAGCACAGCCATGGACGAAAACAGGACCATGACCACCGCGCCGATAATTTCGTTATCCAGCTTGATGGGGACAATGTTTACCAAAAGGCTCCGGCCGCCGATTATCATATGCACTGCCATAAGGCGGCTCCCGGTTTTTATGACCCGACGAATGGCAGAAAAGTCTGATATTTTGAGCGTTTCCATGCTTTTGCCATAATATTCCCTGTCGCTCTGGCCGGTGATCTCGGTAAAACCGGAGGTAATGTGGAGTATCTTATATTCGTTGGAAATCAGCACTGCCGCATCGACTGCGGATTCCAGGATGCTGTCAACGATCCCTTCCGTCGTGGCTCGGCTTTCGTCCATGGACACTCTGGTCAGATAAAACGCTTCGGACATTTGTTTCACTCCCAATCATTTGTGTCTTAATAATACACCTGTGCAGCTGCTTTGTCAATAGCAACGGCCATGCGGTTGTAAATAGTCGAACACCTTATATTTTCACATTTGCTACGCGCTTTCTTCAAAAACTTAATCAAAACGGCCGAATAATTAATGTTCGGCCTTTAATTTTTGTGTATAATTCAAAACATATAATGCTATGAGGAGCTGATATAATGAAAAAACTCTTGTCCATCGTTCTTGCTCTGTGTATGCTGACCGCCCTGCTTTGCGGCTGCGGCGACAGCAACGAAGCTCCGGCATCTCCTGCCCCAGGGGAAGAGACTGTCGAAAGCGCGCCGAATGCATCCACCGAACCGACTGTCGACGTATCCAGCGTAGGAACCTCTACCGACCACGAAATTTCAGTCGCCGGGACCGCTGCCGAAGCTCAGGAAGCGACTCATTCCATAACCTATCCTCTGGATGCCGACGGCATTACCCTGACCCTGTTTACCAATCAGCCCGCTCTGGGTCCCCTTTCCGGCCGTATACCTATCGAAAGCTACGCCGAATACGATACCTGGCAGCATTCTCTCGACTGCACCGGGATCAGTATCGACCTGACCGAGGCCAGTATGGCCGCCAGCACCGAGCAGTTTAATCTGATGATAGCCTCCGGCGAGTATACCGACCTTATCACCGGAGCTGACCAGTATTCCGGCGGCCTGACCAAAGCCTATGACGACGAGGTCATAATCGATCTTGTGGACATTATCGAAGAAAATTGCCCGGACTACTGGAAATATGTAGCAGCTGACGAGGCTCTTGCCCGAGACACCAAGGACGACTCCGGCCGCATCTACGGCGTATACTCCATATATGACACCGCAGTCTATATCGAAGGCTACCTGATGCGCGGAGACTGGCTGGAGCAGGTAGGTATGGAAGCTCCCACCGATTTCGACCAGTTGACCGATGTCCTTTCCGCCTTCAAATCCGAGATCGGCTGCGAATATCCCGCCTTTGTCAACCAGACCACTGTGTTTATGAACACAGGCTATGATCTGGCCGGCTTCGATGTGGCCACCGGCGGTCTTCCCATATCTGTGGACGGTGTCAACGTCAAGTGCGACTTCCAGCAAAGCAGCTATCGCGACTGGATAGCCATGATGAACGACTGGTACACCAAAGGCCTTATCGACCCCAACTTCATGGAAGTCAGCAGCGATATGTTCTCCGGCGATGCCGAGCGTCTGAATCTTCTTAACGAGATCGGCGTGCTGACCCAGATGTCCACCTCTCTGTCCACCTTCTATGAAAACGAGACTCCCGGCTACAGCCTTGTTCCCGTTATGGTCACCGCTGACGGCAGCGGAATAAACCATATGGCATCCGACACTCTGGTATTTTCTTCCACCTCCATATCCACCCTGTGCGAATATCCCGAGATCGCATTGCAGTATATGAACTGGTGGTACACCGACGAAGGCCAGATGTGCTATAACTATGGCATGGAAGGCACCCATTACAACATCAGCGAGGATGGCGAAGTCCAGTTTACCGACCTGGTCATCAACAACGATCTTGGTGTTTCGCCGACCCTGTATATGCGTACCTTCACCATTGCCGGTTTCAGCTGGGGCCGCACCATCCAGTCCCGCAACTGGTGCTTCTACGAAGATTATGCCGCCAATGCAGTAAACTTCTGGACCGAGCATAACGACGGCGCATATGCCCTGCCGTCCCTGTCCTTCACCACCGAAGAATCCGAGCGCATAGCTCAGTTCTCTGCCGATGTTTGCACCTACGTTGCCGAACGTGTTCCCCAGTTCATAATCGGCGACCTGAGTCTCGACACCTGGGATTCCTTCGTCCAGGAGCTTGAGCAGTTTAACCTTTCCGAGCTGGTAAGCATATACCAGGCAGCTTATGACCGTTACCTCAGCAGATAAACGATCGCTAAACAATCATTAAACATTTTTATAACTATCCGCAATTCAGGCTCGACCTTCGAGCCTGAATTGCAAATTTTAAGCAAAGGAGAATTTTTATGAAAAACCGGTTGAAGTATCTTTCGCTGTTATGTGTATTAGCCATGATATGTGCTATGTTTGCCGGATGCGGCAACAACAGCGAAGCTCCGGCATCTGCTGCCCCATCAGAAGAGACAGCGGAAAGCGTTCCCGCAGAGTCCGCCGAACAGTCCCCGGAAGAGGCGCAGTCCCCGGAAGAGGCGCAGTCCCCGGAAGAAGCTCCGGAAGAGTCGGCTCAGCCGGACCTGACCCCGGAGCAGCAGACGCTGCTGGAGCTGATACCGGAAGGCGATATACTTACGTTTTTGGAGCTTCCGCTGACAGAAGAAAAGGTCGAGCTGTCCTGCTTCGTGGGTGTTCACTCCATGCTGCTTAACCTGTATGACAATTTATCTGATATGCCCTTCTATTCCGCGCTGGAAGAAGCCACCGGCGTTCACATGACCTTTACGGCCATCAGCTCCATGGGCGATGACGGAACAGTCCTCAGCCTGATGCTGGCGGCCGATGACCTGACCGATATCGGCTCCTTCGGCTCCGGGCTGACCCAGGGCATGGACAACGCCATCGCCGACGGGACGATCATCAACCTGGCAGATTATTTCGACTATATGCCCAACTACAGCGCATTGATCGAAAACAACGAAACCTTCCGTCGGGCCGTTACCACCACCGGCGGCAACGTAGCCGGTGCGTCCCAGTATACATTGGACAACACCGCCATCTACCGCACGGGCCTTATGACCCGTCAGGACTGGCTGGATCAGCTGGGGATGGCCGCCCCCGAAACCATCAGCGAATTCCACGATATGCTGCTGGCCTTCAAGAGCGAATTTGGCGCTTCGGCCGCATATGATATGGATCAGGGCGGTGGCATCTTCACCGGGACCACCGGAATGGGCGCCCCCGGCACTTACCTGACCCGGGCCTATGGCACCAATGGCGGCGATTTCTTTATTGATGACAGCGGCAAGGTCCAGTCCGGCTGGCTGACTGACGGTTTTAAGGATTATCTACAGGAGATGAACAAATGGTATTCCGAGGGTCTGATAGCCCCCGACTTCCCCACCGCAGTAACTGCCATGTCTGACTGGTCGGATGTAGTCAACGGTGTCCACGGCGTTATCGCCACCCATGCGTCCGAGATGGAGGAGATAAAGGCCGTTTCTGACGATCCGAATTTTGAACTGGTTGGTATCGTCGACCCCGTTCTCAACAAGGGCGACAAGCTGACCATAGAAAACTGCTTTATGGAAGCATCTCCCTCCGGCGGCTATAATGTTTCCGCCTCCTGCGAATATCCCGAGATAGCCTGCGCATGGCTGGATTATCTGTTCAGCCCCAACGGCTGGCTGCTGTGCAACTTCGGTATCGAGGGTGAAAGCTTTGAATACGACGATGCCGGTGTTCCCCACTGGACAGAGGTCATCACCAACAATCCTGACGGTTTGCCCACAGGCGTTGTCAAATCTATCTACTTTGTTGTTCAGGGTCCCTGCCTGATGTACAGCCCCAGAGAGTTTGACGCTTATACCCGGAACATGATCGACGCATCCGACGTCTGGGCCAGCAATATTGCGGACGAGACTCACGAATACCCCAATGTCATAACGCTCATAGGCGAAGACGCAGAGGAATACAGCATGATCCTTGGGGACATTTCCACATATATCCAGGAAAACGGCGTTCAGTTCATAATAGGCTCGAAGAATTTTGACGCCGATTACGACGCATTTATTGCCGAGCTTCACAGCATGGATCTGGAACGTCTGATCGAAATAAGACAGGCCGCATACGACGAGTATATGGGCGCATAAGAACACCCATTTCCCATTTTAAACGAGCATCCCCCAGGACCGGGCGCCTTGCCCTGTCCTGGGGGATGCTGCTTATGTTATGCGGCCGAAACCTCTCTGGTCAGACCATTGACGTAAAATTCGCCGGTGTCGGTCCGTATTTTCCAAACCGGTACCAGTCTGGCCGCGCCTAATGAAGGGGATTCCTCCTCAATATATCCCTGAGAGACTTCCTCCACCGAGGTACATATCCATCCCAGCTCGTCCTGGCTGGCAAGGAAGCTCACCAGAGCGGTCAGCGCCGAAACGCATTTTTCGCCGGTCTTATTGCCCTGATATGTGCTGTACCAGACTCCGGAAATTTCCGAAAGGCAGTAGTTATCATAGCTCAGAGTTACCCGTGAGCTGTAAACCGGCGCGTTTTCAAGGCTTTGTACTCCGCTTACCAGATACTTCCCCGCCGATTCCCGGGTAAGGGTAAGCTCGCCGTAAAGCCCATATCCCATGGATCCCAGCAGTTCTCTGGCCGCCATGGCCAGATCGGCACCGGCATTTTCCTTCTTTGTGATACGGACCCGGAATGTCCCGCTTTTATGGAATTCTGCGGTGCCGTTCTGCCCCACATAGCTGCTGCTTACCAGATTTTCTCCTTCGTCCAGCAGCATGGCAGAATCCAGCAGCACCGACGCGGCGTTCTGCTCAGCGGTCTGGTCCCCATCCAGCTCCAATCCATACAGCTCCAGCTCCTGCGGAACGATCGACCAGTCCAGAGTTATTCCCCGCTGAAGGAATATCTCCTCCAGCTCGTGGCCGGAGCTGACCCGTTGAGTTTTGGTCTGGCGCTGCTGAGGAATGACCAATATCAGGAGAAACACGTTGACCAGCATCAGCGCCAGCAGAAACACGTTTTTAATTTTTGATATCTGCATTATCCGGCCTCCTGTTTCAGTCTGCCCGCCATCCGGCGCTGAGGGTATCGGAGCCATTGTCGGTATAAACCAGTTCCAGCCTGCCCGACCGCATGGCCGCCGCCTGGACCGCCGGAAGGATGCTTTCGACCCCATCGGTCTGATAATAGCTCCTGAGCCACAAAACGATCCTGGTTATTTCGCCGCCTTCCATAACTACCTGAGCGCCATGACCGGTGGGCGTTATTACCCGTATTCCGGAAACGAAGTAGTCGAAGCTCAGGGTATATACCCCATCTGCGTTCTCTTCCCCGGTGAAGTACATTTTGGCTTCTCCGGGGAATGTCAGCTCGCTCAGGGCTGCACGGGCCAGTTCTATCCTTTCCGCCGCGGTCATATCTCTGCTTTCTCCCCCGGGAGAATTGAAGGTCAGCAGGCCACCCGTCTCCAACCGGAGCATAGAGCTGTTGGCGGTAAAAACCTCGTCTCCATTATCTTCGATATAAGAGCTGTCAGAATAGGGATTGAACCCCAGATAGGACGCGACCTTTTCTCTAAGCTGTCCGGTCATGGCCTGAGCCGTCACGGCAACAGGCGCAGGCTGACTGTCCACAAGGCAAAAGTCTTCGATGTTTCCAAAGCTGGCTTCGCTCTGGGCCAGTTCAAAAGCAAAGCTTACGTTGTTGGGACGATAGATGTCAATTTCCTCAATAACGTCCTCGCGCAGCTCGATCCGGCATCGATACCAGCCGCTTACGGTGCGATAACACAGTGTCTGTTCTTTTTCCCCGATGCTTATTATATACAGCTCTGCCTCGGGGTCATCGGCTTCGCCGGGCAGACCCGCTCCCAGCCACGCCGCCAGAGCCGACAGCCTGACCCGGCCGGGAAATTCATAATAGATCCCCGGCTGCTCAAGGCTTTCCATCACCTGTTTTTCGTCCACAGCTTCGACCGATGCCATAGTACCCAGCGCTTCGCCCAAATACTTGCCCAGCCGGTCGTACATCTGCTCCACTGCTTCACCGGTATACAGCAGGGCATATCGTCCATAAGAATTGGTGACAGCCATTTTTACAGGCTTCGAAGCTTCTAACACAGTGTCAGTCTCTGTCGCTTCCCATGTTTGCTGGCTGTCATCGCCGAAAAACGGCAGCTTAAGGTCATAGTGGTCGTTGGCCAGAACCGTAAGGTAAATGGCCAGGCAGGACAGCGCCACCAGCAAAATGTTTTTAACAAGCTCGATCATTCTGGTTTTCATCCGTGCCTTACCTTTCAACCGGGAGGGTCACCGTCATGGTGGTACCCTCGCCCTGCCTGCTCTGGATAGCGATAACGCCGTTATGGGCCTGGACTATCTCCTTAACGATGCTCAGCCCAAGGCCGGAGCCGCCCGCCTCCCGGGACCTGGCCTTGTCCACCCGATAAAACCGGTCGAACAGTCTGGGCTGATCCTCCTCCGGTATGCCAACTCCGTTGTCAGCAACTGAGATGCTCACCTTATTATCCATTGTCCAGGCGGATATTTCTATCCTGCCGCCATCGGGAGTGTATTTTATGGCGTTAGAAACAATGTTCATTATCACCTGCTCCATACGCTCCTTGTCGGCGCGGACAACAGGCAGGTCTTTTTCCAGTTCCAGCAGCAGGCTGTGGCCGTGGTTCTGAGCGTCCAGCACCACAGCGTTGTACACGTTTCTGATCGCTTCTTCAATACTGAGATCCGAAAAATTCATTTCCATCTTGCCATAATCAAAGCGTGACAGCGTAAGCAAATCCTGGACTATCCGTGTCATACGGTCAGTCTCGCTGAGTATGACCCCGAAGAAGCTGGCCTTCAGGTCCGGGGGCAGCTCGTCTCCGGCGTCGATAATAGTTTCGGTATAGCTTTTGATATTTGTCAAAGGAGTCCTCAGCTCGTGGCTCACGTTGGCGACGAATTCTCTGCGCATTTCCTCCGACTTTCTCTGGGCGGTAACATCGTGAATGACCGCCAGGACCCCGCCCTGAGACTCTTCGGCAGAAAACGGCGCCAAAAACAGCTCCAGATCGCTTTGGCCCACCTTCATCTGAGCCGAAACCGGCTCGCCCCCGGGCTGATCCAGTATTTCCTCAAGGCTGGAAATTGAGCCGAAAATGTCCTTATATCCCAGTCCGTCGTCCATTTCCCTGCCCAGCATTCTGGCGCTGGCGGGGTTGGACTGAATAATGTCCCCGCTGCGGTTGAAGGCCACCACGCCGTCAGTCATATGAAGGAACAGGGTCGAAAGCTTGTCGCGCTCGGAATTTATCTCGTCCATGGTGCTTTGCAGAACTCCGGCCATTTCGTTAAAATTCTCCGTAAGCACGCTTATCTCGTCCCGGGAATGGACCTCGATCCGCTCCCCAAAGTCCCCTTCGGCCACCCGGAGAGTGCCTTCGGTCAGCTTTTCGATAGGGTTGATCATTATTTCCGCCAGCAGAAAGCTGAGGACAACGCAAATAACAAGGCCCAGCGCCAGCGACTGGAAAATTATCATTATTATCTGGGAGTTCAGGCTGTCTACAGTCTGCTTATTGTCGCGGATATAGATTATATACTCGTTGTCTCCGCTGAATATGGGTATGGCCACATCCATGTACGAAGCGATTATGCTCCTGTCCTGTCCCACCTGTCCGGTCATAGCTGTCAGGATGTTTCCGGTGATCTCAGCGCCCAGCTCCTCAGCATCGGTGGAGCCGCAGATATATGCCCCGTTTCTGTCCAGGATATATGCGTTGCGGCTGCCCAGGTCAATGGCCAGGTCAGATTGAGCCATAACCAGCTCATACAGCTTTTCCGGCCCGTCTGTGGCGGTGTCGGTCAGTCTCAGCAGAAAATCCTCTGAAAACGACGTCCCCATCTGTTCATAAAACTCGCCAAGATAAAAGCTTCCAACGCCATTGATCAAAAACGAAGCCACAACTATCATCAGCGCGATAATAAGCAGCACCATTATCATAACCAGCTTCATCCGAAGTGAGCGCATGGGCCTTACCAACCTTTCCTTTGTTGACTAATAATACATTATTTCCACGTATCTTCCGTGAGAAGTGAGTATCTTTTTAAGCTCGGTGACAATGGCATCCTTGACCGATACCCCCAGCTTGTTGTCGTCCTTATAGGCAGGATTAAGGGCCCTGCCCAAAAATATCTTCAAAACGGTGCAGTCCTCAATAAGCTGCTTTGCAATAAACGCTGCTCCGTTTTCCCTGTCGAGAATGGAAAAATCCTCCATGTCGGGTCCGTTTTCAAAGTAATCTCTAACTATCTCCAGCGTTTTCGCCATGGTCACGACCCCTTCGGTGACCAGATCCACACCGTCCATAAAGGATATGGGCGGGATGCCCATTCCGTCGTCCTCCATATCCAGAGGGATGACCTCCTGACCGGTAATACGCCCCACCATCTGGGCGGTCGTTCCACCGCAAACGATTTTAATTCCCGGCTCATCCATAAAGGCTTTGACCATTTCTCTGTCCTTTTCTCTGGTTTCAGCCGGGCCAAAAATCAGACTTACCGGCGTATCACGCATGGCTTTTATGACCATGGCCGTGGTGTCGTCGGCAGGCTGCCCAAAATAGAGGTCGTTAATCTTTTCTGTCAGGGCATAGGCCAGCATCTGGGCCGTTGGATAATAGGGTGCGTTTTCCTCCAGCCATCTGGCAAGGGAATCCCAGGTCCAGTCAAAGCTGAAAACATTGTCAGCCGCCGCGTTGACCGCGCCGTCAGAGGTCACGACAATCAGGTCCCCCGGGATAAGCTGCTCAGTTGCTTCTCGAATTATTTTGTCGCTCATAATAAGCCGCTTATAATCCAGCTGATATGCCTGGCCCCCACGGACGAACCAGGTCACAGGATTGTCATACTCGACAAATATCGCCTTGCCGTCCGGCTGGACCTTGACCACCGAAAAGGTGCAGTAGGATATTCCCCTTTCGCTGCACACCGGCAAAGTCTTGACCACGGTGTCCACCGCGGTTTCAACATCGGCTCCCCCGGCCAGCATGGTGGACAGTATGGTCCCGGTCATGGTTGACATAATATTCGCCTTAACTCCGCTGCCCATACCGTCGGCCAGAACGCCCATAAAGGTCCCTTCGTCGCTGCGCAGCATGACCCGGTCGCCGCACAGCTCCTCGTCGTAATGATGGAGACTGCGCCAGCCCACATCCAGAACTACGTTCATAAGATCCGGCTCCTTTCTTTACCCCTCAGGATTCGTCCACGTCAAGCTGACCCTTGAGCATATCCAGAGTGAGCTTGGTTTCTGCCGTAGTTTCGCCCAGAAGGCTGGCTATCTGCTGGGCAACGGTCATCTGCTTGTCAATTACCTTCTGAGCCATGGCCATATTGCGTTCGGCCTGCTTGCGGCGTCTGGCTATTTTCTGCTGCTCGGCCGTTACGTCGGAAAACAGGCCCAGAGCCACATCCTGGTCCTTCATATATGCCATGTTTTCGGTCAGGGTCAGTCCATACTCCGGAAGATCCAGCTTTTTGTTCTGAATACTCAGCTTAACGTTGAGAACATAAAGGAAATCCTCCGGGTCCATGATCTCAAATATATACTTTTTAAGCGCCTGTTCCCGGGTCATGCCAAAGGCCCGGCAGGCCGCCTGGTTGAATTCGATTATTCTCTGCTGCTGGTCAACGATGATGGCTATCAGCGGCATCGCGTCAACGGCAAAGTTCGCCACCCGCTCAGCCTTGCGGCGGAGCATAGTCATGCAGATATCCTGTTCAGTCTCGCCTCTCAGGACCGCAATAGCCTTTTCCCGGCAGGTACCATAGCCGCAGGCGCCGCAGTTGATAGCTCCGGCGGGGTCGTCCAGCCCCATTTCCTTCATGGTCTGCTGGATATCTTCTTCGGCAGGCATATCGTCCTCCACCGGACGCACAATAACAGGCCGTTTGAAATAAACGTCTTTATCGTTTATCTCGGGCAAATAGTTATGGGTTTCGACATAAGACTGAATCCGCAGGCAGGTTTCCATTTTTCCGCAGGCTCTTTTCAGCTTTGACGAACCGCCGACGCAGCCGCCAAAGCAGGCGTTCATTTCCACAAAGCATCCGGAAAGTCTGCCCTTTTTCATCTCCTGACAAACCTCGACACAGTTGTCGATACCGTCGACATATACCGGATGGTATCCGTTGGTCATGCCGCTTTCCCGGAGACAGCGGGACATACCTCCCGGGATAGGATAAACGTTCAGCTTTCCTCCGGCGTTGCCTGTAAGCGATGCTTCGCCGCAGGTTTTCAGGTCGATCCCGGCAGATTCAAACCAGTCTGCCAGCTCGGAAAAGCTGATAACTCCGTCCACCTCGGTGCTGTTCCGGACATCTCCGGCCTCTTCATAACCCGCAAGGCAAGCTCCGCAATATATAACGGCGCTGTTGCTGTTGCGTTTTTTAATCAGTCTTGCCCCGGATATCATAGGGGTGGACACGGGGGCCAGCTGGTCAGACAGCTCGGGATAATACTTTTCAATAAGCTGGTTTACCGATGGGCAGGCAGAAATGATTATGTTTTTCATTTTGCCCGTCCCGGCCAGTCGAAGATACTCATAATAGGCCGCCGCCGCTCCCTCGGCTGATGACGCCGCACCGGCAAACCCCAGCAGCTTGGCCGCCGCGCACACTGTCTCCATGGACTTAACATCGAATACGCCCAAAATCGCAGGATTCATCAGCAAAAACACCTGACGTCCCTGCTGGATAAGGTCCATGGCCTTGGTCACGTCCACAGAGGTCCTTATAACGTCATGGTCGCAGGCATGATAGCAGATACCGCAGCGGATGCACCGTTCGGGATCTATGGTCACCTTGTTCTTCCGCACCCGGATAGCGCCAACAGGGCAGCTCCTTACGCACTTATAGCAGGCGCGGCAGTTATAGCTTATGATCGAATAAAGGCTCATTGGTTCGCCTCCTCAGATTTATATTCTTCAAAGCAGTAGTTCAGATCAACAGACCCGGATATTCCCGGGATGCTGCCGCCGCTGGTATACTGCCACATTTGAAAGTCGTATATAAAGGTCGGCACATCGGTGTAATCAGCCAGCCAGAAATCAAACACCATCAATCTTTCAAGCTCGAAATGAGACATGGACGAGTTCTGGCCAAAATAGAGCATCGGCGTATATCCCGCATAGGCCACAGCCTCGCAAAAGGCCATGGCGCAGTCGGTGACCTGGGCAGCTGTCATGGTAAAGGTTCTGGCAGAGGAGTTTTCTATAAATTCCCAGTCGAAAACAATTGGATAGGTCACGTCATATCCTTCCACCAGTTCAATAACGAGTTTTGCTTCCTCCACCGCTTCCTCAACGGTGACCGCCTGGGAGAAAAAGTAGACCCCCACGTCCAAACCCGCATCCAGTGCGCCGCTTATGTTCTTTTCAAAATACTCGTCGGCATATACCTGACCTTCGGTGTATCCCCGATACCCCGCCCTTATCATGGCGAATTCGGCCCCGGAATCGGCAACCGCCTGCCAGTCGATATCCAGCTGATGCTCGGAAACATCGATTCCCCAATGCAGCGGCGTTTTTTCGATAACCTGGGCGGTCCCCTGAGGAACATATTCTTTTTCCGGCGCTCCGGGGTTTTCGACCCGGGAAATATAAAGCGTAGTCTCAGGTATCTGTTCTTCCTGAGTTTCGGCCGAACTATCCGGTTCTGACGCTGTGTCATCATCCCGTTTATCAGGCAGCAGGGCTATGACCACCAGCATCAGGGCCAGTATTATGGCAGCAGCCGAAACCACGATTGTAAACCACCCGGGCCTGGCCCGCTTATTTACAGCCTTGATGTTTGAAATGGATTCCGATTCCGACTCCGACTCAGGTTCTGGCTCAGACTCAGGCTCTGGTTCTACCTCTGGTTCTGATTCCAGCTCAGGTTCTGATTCCAGCTCAGGTTCTGATTCTGGCTCTGACTCTACCTCTGGCTCTGGCTCAGGCTCTGGTTCGGGTTCTGACTCTACCTCCGGCTCTGGTTCCGGTTCCGGTTCTGGCTCTATATCCGGTTCTGGCTCAGGCTGAAACTTTTCCGGGAAAGCTGCCGCTTCCAGCGCATCCATGGCCCGCTTTACCTCATTATCCTCGGGTTCAAATATATCAAAGAGATCTTGCTCCATAAGTTTACCTCAATCAGTGTTCGCAATTTGTCCCATTCCGCAATCTGGGGCGCAGAATCGACATTTTATTTATTATATCAATAATATATTAAAAGTGCAATTTACTCTTTTGTCCCGGTATGATAAAATGTCAGTAAAATTAGTCAACAAGGAGATATGCTTCCATGAAAATAGTTGTGCTTGACGGATATGCCGCCAATCCCGGCGACCTCAGCTGGGACACCATCGCCGCTCTTGGAGAATTTGAATATCACCACAGGCTGGCGCCCGAGGCTGTGGCCGACGCTATAGGCGACGCTGAGATCGTGCTTACCAACAAGGTCACCATAGACGGTGCGCTGATGGATCGCTGCAAAAACCTTAAATACATCGGCGTTCTCGCCACGGGATACAACATTATCGACACGGCAGCCGCAAGGCTAAGGGGGATAACCGTGTGCAACATCCCTGCCTACAGCACCCCCTCGGTCACCCAATTTGTTTTTGCGCTGATGCTTGAATACTGCTGCCATGCAGCCCACCATTCCGATACCGTCCACGGCGGGAAATGGTCTGCCTGTCCCGACTTTACCTATTGGGATCATCCCCTGGTAGAGCTGGCTGGAAAGACTCTGGCTGTCATCGGCTATGGCTCCATCGGCCGCAGCGTTGCAAAGGTCGCCCTGGCCTTTGGCATGGATGTGGTGGCGGTAGCTCACCACCCCGAAAACGCAGGTGACACCGCTCCCGTGCGGCTGGTCACTATGGACGAAGCCTTTGCTCAGGCAGATTTTATAACTCTCCACACCCCGCTCACCGCCGAAACCGAAAACCTTATCAACGAAACCAGTATCGCAAAAATGAAAACCGGCGTCGTTATAATCAACACCGCTCGCGGTCCTCTGGTCAACGACTCGCATATGCGGGCCGCGCTGGACAGCGGCAAGGTCGCCTGCTTTGCGGCCGATGTTCTTTCTCAGGAGCCGCCCAGAGACGGCAGCCCTCTTATAGGGGCAAAAAACTGCATACTTACCCCCCATATCGCCTGGGCTCCCCGGGAGACTCGGCAGCGCCTGTTTGACATCTGCGCTGAAAACATCCGCGCATGGCAAAGCGGCCATCCCCAAAACGTGGTAAGCTGACCTGTGAAGCTGTTTAAACGGGCGTTGTTTCTGGTTATGACACTGTGTTGGATGGCCGTGATATTCTGGTTTTCCGCCCAGGAATCTCAGGCCTCCAGCGAGCTTTCGGGCGGATTTATCGAAAAGCTGCTGTCAGCCCTTTGGACCGGCTTTGACGAGCTGGACCCTGGTTCTCAAACCGCTCTGGTGGACAGTCTGCAATCTCTGGTCCGCAAATGCGCTCACGCAGGGGTCTATGGAGTTCTGGGAATATTGGTATTCTGCTTTATGTCAACCTTCTCCATCTCCCCGGGGAGACGCTTTGTGGTCGTTCTGGCTCTTTGCGCCATGTATGCCGCAAGCGACGAGATCCACCAGTATTTCGTCCCCGGCAGAAGCTGCGAAATGAGAGACGTGGCCATCGATTCTCTCGGCTCTCTGGCAGGGGCCACCCTGTGTCATTTAATATATTATGTTAACAAAAAGAAGAGGAGGCATCGCCATGGCTGATACTGTGCTTATAACCGGCGGATCACGGGGTATTGGGGCCGAAACGGTCAGGCTGTTTTCTGCCCGGGGATGGAACACCGCCTTCATTTACAAAAGCTCCCACGAATCGGCCCGTCAGCTGGCGGCCGAAACGGGAGCTTTGGCCCTGTGTGCTGACGTTACCAGCCCGGAGGACCTGTCCCGCGCCTTCCGGCAGCTGGAACTCAGCTTTGGCGGAGTCGACGTATTGGTCAACAACGCGGGGATCTCCCTGCCGGGCATGATACAGGACATAACCGGAGCCGATTTCGATCTGCTGTTTGCCGTCAATGTCAAGTCTCAGCTGCTGTGTATCCAGCTGGCCCTGCCCCATATGCTGAGCCGGAAACGGGGGAGCATAATCAACGTTTCGTCCATGTGGGGGCAGGTAGGCGGCTCATGCGAGGTAGCCTACTCCGCCTCCAAGGCTGCTGTCATCGGCATGACCAGGGCCATGGCCAAGGAGCTGGGGCCGTCGGGAATACGGGTCAACTGCGTGGCTCCCGGAGTGATAGATACCCAAATGAACGCCAATCTGTCAGCGGACGAAATGGCTGCTTTGGCTGACGAAACTCCTCTCGGCCATATCGGCACCCCCATGGATGCCGCCCGGGCAATCTGTTTTCTGGCAGGCCCGGATTCAGCCTTTATCACCGGTCAGGTGCTGGGGGTCAACGGCGGTCTGGTCATATAAATCATTTACCACAGAAAATCCCAATGCGCCACAGGCACAGGCTCATGGCGCATTGGGATTTTCAGACTGTAGACAAAGGGTAATAACCGGCTTCAGCGGAACGGAAGATAGTGGGTTCAATAACCCGCCGCACCGGCTTTGTCTTACAGGCTGGGATTATTGCTTTGTCATATGCTCTGAGGCGGTTTTTGCCATAAGCTTTTTGGTTCCCTTTTCCTCAAAGGCGATTTCCAGCAGGGCATCGCCGCCCATAGGGCTGACCGAAGTTACCACGCCCCGGCCAAACGCCTTGTGGACAACGGTGTCACCCCTGGCATAGCTGGGTACCTGCGCCGAGGAAGCGGGCTTTTTGCCCTGGCTCTTTGAATATCCGCCATAGGACGGGGTAGTTTTCCGGTTTCGATCCACAGCTGATGATCTGCCGTATCCTCCGCCCTGGCCGCCCGTCCTTGTGGGGACAAAGCTGCCGTCATCATCCCAGCTCCATGTGGTCTGGCGCTGTCTCTGCTCAGGCTCTTTGCGGTCAACAAATTCGGCAGGTATCTCGTCAATAAACCGGGATGACCGGTTATAGCTGGTGTGGCCAAACAGCATACGGTGTCTGGCATGG
Source organism: uncultured Oscillospiraceae bacterium (assembly GCA_964384255.1). Lineage (GTDB taxonomy): Bacteria > Bacillota > Clostridia > Oscillospirales > Oscillospiraceae > SIG469. Next base: position 8,502 of record CAYLKH010000016.1, on the reverse strand, counting down.
AGAATATACAGCTCCTTCATTGCCCGGGTGAGGGCTACGTAACAAAGGCGGCGTTCTTCCTCCAGCTCACTGAGATCTCCCTGGACCCTTGTGCCGGGGAATATCCCTTCCTCAGCTCCCACAAGGAAAACTGTTGGGAATTCCAGCCCCTTGGCGCTGTGCATGGTCATCATCACCACGCAGTCGGCCCCCTCTTCCAGCGAATCCAGATCGGTATAAAGGGCGATCTCCTCCAGGAATCCGCTGAGACTGGGGTCCTCAGCATTGGACAGATAGGTCATTATGGAGGTCCTAAGCTCGCGGATATTTTCCAATCGGTTGCGGCTTTCCTCGTCGTTTTTGGCTTCCAGCATGGCTGTATAGCCGGTTTTTACCATCAGCTCGTCATAAAACTCAGGCAAAGACATGGTTTTCAGGTTCATGGAAAGCTGCTCAATGAGCATAATAAAGTTAAGCAGCTTATCGGCGCTTTTTTTCAGCTCGGGATAGGAATAGGGGTCGCACATGACCGTGTACAGCGAAACGTTTTTCTCCTGAGCCAGCTGGGCCACCAGCTCCATGGTCCTGTTGCCGATACCTCTGGCCGGGGTGTTGACTATTCTGCTCAGCCGAAGATCGTCAAACCTGTTGTTGATAAGGCACATATATGCCAGCATATCCTTGACCTCGGCGCGGTCAAAGAACTTGGTCCCGCCAACGACCTTATAGGGGATCGAATTGCGTTTGAAGGCATATTCAAGGGCGTTAGACTGGGCGTTCATTCGGTAAAGCACAGCGAAATCCGAAAGGGGTCGCCCGGCCGCCGCACCTTCCAGCACCTTGTTAGCCACATAACCGGCTTCTTCCGTCTCGGATTCGGCCTGAAACACGGTCACCGGATCGCCGTCCCTGTTAGAGGTCCAAAGCACCTTGCCCTTCCGGCCGGTGTTGTTCCTGATGACTCCGTTGGCGGCTCCAAGGATGGCCTTGGTGCTGCGATAATTCTGCTCAAGGCGTATCACCCGGGCGTCCTTATACTGGTTTTCAAAATTTAAGATGTTTTCAATGGTCGCGCCCCGGAACCGATAGATGCTCTGGTCATCATCGCCCACGACGCATATGTTTTCATATCCTCCGGCCAGCAGCGATGCCAACAGATATTGAAGGTTGTTGGTGTCCTGATATTCGTCGATAAGCACATAGCGGAACTTTTTCTGATAGAACTGCCTCACCTCGTCAAACTGCTGCAAAAGCTGAACGGTATAAAGAATGATGTCGTCAAAATCCAGAGCGTTGGCGGTTTTCATCCTTGACGCATATTCGCTGTAGGCCCGTCCCATTTTTTCAAGCCGCAGTTCCCCATCAGCCTTTGCCTGAGCAATGAATTCGGCAGGTGACTGCATTTTGTCCTTGGCCCGGCTTATGTAGTTTAAAACAGTTTTGGGCGGGAATGTCTTGTCATCCATCCCCAGGTCCTTAAGTATCTGCTTCATCAGCCGTTCGCTGTCGGAGCTGTCGTAAATGGTAAAGCTCCGGTCAAACCCCAGCCGTTCTATGTCCTTTCGCAAAATGCGGCAGCAGGCCGAATGGAATGTCATGGCCCAGACCCCGGATGCACTGCCCCCCAATACCCGTTCAAGACGGTCCTTAAGCTCGTTGGCCGCCTTGTTGGTAAAGGTTATGGCGATTATCTGCCATGGCTCCGCAGGCTCGACGGCGCAAAGGGACAGCATCCGGTCATAGTCCATGCCTACAGGGTCCTGGGCAAATTGACGGAGGAAATCGGTGTCATCGTCAGTGGCCCATTCAGGCACATCGCTGCTGTCGCTTCCGCTGCCATATTTGATAAGGTTTGCGATGCGGTTAATAAGCACCGTGGTTTTTCCGCTTCCCGCCCCTGCCAGCAGCAGCAGCGGGCCACCGGTACACATAACAGCCGCCCGCTGTTCGGGGTTAAGGTGCATAAATTCGTTTTCAATAACAGCCCTTCTGGCCGAAATAAAATCCTTTTCGTTCATAAATATCCCATCCAAAAATCTTTGTCAGGAACATTATAAATGATAGCCTTCCCGATTTCAACAATTGCCGAAAACGAACTCCATTTTCGCATCCCTCGACGACCCGAGACGTTACGGATTTGAGCAGTTGCTTCATGCGCACAAAGTTGCGCAAAGCGAAAGGCCCCCTTGCCAAAGGGGCAACGTTTGGCTTCGCCAAACGTCAGTTAGAGCGAAAGACCCCCTTGCCAAAGGGGGTCGGAATTTTTATGTCGTAGACAAAATTCCGGGGGGATTCTGTTCAAGTATCAAGTATGTATAAGGAAGAATCCCTCAGTCAGCTGCGGCTGACAGCTCCCTTTGGCAAGGGAGCCAAGGCGCTCTACCCAAGTTTTCGCAAAAATTTGCAAGTAGCGTCACTGACCCCTGCTCTGGTCCTTCCGGAATTATCGTCGGGTTTTCTGCGCAAACTAAGTGACCGATGAGCAAATCAGCGGTTATCCAAGGAGGTTTAGCCATGAACGAATTTGACAACGCTGCTGACCAGCTGGAACAGCAGCGAAAACAGCTGGAGGATCTGGGGACGACCATAACCAAAAGCTCCCGGGGGACTATCCAGACCATAACCATAATCGGCCAGATCGAGGGTCATCAGGTCCTCCCGCCACAATCCAAAACCACCAGATACGAGCATATTCTACCGCTGCTGGCAGATATTGAGCAGAGCGAAGAGATCGACGGAGTGCTGTTTCTGCTCAATACCGTCGGGGGAGATATTGAGGCCGGTCTGGCTATTGCCGAACTTATCTCCGGCATGAAAAAGCCCTCCGTGTCTCTGGTGCTGGGCGGCGGACACTCTATCGGCGTGCCTCTGGCGGTGTCAGCCAGAGTATCCATGATCGTCCCCTCAGCGGCGATGACCATCCACCCGGTAAGGACAACAGGTATGGTCATAGCCGCTCCCCAAACCTATAACTATTTTGAGCGGCTACAGGAACGGATAGTGGAGTTCGTCTGCCGGAATTCAGCCCTTGAAAAAGAACAGTTTATCCGGCTTATGCTGGCCCGGTCGGACATGGCCAACGATCTGGGCAGCGTCATCTACGGGCAGCAGGCGGTGGAGCTGGGGCTTATCAAAAGGCTGGGCAGCCTGCGGGATGCGATGGAATGCCTTTATGAAATGATCGACCGATAGCTTTTCCCCAGTGCTTCAATAGTCCCCGGGACTATTGAAGCACTCCATACTTTCTGCCACATCAAATCAACAAAAAATTGTGGAAATATCAGCCTTATTATGTTAATATATTTTAATATAGAGATAGAGAACAAACCTGTTTATCCCGGAGGATACATATATGTCATTGATCGCCTCGATATTTCTTGGCTTTATCCAGGGTGTTGCGGAGTTTCTGCCCATATCCAGCTCCGGCCATCTTTCCATCTTCCAAAGTTTTATGGGGCTGGCAGATGTGGAACACGACCATATGCTTTTTGATGTTCTGCTTCATCTGGGTACTCTTGTGGCCGTTGTGGCGGCCTACTGGTCCGACATCGTTTCCATGGTTCGCGAATTTTTTGCCCTGCTCCGGGGCTTTTCCGGCAAGGACAGCAGTCTTGACGGCCCCGTGCCTCCGGCTCGCCGCCTTATTCTGCTGATTATCGTCGGCACTCTCCCCCTGTTGGCGGTCCTGCCCATCAAGGATAAGGTCGAGACTCTTTATTCCAACACGATTTTTATCGGCTTTGCCCTTATCTTCAACGGTCTTGTACTCTGGCTTTCCGACCGGATGGTCCGCGGCACAAAATCCGAAAAGAACGCGACCCTTACCGATGCCCTTATTGTTGGCTGCTTTCAGGCAATAGCCGTTGTACCCGGGTTGTCCCGTTCCGGCAGCACCATCACCGGCGGTATGCTCAGGGGGTTTGACCGGCAGTTTGCTGTCAAGTTTTCCTTCATGCTTTCCCTTCCGGCAGTGCTGGGAGCCAATCTGCTCAGCCTTGTGGACGCTGTTTCTCAGGGCGGCATCGACGGCTCGCTGCTGCCCATCTACCTTGCCGGGGTGATCTCGGCCATGGTATTCGGTTATCTTTCCATCCGTCTGCTTAAGTACATTGCCAGAAAAGGCAGCTTCGGCGGGTTTTCCTATTATTGCTGGGTGGTTGGTATCGCGACCCTGATACTATCTGCCATTTCCTGACCCCAAACCGCTGACCTGTTCAGCGGTCACCTGACACTTACAAAGGAGGAGTAATCATGGCCAACAGCGCTAAAAAATCCTCATCTTCAAAGAAGAAAAGCTCTGCCGCCAAAAGCTCCCAGAAGAAAAGCAGCAAAATAACCTTTGAACCATCCCCCGTTCGGCGTGAGGTGGGCGGGGTAGTCTGCTTCTGTCTGGCGTTTTTTGCCCTTTTGGGATACTTTCAGATCCACGCTCTGTTTATCGATATGTTTTGCGGCCTGATAAAAGGTATTATCGGCTGGGGCTTTTTCGCTCTTGTTCCGGCTCTGATACTGGCCGGCTTCATTCTTGTCACCCATGGGGGCCGCCCTGTCAGGCTCCGGGTATGGTGCGCCCTGCTGCTGCCTCTGGTCATCGGCTGCATCACCCATCTTATCAGCTGCGATCTGCCCCTTTCCGGCGGTTTCAACGTTACTGTCCAGCTGTTCAACTCCGGCAGAGAGCTTACCAGCGGCGGCCTTATCAGTGGGCTGCTGGCCATGCTGTTTGAAGCGGTTTTCAGCACCATCGGCGCGGCGGTACTGTTCTTTGCGGCGGCCCTGAGTCTTCTTATCCTTTCTCTCAACATGACCATAGGCTCCATCTATAAAGCCATCAAAGACCGCCCAAGGCCGGAATATCAGCAGCCCGAGGAAGAAAAAGCCGATACTGCCGCCGCTCTGGTCGAAAAAGCCGTTACTCTTAAGGCTGCCGCCGCCGAAAAAAAAGCCGGGAAAAAGAAGGTCGTTTACGACATTCCCGTTGAAGACGGCCCGCTGGTCAATAAGTCCAATAATACCGACGAAAAGCCCCAGCGGCCAAAGCCGGAAAAAAGCTCCCTTTTTAACGACAAACCCAATACCAAAACTCCTGACTCTCTGCTTGTTGAGCGGCTCCCCGCAGTGTCTCCGGATACTGAGCAGCTGCGCATCCCCGACCCCGAGAACCGGCCTGTCAGGGAATACCGCAGCGTTCACGATCCCCGTCCCGGTCTTCAGCCGGACATAATCGCCGCCAAAGCAGGGACTGACTATATCCCCTCTCCCGAACCGGAGGAGGAGCCTGAGCCTCGGCCCGTAGAAACGGCGACGGAAAAGCCGGTGGAGAAGAAGCCCGAAAAGCTCAAAAGATCCGAGGTCCAGGAAGCCACTGCTCAAATACAGGCAGAGATCGATTCACCATCCGGAGAGACTGTCCAGTACCATTATCCCCCCATTGAGCTGCTGAACGCCGGTGACGGCTCAACAGTGGACGGGACCGAAGAAATGCGGCTCAACAGCTCCCGTCTGGCTGATACTCTGCGGAGCTTCGGTATCGATGCCAGAATAATTAACGTGACCCGGGGTCCCTCCGTAACGAGATATGAGCTTGAGATCGGCGAGGGTGTCCGGCTGAACAAAATCACCAACCTGGCTGACGACATCGCCCTTAAGCTTGGAGCCCAGGGAGTGCGTATCGCCGCCATACCGGACAGGATATCCGTCGTTGGTATCGAGGTACCCAACAAGGTCCTCAGCACAGTTTATCTCCGGGACGTTATCAGCTCCCGCGAATTCAAATCCAGCAAATCGCCGGTAGCCTTTGCCCTGGGCATGGACATCGGCGGCAACCACATCGTTGCCGACATATCCAAAATGCCCCATCTGCTGGTTGCAGGCGCCACCGGCTATGGCAAATCGGTTTGCATCAACTCCATCATCACCAGTCTGCTATACAAATCCAGCCCCGACGAGCTTCGGCTCATAATGGTCGACCCCAAGATGGTTGAGCTGGTAGTATACAACGGGCTTCCCCATCTGCTTATCCCCGTGGTGACCGACCCCAAAAAAGCAGCCGGTGCGCTGCAATGGGCCGTGACAGAAATGATGCGGCGCTATGCTCTGCTGGCCGAGCTGGGTGTCAGGAATCTTGCGGGCTATAACAAAGCCATCGAGAACGACGACACCCGGGAAAAGCTGCCCAACATCGTTATCATCATCGACGAGCTGGCCGACCTTATGATGGTCGCCGCCAAAGAGGTCGAAGACAGCATCTGCCGCATAACTCAGATGGCCCGGGCCGCCGGTATGCACCTGATTATCGCTACCCAGCGTCCTTCGGCAGACGTTATCACCGGCGTTATGAAGGCCAACATCCCATCCCGCATAGCATTTTATGTCGATTCTGCCATGAACTCCCGTATCATTCTGGATTCCTCCGGCGCAGAAAAGCTTGTGGGCAAGGGCGACATGCTGTTCAAATATGCCGGGGGCAAGCCCCAGCGTATCCAGGGCTGCTTTGTGACCGACGAAGAGATCGAAAGCGTTGTCGAATACATCAAAAAGAGCAGCACCGCATCCTATTCGGACGAAATTATGGAGCATATCGAAAAGAACGCCGAAAACGCCGGCAAAAGCTCCGCCGCCCCACCGGCAGCCGCAGCAGAAGAACCCCGGTCCGATGACGACGAGCTGCTCCCGGCAGCGGTGGAGGTCATCCTTGATACCGGACAGGCCTCCGTTTCCATGCTCCAGCGGCGGCTCAAGCTGGGCTATGCCCGGGCCGCCCGCATAGTCGACTCTATGGAAGAAAAAGGCATTGTGGGTCCCTTTGAGGGTTCAAAGCCCCGTCAGATACTCATCACCAAAGATCAGTGGCAGCAGATGCAAATGGGCGTTCCCCTGTCCCTGCCCATGGATGACGAAGCTCTGGCCGACGACGACGGCACAGTCGACGCACCGTTTTGACCCTTCGCAGCCTGCGGCTCATAATTATGGCCGCAGGCTGATTTTTTCCTTCAAATGAAATTTGGACATGAAAATTATGCAAATTTTTTCAGTTCGGGGCAATATATGCTTGAAATAATGCAGGATTGCAAGTATAATGCAACCAACAGTTTGACACTTGAAAGGAATATATAATGATGAAACAGCCTGCAAAAATCGCCAGCGGCGTGACCGCGTCCACCACTCTCGCTATCGATTCTCTTTTCAAACAGATGAAGGCTGACGGTATAGATGTGGTAGGTTTTGGAGCCGGTGAGCCGGATTTCCACACCCCCGACAATATCAAGGCCGCCGGAATTCAGGCCATCGAAAACAACCTTACGACCTATACTCCCGCCTCCGGCACCCTTGAGCTTAAGCAGGCGATAGTCAAGCGGGTTAAAGAAGACTTTGACCTTGACTATTCTCCTTCCCAGGTAGTAGTCGCCTCCGGCGCAAAGCACAATGTGTTTGTAGCCATCAGCGTCCTGTGCGACCCCGGCGATCAGGTGATCCTGCCTGCCCCCTATTGGGTCAGCTATTACGAAATGATAAAAATGGCCGCCGCCGAGCCGGTCGTCCTCAGGACCGACGAGGATACCGGCTTCAAGATAACCGCCTCCCAGCTGGAATCCGCCATAACCGACAAAACAAAATGCCTTATCCTCAACAACCCCTCCAACCCCACCGGCATGGTATATAGCCGGGACGAGCTTCAGGCTATTGCAGACATATGTGTAAAGCACGGCATATATGTTATCGCCGACGAGATCTACAGCTGTCTGCTTTATGACGGTCTTGAATTTACCAGCTTTGCCTCTCTGGGCAGCCAGGTAAAAGAGCAGACCATCCTTATTAACGGCGTTTCCAAGGCCTATGCCATGACCGGCTGGCGCATCGGCTACGCATGCGCCAACCGCGAGGTCATTCAGGCCATGGTGCGGTATCAGTCCCACGCCACCTCCAGCGCCAACGCCGCCGCGCAGCATGCCGCCGCCGTGGCGCTCACCATGGATCAATCCTGTGTGGAGGAAATGCGCCAAGCGTTTGAGGCGCGGCGCAACAAGCTGGTGGAGCTGATCAACGCCGTGCCCGGCCTGAGCTGCCGCATGCCCCACGGCGCGTTCTACGTGATGATGAACGTGCGCGGGCTGATGGGTCGCCACTATGGCGAAAAGGAGCTGGACGGCAGCGCGGCCATTGCCGAGGCGCTGCTGGAGCACGCGCACGTGGCCGTGGTGCCGGGCGTGGCCTTCATGGCTGAGGGCTATTGCCGCATGAGCTACGCCACCTCTATGGAGAATATACTGGAAGGAATGAAGCGTATCGCCGCCTTTGTAAAGGAGTTGAAGTAAGGGTGCTGGAATTTAGCAAGAAAACCAACATGCTCATGCAGGCCAATTACCGCTACGAGCTTCAGGATGTGGCGGAGCCGAATCTCTACCGCGACATTTTCGATTACGAGTCCATCCCCAAGGTGGCCTTCAACAATCGCCACGTGCCGCCCAACATGCCCGCCGAGATCTGGATGACGGACACCACCTTCCGCGACGGGCAGCAGAG
>CAYLKH010000015.1:16165-37961 GCA_964384255.1 uncultured Oscillospiraceae bacterium | reverse complement strand
ATTGCACTGGGCCGCGGACCCAGCTTTGTCCATGATCTGTGGGTAAAGCTGAAAGAGATATGACAAATGAACAGGAACTGGGGGTGAAAAGGTGGCTATTGAAAAGCTTGAAGACGATTTGAATATAATATCGGCGCTGGATAATGAGCCTAATGATGTTGGCGGTATGACAGCAGACGAGTTAAAAGCGTCCTTTGACCGTGCGGGGCTGACCATCCAGGCATATATTAACAACGTCCTCCTTCCCGGGATAGCGTCTCAGGAAACGGAGCTGGCAAAAGGCACTAAGGAATATGCCGATGAACTGGCAGCAGGCTTTGTTATGGGTCAGCTTTCGCCGGGAAGCGTAACAAATGTTATGCTGGAAGACCCGATAAACAAGGCTATCGTATATTTTGAGGAAGATAGCTGGGTGGGAGACGAAGACAAGGCGGTTTTGACGCTGGACAAGGATACCCACGGATGCACCGTGCCTTTTATAATGGCCGGGTTTTATGAAGAAATAGACGGCGTTTACCACACAAACACATGGAACACGGCCTGTACCTGTGCGCATATGGACGAATCTCTGAATCTTGTGCTTACTGCCGATGCCGGATATCCGGGCAGGCTGGTTATATTCTACTAAGGAGATCGAAAAAGTGAGTACGAACGTTACTGAAAACCTTGGCCTGACGCTTTGGGACGGATCGGAGCGGATGAGCTACAGGGAAATGAATAAAGATAATGAAAAGCTTGATGCGGCACTGGGACCGGTGGTAAAAGGGTTTGAGGTCGCAGCAACGGCGGCCAGGATAAACGCCTATAACAACATGAAGGCACTGCGGTACATAGAGAGGCCAGGGCAGGATACGGCGGAAAAGTCGGGGATGGTGTTTGGATGGTTCGATTCTACCGCTGCCGAAGCCTCTGATGGTGCGCTGCTGATGTCGGAAGCCGGGGGCTATGTATTTTCGCCCTACATGACAAGCTACGCCCACGGCGAAGCAGGCGACGTGTCGAATACTCTGGGCGAAGAGGGATGTTCTTTCAACTTTGTGGCACCGGCTACCGGCTATATAACTTCCCTTGAGATAGATGCAAAGACTGCATCCTCCGGTAACTGTTACCTGGCTGAGTGCTACTTCGGCAGCACATATAAGCACAATGTAAAAATTGCCCTGACCACCACAAGAGCAGTCAGAACACTGGACCTCAGCAGCGCACCCATAGCCATACACAAGGGCGACGTGTTGAAAGGTTACCTGAAAAAGGGTACCTCAGACAGCACCGGCTACGTCTACAGTTCTACACTGGGAGTGCCATATATCAAATTCAACATTACACCTGCGCCGGAAACCGGCTGGCTCAAGACTGATGTGGAAGACCTGGGCAGCATGGGTCACAGCGAAGCCTGGGCGTATATTCAGGTGTATAAGGAAGACGGGACAGAGGTATTGGCTTCACTGGTGGATGAAGACGGAGAAGAAACCGGGATGACACAGCAGGGAGAAAAGCAGACGGTTACTCCGGATGGTGGCAGCTGCACGGAAATCAGCTTCACCGCGCCTTATGATAAAGCGACTGCGGCGTTGAAGGTCAGCGTTGAAGCAAGCAAGGGCTTTGTAGACCTGTATAACGGAGCGGTCTTTGTGATTTAGCCTATGGCAAGGAAGACGGCGAAATCTAAAAGTTCCTGCGCAACTATAGACCTTGGCAGACCTAACAGCAAGGCGCAGGAAGAGTTTTTCAGCAGCAAGGAAAAATATGTAGCGTACGGTGGCGCACGAGGCGGCGGCAAGACATGGGCTGTAAGGACAAAGGCCGTGGGCGGTGCCATTAAAAACGCAGGGATAAAGATACTGATAATGCGGCGGACGTATCCGGAGTTGGAAAACACTCTGATAGAGCCTATCAAAAGTGTGGTCCCGGCCACGGTGGGGCAATATAACTCCACTATGCACACCATGTTTTTTGTTAACGGCTCAATAATCAAGTTTGGACACCTGCAAAGCTATGGGGCGATAGACGAATATCAGGGTCAGGAATGGGACTGGATATTTATTGACGAAGCGACCCATTTTACCGAGCGGGAGTTCCGTGCGTTAGCGGCGTGTGTTCGAGGTGTCAACAGTTTTTCAAAAAGAATGTTCCTGACCTGCAATCCCGGCGGTATAGGCCACAACTGGGTCAAGAGAATATTCGTTACAAGGAACTTTAATGAAAAGGAAGAGCCAAAGGATTATGTGTTTATACCGGCAACGGTTGAAGACAACGTTGACCTGATGAAATCAAGCCCGGACTATGTGGCAGCGCTGGAGCTGCTGCCGGAGGATATTTACCGGGCGCACAGGTTTGGTGACTGGGACGCTTTGGCGGGTACTTTTTTCCCGGAATTTACAGAAAAAACCCATGTATTCAAGCCCTTCACCATTCCGGGCGAGTGGAAAAAGTATAGAGTATTTGACTATGGCCTGGATATGTTTGCCTGCCTTTGGATAGCAGTAGATTTTGACGGCAGGTGCTGGGTCTACAGGGAAACCGGGGGCAGCGGGCTTATAGTTTCGGAAGCAGGAAAGCTGGCGCTGGACTGCACACCGGACAGAGAACATATTGAATTTACCATCGCGCCGCCTGATATGTGGAGTACCCAGAAGGACACCGGGCGAACGATGGCGGAAATATTTACCCAATGCGGGCTGGGATTGGTCAAGGCCAACAACAGCAGAGTGCAGGGGTGGATGGCGCTGAAGGAGCTGCTGAAACCCATGGACGACGGAAAACCGGGGCTGATGATATCCAGCGAATGCACCAGACTGATAGACAATCTGCCGTCGTTGCAGCACAGCGACAAAAACCCCAGTGACGTAGCTACAGAGCCACACGATATTACACACTTCCCCGATGCTTTGAGGTATTTTGCGCAAATGCGTACCATGAAGGCGTTTAAGAGCATCGTTATTGAAGATTGGGACGAACCAGATACCGAATCTGAATATGACGAAGCGATGTGTGGCGGAGAAATGAACAGAGGATACTTAAATTATACGGCGTAAACCAACGCCGCCGACGTGGCCCACCATGGCCGAAAGGAGCAGACAATGAACGAAGAAGCAATGGACGTATATACCGAAGACTGGAGCGACATAATGGACGAATTCGACGAGGGCAACCAGACCCCTGTCGAAGAAGAACAGAGTGCCGACAGCGGGGACAAAGCTGCCGAGTATGAAACTAATGCCGAGAATCAGCAAACCACTGGTTTGAAAGGCAATGAAAGCTCTAAGGAACAGCCTGAGGCCCAGGAAGAGAAATTCACGCTCAAGCATTTGGGGGTCGAAAAGGAAGTATCCAGAGAGGAAATGAAGGCTCTGGCGCAGCAGGGGATGGATTACGCCCGTATACGTTCGCAGCGTGACGAATTGATGAACTATCGCAAAACCAACGAGAGTATAGTCGATTTGGTAACGCAGCTGGCACAGGCTAAAGGAATGAATGTGCAGCAGTATGCTGACCACTTGCAGGTACAGCGGCTTGTGGCACAGGGAATGAGCAAGGAAACGGCAACTGAACATCTGGCGCGGACAAAAGCGGAAAGCGCCCTCAAGCAGCAAACCCAGCAGCAACAGGCGGTAACTGACGCAAACGCAGCCAGATTAACCAGGGTAAGAGCTGATCTGAAAGCATTTCAGGATAAGTATAACGTTTCCCTGAAGGAGATTCCTCAGGAGGTTTGGGACAAGGTAACAGATGATACCCTGTTGACCACTGCATACAGCGACTGGCTCAGCAGCCAGAAGGATGCAGAAATCGAAAATCTGAAATCACAGCTGAAGGCGCAGACCCAGAACGCTAAAAACAAACAGACTTCTACTGGCACAAGACAGAGCAGCGGAGACAGTCAGGAAGACGATCCGTTTATTACGGCGTTCATGGCAGATTAAAGAACGCCAGGAAAGGAAGATAAAAATGGCAATTAACGCAGCAACCAAATACGCAGATAAGGTAGCAGAGAGATTTGCAAGCAGATCTAAGACCGAAGGCCGGTTCAACAACGATTACGACTGGAGCGGGGTAAAGACCGTACAGGTCTATTCCGTTGATGCCCCCACCCTGAATGATTACAGCCGTACCGGCTCTGACAGATACGGCACTCCTGCCGAGCTGGGAGACACCTTGCAGGAGTTGAGCGTTACTCAGGATAAGAGTTTCACTTATACCATCGACAAGGGTAACGACGAAGACACCAACAAGGTCAAAAGCAGAGCAGGAAAAAGGTTGCAGGCAACTATTGACGAGGTTGTTACCCCGTATGTTGACAAATATCGCTTTGCCCAGTGGGCAGAAAACGCAGGACATAACGAAACCGGCGCTGCTCCGACGAAAAGTACTGTTGTGGGCCACATCTTTGATGCGGGGGCGTATCTGGACAACAAACTTGTTCCTGCCGAAGGCCGGGTGCTGTATATGAAAGCCAGTGTTTACAAGGTACTGGCGCAGTGCGACGCATTTGCCGCCCTGGAAAACCCCGGCACAAAGGCGATAGTCAAAGGCGAAGTTGGCGACATCAATGGCATGAAGGTAATCAAGGTCCCTGACAGCTGGATGCCTGACAATGTTTACTTTATGGTGGTTCATAAATCGGCAGTGCTGTCGCCTTTTAAGCTCAAGGAATATAAGACTCATGAGGACCCTCCTGGCATTAACGGCTGGCTGGTGGAAGGCAGGATACTGTTTGACGCTTTTGTGCTGGACGCCAAGAAGGACGCTGTTTACGTTTACGGCAGCGCGTCATAAGCCATATACAAAACGACCACTAAACCAGGTGGGAGAAGCCCGAGCTTCTCCCACTTTTGAGCAAAGGAGAAAACTTATGAAAAAACTGCTGGTAAGCATTATCAGGCATCTTGAGAGCGTGGAAAAGACCCAGTATGAGTTCCTTTTGGAACTGAAAAGATTCAACGAGCAAAGAACCGAAGACGAACAGCGGGCAAAGGACGACGAGCGGCAGGATGACAGAGAAATGGAACGATGGGATATCGGGATGGCGAACATATTGAAGTACCAGGGGGGTGCTGAAAAATGAAAAGCAGGAAACCGGACACAAAATCAGTATGGCGAAAATACGAAAAAGCCCACAGCTACAATCAGCAGATAGGGCTTTATGACACAGTCAGCAAAAACGAGGCATTTTTCATAGGTGACCAGTGGAAAGGAGTCCAGGCTAACGGTTTGCCTACGCCGGTTTTTAACTTTTTAAAAAGAGTCACCCTATTTCAGGTGGCGAGCATTTGCACAGACAATATTAAAATGCAGGCTTCGCCGCTGGAATCGACTTCTTCCCATGAATTGAGTGAAATAGACCAGGTAGCAGACATTGTGACAAAGCAGTTTGACAGCATATTCGAAAGAAACCGGGTGGTTTCGATGCTGAGAGAGTATGTGCGCAACGCTGCTGTGGATGGCGACAGCTGCCTTTACAGCTATTTTGACACCAGTATTGATACCGGAAACGCTGTTAAAGGCGATATTGTGACCGAAATACTGGACAATACCAGAGTAAAATTTGGAGATCCTAACGAACGCAGAGTTGAAAAGCAGCCCTACATAATCATTGACACCCGGGAGCGGGTAAGCGCCGTTAAGAAAAGAGCAAAGGACAACGGCATTGAAGTGTATGACAGTATTGGTTCTGATGGTGACGATACCGGAAACGACTATCAAAGCCTTGTTTCAGACAAATGCACGGTGCTGCTTTACCTGTGGCGTGACGATGAAACAGATACCATATGGAAATTTGAAACCACCAAGACCACACCGGTATCGGAGCCGGTGGACACGGGGATGAAACGCTATCCCATTACATGGCTCAGCTGGGATTATATTCCCAACAGCTATCACGGGCAGGCGCTTATTACGGGGCTTATACCAAACCAGATATTTATCAACAAACTGTTTGCCATGAGCATGATAAGCCTGATGACTACGGCTTATCCCAAAATCGTTTATGACAAAACCAGAGTCGCTTCATGGGACAGCAGGGTCGGCGCTGCTATTGGGGTCAACGGTGGAGACATGAACAGCGTTGCCAGGATAATTGACCCGGCGCAGATATCACCTCAGATAGCCCAGTTTATTTCGCTGGCGCTGGATACGACACAAAGCCTGATGGGCGCAACAGACGCGGCGCTGGGCGACACCAGACCGGACAACACATCGGCAATAATCGCGCTGCAAAGAGCGTCTAACGTTCCCCTTGAGCTGGTAAGCCAGAGCTTTTATCAAAGCGTAGAAGATCTTGGCAGAATATACGTGGATATGATGCGGGTCTACTATGGAGAACGGTCGGTGACGGTTTCGCTGCCTACTCAGAACACGCCTTTTGGGATGAATATCCCGGACCGGCCGATGACCATTATGTGGGATTATGCAAAGCTGGCGGAGGTGCCGATCTCATTGAAGCTGGATGTGGGTGCAAGCTCCTATTGGAGCGAGGTTGCCAGTATGCAGACGCTGGATAATCTGCTTATTAACAACAAGATAACCACTTTGGATTATCTGGAAAGAGTACCTGCCGGATATATTGGCAAGAAGCAGGAGCTTATAGACAGGTACAGGCAGCAGGAAAGCCAGAACGGTTCGCAGCAGCTGGCGCAGGCAGCACCTGATGCGGCTTCGGGCGGCACCGGGCAGCTGGTCGATACGGCGCAGCCGCTGGAAGTCAGCGGTGGAAAGGGCAACGGGCAGCTGCAACGGGCCATAAATATGGGCAGCGCGGTTGTTTAGACAAGGAGAGTGGACATGACTACTACTACAGCGCAATGGATATTTGACAAGGCAATGTCTCTTATGGACGAGTTGAGCGAAGGGGCAGGTATTGCACTGCATTCGGACACCAAAGAGTATTACAACAGGTCGCTGCCCATACTGAACACTATAAGACACGAATGTTTTCTTGCGTCGGACACGTGGGGGTTTACCGAAGAAGGGCGAAGACCTATTGTGGCAGAAATAACGGATTTTGACCAGGTAATAGACATTGACGACGGTGTTGCTCAGGGGGCTATGCCTTATGGGCTGGCGGCGCTGCTGATGCTGGGGGAAAATGACACGCTGGCAGATTACTTTTCACAAAGGTATCTGGAACTGCTGGCGCAGTTGAAAAGTGGTATCCCGTCAAAATGGGAAAGTATTCCTCTGGCGTATGGGGGACTGTAAATGGCAAGAGTAAATATCAGGTCGGAAGCTTCGGTATTGAAGCTGGGCAATTTCCTGGGTCTTAATGAAGCGCCGGACGGAGACACCGGCTTGAGAGTCGGAGAAGCAGCAGTTATGCGAAACTTCAAGATAACCAATGAAGCGAACTTGCAGCGCCGGGAAGGACAGGCGTTAGCTATAGCTACAGACAGCCCAATCAGGGGAATGTGGCGCGGCTGGCTGGGCGGCGAGGAACATCTTATCTACTCCTGCGGCGGCAAACTGTATAAGGCATGGGCAAAGGACCGGGCAGATAATGCCAGCATAGCCTATAAGTCAGGGGATGTTGTCAACAGCTGGGAAATTGAAGAAGTCGGTGAACTGGACGACGGGGATACGACGTTTTTCCAGTTTGTGGACAAGCTTTATATACTCAACGGAACCCAATATATGAGCTGGGACGGGGAAAACCCGGCTCAGGAGGTGGAAGGCTACCGGCCATTAGTCGCCAACGCTGCACCGCCCAGCGGCGGAGGTGTAGTGCAGGAAGGAGTGAACAAGCTAAACGGCCTGCGGCGCATGAGATTTTCGGGCGATGGGAAGTCTGTGGTCTATCAACTGGTGGAAACTGAGGTAGACGAGATAGAAGAAGTTTACATCGACGGCGAAATTCTGGACCCGGAAGACTATCTAACGGACACAGAGTCCGGAACGGTCACGTTTTTAAGCAAGATGGAGTATACCTGCACCGGTGACGAAGCCGGGGATTACTACGCGGCAGATATGCAGGGGCAATATTGGATATTTTCCATGCCGGAAGTCGAAGAAGGCGACGTTTTGACCTTCGATTTTGCAATGGAAACGCTGTATCTGAACGACGAAGAAGTTGAAGACGGAATGGCCGTGGGAACGGTGAATCTGGAAACTCAGCTGGAAGGAAAGTACAGCGGAACATACCCGGCTCTGGGAACGGATAATGTCGAGATCTACTGGCGCAAGGGCGAGGGCGACAGAGACGCTGTGGCGCTGATGAAATATGCGGAGATATTCAACGGCTACAGCGACAACAGGGTTTTTCTGTATGGAGATGGCAGCAATCAGGCGGTTTACAGCGGACTGGACGACAACGGGCAGCCTTCGGCAGAGTATTTCCCGGACTTGAACGTGATGAAGGTGGACGCAACGGACACGCCTATAACGGCTATGGTAAGACATTTTGACAGGCTGCTTATTTTCAAGCCGGACTGCGCCTATGTGGCTGAGTATACCACCGTTACGGTGGACAACGAAAACATTGCAGGGTTTTATATGGCTCCAATTTCCAGAGATTTTGGATGCACGGCGGCGGGCTGTGCGGTATTGGTAAGCAACTATGCAAGGACCATTAACGGGAAGGCTATATATGACTGGGCAATGAGTTCCACCACCGTCAGAGACGAACGAATAACAAAAAGAGTGTCGGCCAGAGTGGAGCAGACTATGGAAAGCCTGACAAAGGACGAGGGATTGTTCGTTTTTGACGATGAACAGGAGCGGGAATATTACGTTTTCGGTGACGGGAAGGCACTGATACACAACTATGAGGTGGACGCATGGTATCTGTATACCAATATTTACGCCACCTGCGCAGTCAAGGCAGATGACGGACTGCTGCTGGGAACCAAAGACGGCATAGCTATCTTAGGCAGCGGCCTTCGCAACGATTACGGCGAGGTTATTGAAAGTTACTGGGAAAGCGGTTCTTTGGATTTTGACATGGACTGGCGAAGAAAGTATTCGTCGTATATCTGGGTCTCGCTGAAACCGGAAAACGGGGCAAGGCTGAAAGTCAGCGTTATGAGCAACAGAAAGTTAGATTATGCCGACAAGGTTGTTGCAGCAAGCCTTGCCAATTTTGAACACGTGAATTTTGAGCATTTCAGCTTTAATGTCAACCGGCAGCCACAGGTACGAAGGGTCAAGCTGAAGGTGAAAAAGTTTTCGCACTATAAGCTGCTGTTCTTCGCAGATTCGGCCAGTTCTGCGGCGACTGTGCTTGGCGCGGATATCCAGGTACGGTATGCGGGATTTGTTAAATAGGAGAAATGCAAAATGGCAACTACAAACGGAATTTATCAGGTAAACACCGATGGCAAAGCCCCGACCGGGCTTTCGGCTGGTGACCAGGTGGTCACTGGCGGGGGTACTTATACTATTACCGGCGTTAATGCCGATGGCACATACACATCAAGCCTGACTAACGCCAACCAGACTACAAGGAACTATTCAGGAACATATAACACGGTAAGCCCGGCGGCTTCCAGCGATAACACCATATCCAGCGCAAGCAGTTCTGGAACAACGAGCAGTTCAAGCAGCGGTTCCAGCAGTTCAAGCAGCAAAAAATACAGCTCAAACGTTGGGACTACCAGCACTGTCAAAGAGCAGACCAACGGGATATATCAGGTAGGCGCTGACGGTAAGGCACCTACGGGGTTGTCGGTGGGCGATCAGGTGGTCACCGGTGGCGGCACGTATACCATAGTGGGGGTTAATGCTGACGGTACATACCAGTCAAGCCTTACTAACGCCAATCAGACCACAAGAAATTACGCAGGCACGTACAGTACTCTTAGCGGAAGCTCCGGCCAGATGGGCGGTAGCACTTATGCACCGTATAACGTCAACACGGACAACAACGGCCTTTACAAAACCGGCATGAACAGCAACGGCGTTTATAAGGTGGGAGCTGACGGCAAGGCTCCGGCTGGCCTGATGGTGGGCGACAAGGTAGTCACCGGTGGGGGCATATACGTTATAAAAGAGGTCAACGCTGACGGCAGCTACGTTTCGGAAAAAACCGACGATACCAGAACTACCTATGACTATGACTGGCCGTATGATACTGTGTTAGGCAGCAAGTTAAACGACGCATGGGATGTTCAGAATATGTACAGTATGCTGGACTGGGGCAGCTATGGCTATGACCTGACAGATGCCGAACTGAACAGAATCATACAGGAAAGGCAGAACTATTACGCAGATAAGGGTTACACGGTAGGGGTCGGCAACGGAGCTGTTAACGTCTATGATGCAGACGGCAATGTGGTATCCTCTGCAACGGGTGGTGGATTACTGGATGCGTATTTTGGAATACCTTTAGCGGAGATTTATTTGCGGAAAGCCGGGTATTCATCGGAAGATATCAGCAAGATAGCAAAAAGCGTCTACGCTCAGATCATAAGGGAAACCGGCGACGACATACTGAATCAGCTGGTGGAAGGGTATAAGTCGGAAGGGCTGATGAGTGCTGCACAGGTGGGCAACGAAAGACTTTATAATGACCTGAATGCGGCGGCGCTGGCTATGACCAACAGAATACGGTATCTGTCTTCCGGAGGTGACAGCATAGATTTGGGCAGCCCGTCCACTGCGGCAGGCGCTCAAACCGGATATTTTGCACAGCTGGCTGAAGCCCTGCTGGGAGAACAGCAGGGATGGTATCACGACCTGGGACTTGTACAGCAAAGCACCGGGTCAACTCCGTTTTCAACCTATAACGGCGGCGAAACGCTGTGGAAAAGCGCTTATGACTATGCCATGGACGAGATGTACAAGTCAAGGCTTATGGGCGACACAGAGCGATACACCGAAATGAAGGATCTGGCTAATGTTTTGCTGACCTACACCGGCGATGCCATTTACGACGATGGATCAGTCAGGTCAGCTATGCCGGAGACGAAAACGGCGGCGATAAACAAGCTTCTCGGGACCAGTTATGGTATCGAAGATGACAGCGACTGGCAGGCGTTTTTGGACAAGTATGGATATTATATTGACCGCAAAGCGCAAAACGTCAGCGGAACCGCGCCGTACACCCTGTACAGCAGCGGACGGTATCTGGATCAGGACACCAAAGACCAGAAGGGCGAGGTTAGAGACGCATATTATCAGCTGCTGGGAACGAGCCTTGCGGAGCAGGACCCTAACGAATCCTATTACCCACAACTGACGGGGCTTGGAAGCGTTTATGCTTCTGACCTTTACAAAAGCCTGATGGGTGACTACTATTCAGAGCCTGTTGCATACGTGGCTCCCACAGCGTCGGAGATAAAAGAGGCGGCGACAAACGCCAAATATAAATCCGACGGTCAAACGACAACAAGACAGACGCAGCCGGATATGGACACCAGCGGCATGACGACCTCTGACCTGTATTCGGCGCTGAACGACTATTACAGCATTTACAATTCTGATGCGCTGTCGGGAGACGCTGACCTTTCGGAGCTATATAATATTTTGTCCCAAAGCGGGGCATTGAGCAGCGGATATGGCACAACAGGAAGCACCGGCTCTGGTTTAAGTTCCCTCACAGGGGGAAACGGAACCAGCAACGGCGGTTCGGTTTTGAGTTCGCTTTTGGGTGGCAGCTCAAACGGCAGTTATGGCAGTTCGGGCAGTTACAGCAGCTCCGGTGGCAGTTCGGATTACAGCAGTTATCTGGCAGATGCTTATAACAACCTGCTGCTCAGCGAGCTGACAAATCTTGCGTCGTCTTATCAGACGGACACGGCAAATCTGGAGCTGGCAAAGCAGAATATTGACGACCAGTATTATGCAGCAAGAAACGAGATAGCCGGAACTAACGAAACACAGCGCCGTGCATGGCAGGAATACGCTTCGGCTATGGGGCTGAACAGCGGCGCAACAGGTCAGGCGGCGCTTACCCAAAGCGCGGCATATCAGCAGGCCATAAGCGATAACGCCAACGCTCAGGCGGCGGCTTTGCAGGAGCTGGAAATACAGAAGGTCACACTGGCGAACCAGTATAACGCTGCTATTATCCAGGCTCAGGCCGACAACAACGCTGAACTTGCCCAGGCACTTTACAATGAAGCAGTCAGAGCAGAGGAAGCATTGGCGGCTCAGGAGCAGCAGGCATTCAGCAATATGCTGAGTATGGCAAGTCTGGCAATGGATTACTCCAACGCTCAGACCAGCGCTTCGCAAAGTGCGGCAGAGCTGCAATACAAGTATGCAGCGCTGGCAGCTGAACAGGAATACCAGAGCCAACAGGCGGCCTATGAAGCTCAGGAATCTGCATGGCAGCAGGCGCTGGCAGAACGGGAGCAGACGTTGGCAGAGCAGAAATATTTAAGCAGTCTGAACAGTTCGTCGTCCAGCAAAAGCACGGGCAGTTCCAGCAGCTTGTCTAATAATGGATATTACAGCGCCGGTACGTCGAGTATAGTTCTGCCGGGAGTTCTGGCCACTGACAATGACCAGAGCGCAAACACCAGCACCGTTGACAGAAGCTCCGGGGCATATAAGGCGGCATATAGAGCGGTCAACAATTTGGTGAATATTGGAACGGCCACGGACAAAATATCTGCGGCGTTAAAAAGAAATCAACGACTGACCGCTGACCAAAAGTACGATATTGTATCAAGGCTGGGGATAGCACTTGCATAGACGATAACTACAGGGTTCTGTGGACGCTTTCGTTGTCCACGGAACCCTGCCTGAGAAAATAGGGAGATATAAGATGAACAAATGGGAAGAACATTTAGCCAAATGTGGACTGAGCGATCAGTCATCGCAGGAAGAAACTACTACCCAATATGCCAACAAATGGGAAGAACATTTAGCCAAATGTGGACTGAATGACCAGCAACAGGAAGAAAAGACCACCCAATCTAACAGCCGGGAAGAATTGAAGGCTGTGCAACAGCAGACGGAAGAAAAGCAAAAAAGCACAGCCTTTGACCCGTTGGAGCAGGATGTGGCAAGCGAAGCAAAAAGTGCTGCTTCACGGGTCAAGGCCAGTGACATTGTTCTGAGTGCCGTAAGAAATACCGGGAACACCGGGACAGGCTCTGTAGTCACAAAGACTAAAGCGCTGAAAGAAGCATTGGCGGCTGACAGCACCGAAAAGACGAAACAGAACGCGAAAACTGACCTGACGGAAGACGAAACTGAGGAAGAAACTGAAAAAACCGCCGAAGTGGAGACTGAGGAAAAGGACGGAAGGCTTGCCAACATCGTCAAATCTGCCGGTGCCGGTGCTTCGGCTGCTGCCGGTGAAATATATGGTCAGCTGCTGGGATTGAGCGCTGCTGTTACCAAGGCCAGAGAATCATTGGGCGATGACAGCGGTCGAATTGCGGAGCAGTACGAAAAGGTCAAGGAGCTACAGGAAAAAGTCCAGGACAAGGCAATGGATATTGGCCAGGAATCCGGGGAATATTCGGAAAACGCCAGGGAAGGTCTGGGGCTTGCCGGTCAAATTGGGGTAGACCTTGGGATAAACGCTCTTAATATGGCCGGGGATGCTGCCTTTGCGGCGGCTACTGGGGGAAGTTCCCTTTTGCCTATGGCGGTAAGGTCTTATGGACAAAGCGCCCAAAAGGCAAGAGCGGAAGGCGGCAGCGTGTACGATCAGGTGGTGTATGGTGCAGGTAAGGCCGCTGTCGAAGTTCTGACAGAGAAGATGAGCAGCATTGCTGCCCCGCTTAAAAAAATCTATGGTGTCGGTGCGGTTGACGATGTGGTGGAGAAGCTTATTAGCTCGGTGGGTAACAAGTATGGTCAGACAGGGCTGAAGCTGCTGGCCTCAGCTGCTGGTGAAGGGTTGGAAGAAGTTGTTTCCGGGGTCATAGACCCGCTGCTACAACAGGCGACTTATAATCAGGACGCAACGCTGGATGTGGGCGAGGTAGCCTATGATGCAGCAGTTGGTGCGATTATGGGCGGCATAATGGGGCTGCCGGGAAGTGTTGTAAAAACTGCAACCAATGCCAACACTGCGACGGATGCTCGGACAGCGACTACGCAGGCAGCAAGTGAAGTTCAGACGGCGGCAAATATGACGGCTAATGCGGAGAAAGGGTCATTGCTTGCGTCGGAGAAAGTTAGGACGGATTCACTGTTAGCGCCGGAGACTAAGACGGACGTTCTGGAAGTGGATATACAGGAAATGGCGGCTAAGGGTAACGCTGCGGAGAATAACGCGCAACAAAGTGCGGGTGAAGTTGCAGAAAGCGCAGTCGACTTTGATGAAAGTGGCCACACAACGCAGGAGATAGAAACTATTCGAGAATATAAGCAGGCTGTTGATCCTGACGTGTTGGAATTTGTAGAAAGGCACATCGCAAACCCTCAGCAAAAAAATGAACGTCAGAAAATTTCTAACGTGAACACTAAGCAGGCAAAAGCAATCCAGGAACTAATAGGATTAGATGTTAGCGATTATACCAACACGTTAAGTTCGCAAAACTTTGCACAGCACATATGGCGCAGACACGGAGAAAACGGCGTGGCAGATTCGTCGATGGCGAACACCGAAGATATTGCCAGAGTTGGTTATGTACTGGAAAACTTTGATTCAATTGATTTTGTGAAGAATCCCGATGGCACTTTGGATTACAGCGAGGAGTACAGTGACCGAAACAACAGCCGTGCGCCCAAGATAAAGTTTACAAAAAAAATAGACGGCACATACAGTGTCGTCGAAGCAGTGCCAGACAGCAAATGGAAAAAGCTGTGGGTCGTATCTATGTATATGACAAAAGACAGCAACACTGTCTCGCGCGCTCCTAATGCCAAAGCCCCGGAAGATACGTCCAAAACGCCTCACGCTGCCACAGATGTTGCTGCCGTAAACAGCATATCACAAAAACAGGAAGCTGTCAACGCAATGGACGTATTAGAAACGGATATTAAGGATGTTGGGGCAGCTAAGGCAGGGTTTGACCCGTATACCAACGCACTTAACAGGTACGGAGCTATTGAACCCGGTGCTGACCCGGTCAGGGTCGTTGATGTGCCGAAGCAGATGACCGATGACACGAAGGTTTCTCAAGCAGCTCGAACGATTATGGAAGCGGAAATGACACCGGACAGTGCTATACCTGCATTGGAGCAGGCGGTGGTCGACGGCGGATTTTCGCACATGGTGGTAACTGACGAAGCGGCGGCGGCCAACGCAAGAAGTGTTATTGAGTTCAAGGGCTGGGACAGTGCGCTGGCAGACTGGACAGCGGAAGTCAGAAGCGGGAAAATATCGAAGAACAATGTTGCGCTGGGTGCAGAGCTTTACAACAACGCAATAAACAGCGGAAACACCAAAACGGCTGTTGATATAATGATAGACATTGCTTCTATGGGTACGACTGGTGCGCAGGTAACTCAGGCGATGGCTATGTTGAAAAGTCTCTCGCCGGAAATGCAGCTTTACGGAGTGCAGAAAAGCATTGCCAAGCTGGAAATGGAGATCAACGAGAAGTATAAAGGGAAGAAGAATGTTGAAATCAAGGTCGATCAGGAGCTTTACGACAACTTCCTGAAGGCCGACAGTGAGGATGCCAGGGGTGATGCGCTGGAAGCTGTGTATAAGCAGGTGGCGAAGCAGGTCCCGAACACTTTTGCGGATACGTGGAACGCATGGAGATATTTCGCCATGCTGTCTAATCCAAGGACGCACGTAAGGAACGTAACATCCAATGCCGCATTCACTGCGGTAAGGGGTGTTGCCGATGATATTTCCACCGCTGCGCAGTATGCGTTGCCGAAAGAGAGTCGGGAACAGTCGTTTTTAAATCCGCTGCTGTCGCAGGATTTGGCGCTGAAGGAAGCTGCCAAGGCTGATGTCGCCAATGTTGAAGATGCTCTGTCAGGCGGTGGCAAATACAACGATATACGGGACAACATAGATAAGTACCGGAACAAGTTCGGTGACAATGTTGTCGGCAGGAAACTCAACGCGGCCGCTGAGTTCAACAGCAACGCTTTGGATGTTGAAGACACGTGGTTTTCCAAACCGGCATATGTTAAGTATTTGAGCAGATACCTGAAGGCTAAGGGAATAACGGCGGAGCAGTTCCAGTCGATGACGGATGTGGAAAAGAGCGAAGCCAGAGGTTATGCCGTCGAGAAAGCTCTTGAAGCGGTTTTCAGAGATAAGAACCCGGTATCTGAACTTGTCAACAAAACAGGCAAAAATTACGACGGGAACAGTCTGGCTGGTAAGGCTGCAAATGCGATGGTGGAAGGTATTCTGCCTTTTAAACGGACACCGGCGAACATACTCGTAAGGAGCGTTGAATACAGCCCGTTAGGGTTTGTTAAGGCGGTGCATGACGGTATCCAGAGCGCCGGGGGAAATGACGTTTCTGTGGCTGCTGTTATTGACAGTGTTGCAAAGGCGGCAACCGGCAGCGGTTTAATGCTGCTGGGCAGTAAGCTGTATGACATGGGCGTATTGACCAGCACCGAAGACGACCTGGAAAAGCTACAGGGACACCAGAACTATGCAATTGAAATTGACGGTCACTCTTATACAATAACGAACTTTGCACCGTCGGTGGCTACGATGTTGACCGGTGCGGAAATGGCAAGGATGCTGGAAGACGGCGAACTGAAAGGCGGGGATATTATCAATCTGATAAGTACTATCTCTGACCCGGTTGCTGAAACAACTATGCTCTCTTCGCTGAGGGATGCGTTGTCTAACGATCCGTATTCCGACGAAAATGAGATAATCCAGTTTGCAGCAAAGGCCGGTTTGTCGTATTTGGGGCAGGGGTATCCACAGGCATTGTCGACAGTGGCTAACATTATGGACGGTACCCGGCGAACTGCCTACAGCACCAAAAGCGGCGTTGCAAAAGAGGCTGATATTTGGTTGCAGGGGCTGAAGAATAAAACGCCGATCCTGCGAGAATCCAGCACACCATATGTTGACAGGTGGGGCAGGACGGAAGAAAACGAAAGCATTGTTGCAAGAACGGTGGAAAACACCATTAGCCCCGGCTTTTACAGCAAGATACAAAGCTCTGCCATGGAAGACGAGATAAGAAGGGTCATGGACGCAACCGGTTCTGACGTTATGCCGAAATATGCCCCGAAGAAGGACACCTACGACAAGCAGAGCCGGATCCTTACGGCTGAGGAAAACGCCAGGTATCAAACTACTATGGGTCAATCGACTTATGACCTGTATACTCAGATAACGGAAATGGACGGGTATAAAGCGCTTAGTGACGAGAACAAGTTAACAGTGCTGCAAAAAGCCAGAAGCTACAGTGAAAAGCTTGCAAGGCAGGAGCTTTGGGGAGAAGGGTTTAAAGATGACGAGCTGGACGAGCTGACCGAAAGCGGGCTGGATCCGGCGCTTGCTTTACTGGCGGGCGTTGTCACCAGTAAAACCAATATGCCGGGGGAAAAAGACGAAAACGGCGAGACAATCACCCTTTCAAGGACTGCTCAGGTTGCGGAATATGTTGACGGACTGGACTTGAGCGACGGCGAGAAGGCTGTTATGTTGGCTTATCTGGGTCAGGACAATACTCAAAGAGCTGTTGATGCAGTTGATGCCGGAATGAGTTTCGGCGAGTATCGGAGCGTGCTGGATGCTACGGCTGGCGGCGGTGGAAATTACGAGATATTTAACGCTGTTGCGGAAACAAACGCAGACAGTGACGGCAAGTTTGAATACTGCATTGCCCATGTCAGCAGTTCCAGAGAGACACTGCAACAGGCTCAGAAAGCCGGGTTCGATTTTGACCAGTGGGCGCAATGGCAAAATGCGTTGAAGACAGAGTTGGACGGCAGCGGAAAGACGGACGAACAACGGGAGTATATCAGCAGCTGCGACTGGAAGGACGAGCAGAAGGTTTTTGCAGCAACGAAAGCCGGTTTGATGACAAAAAGTATGGAAACGCTTATGAATCTTGGTGCTGATTTTGACCAGGCGACGGCGGCGAAAGAGGAAAGCGATATTGCGGCGACGCTTATTGAGCTGGGGCATGATGTCGGAACGGCTTGCGTTATCGCTTCTGGGCTTACGGACGTTGGCGGCAAGGCGGCACAGAGACAGGCGGTTTATGATGTTGTCGAGGAGAACGGATATGACCGAGACGTGCTGGAAGATGCTATAGTTGCTGTCAACCGTCAGGACAGCGCCGCCAAAATCGAAGGTGGCGACAGTGCATTTTCTGTGCTGGACAACGAGATAGCGGATGCGCTGATGAGCTTGCAGAGAGAATCGGACGATTTTGAGCTGACACGACTGCTGCCCGCTGTTGGCGATATGGCTTCTGTTGATGGCGTCACTTATACTTATGACGAAAGAGATGTTGAGGACTGGAAGACCGGTTACCGTGCGGTTTATGACCTTGTGGATGGTTCGGCATTTAACGACGCGGAGGTTGCTGACAAAATTGATTCGTGGGCGGCTGAAACAGCGAAGTTCTTTGCGCTTTGGGATGAACAGGGAGCTGCGAGAGAGGATGTGCCGAGTTGTTATCTGAAACTCTACGTGGCGATGAATTCCGGCTTTACTGCGGAAGAATACACCAAAGCGTATATCATTAAAGGACAGGCCGGGACGAAGGCCAATACCCTTGAGGCTTGGTGGCAGGCCGGATACAACGAGAGCCAAATCAGCGCATTGTGGAGCATTTTAGGGTAGCCTTAGGTACACACTAAAGTACACATTCAGGAATCGGGAAGGACGATTTTTAGTGCGAAATGACGTGCCAAAGCGGCCGAAATGACGTGTTTTGACGGGATTTCGGTATATCTGGGGTGGAAATCGGGGTTCGAGTCCCCCTATTCCCACCAGTGGAAATTCCCCTTGTCCCTTCGGACAAGGGGAATTTTCAACGAAATAAATCTCTGCGGGATTTGTGAAATGCTCTGCGGGCGTGAAATATGGCTAGCGCCATGTGAAATGCCTGTGGGCGTGGGAGGATTTATTTCATTTCACTTGGGTGCCGTGGCATCCAAATTCCACAATGCGGAGCATTATTTCACATCCGGCAGCGCCGGATATTTCACTAAAACCTCGCCCATCACCAATCCTAACTCAAAACGCAAAACCGAAGAAACCTGCTCCACATGGCATTCGGTTCCAGACAAAAAGCAGAAAAACTGTAGGGCGTACTTATGTATATGACAAAAGACAGCAACACTGTCTCGCGCGCTCCTAATGCAAAAGCCCCGGAAGATACGTCCAAAACGCCTCACGCTGCCACAGATGTTGCTGCTGTAGACGGCGTAGCAGAAAAACAGGAAGCCGTCAAACCTATGGACGTATCAAAAGCGGAGGCAGATGGTCATTATCTAAAAACGCGGATACGGTAATTGTATATTATGGTTCAAAGAGCTATCCCCGGGAGAGGTCGTGCCACTCCCGGGGATATGGTTATGGTTTAAGACTTATGCAGGAGGAGGACCATCATCGGGTGGAGGACCGGTCTGGAATCCCATTGAGGATTCTTCCTGCTCGCCGCGGAGATAACGGTCGTAGGCAAATTGATGATATTCAATAACCTCTTCAAGGCCCAGATCCCAAGCGGTTTGTACATAAGCGTCGAAATCGGTGTCTACCGACAGAACGCCGGTGACAAATTTCAGCACGGATTCGGAAACGTGAGTTTTGATGTCAGAATAAATCAGGTTACATTCGGTGCTTTCGTCAGCTGTCAGCTGATATGCGCCCACGCCCTTGCCGGTGGTGATGTTGCTGTCCCAGGTGTCGGCAGCGTCCTTCTGGTTTTGGGTATATCCGGAAAGCTCGCGGTTTTCGTCCTTATAGAAGGGGCCACGGTCCATGCAGTACATAAACAGGGCAACGGTGCTGGTCATGTCAGGATTGTTGAGAACCAGGTCGCTGAGGACGGGGTCGCCGTTTTCGTTGATGGTAAAGCTTTCGTTCTCGATGCCATAATTGCAAAGCAGGGCACCGTCATCGGTATATAAATAGTTGCACCACTGCATCAGAAGCTCGGGATATTCGCTGCCGGTGGTGATGGACCAGGGAGTTGCGGCGGTATATTCCTGTTCTTCGTCCACGTCAAAGGGGATGGTGCCGCCTTTTTCGGTGACCAGGTCGGGGATAGCTACCAGCTCAAAATCAGGATCGTCGGAAGCCTTGGCCAGAGAAGCCATGAAGGTGACCTCGGCATAGAAGAAGCCGCAGTTGTCGGTCAGGATAATGTCGGTAGGAGGATTCTGAAAATCGGTGTAGGACATGAAATTGTTCCAGATAAGACCTTCGTCATACCAGTCGGCTACCATACGCAGATATTCCTGGAACTCGGGCTGGACCGGGCCGAATTCGATAGCGCCGTCTACCTGATAGAAAGGTTCGCTGTTGGCGGCATCGGCCACAAGACCGTAAATGCCGTAGCCCTGAACAAAGCCGTTGTTCAGACCGGTGGCGGCATAGTTAAGGGTCATGGGGGCGGCAGCGCCCAGCTCATCGCGGAACGCAACCAGAACATCGTGCATTTCGTCATAGGTTTCGGGGATCTCGAGGCCCAGCTTGTCCAGCCAGTCTTTTCGGATCATGGGGCCGAACCCTCCGGTGCTGGCATCGGTCTGGATGCTGATCTGAGGCATACCGGCCAGATAGCCGCTTTCGGTCAGAGAGTTTTCGATAACGCCTTCGCGGCTGTCGATAAGCCTGCACAGCTGAGGAGTCAGCTCCTCGGTCAGATAGGGCAGATGGTCGATAAGGATCTCGTCTTCAATGGCGGCATCGCCGCCGCCGGTGTACAGGGTGGTTGCGTTGCTGAGGATATCGGGCAGGTCGCCGGATACGCAGATGAGGTTGAAGGCTTCGGATTCAAAGT
This sequence comes from uncultured Oscillospiraceae bacterium, assembly GCA_964384255.1. Taxonomy (GTDB): domain Bacteria; phylum Bacillota; class Clostridia; order Oscillospirales; family Oscillospiraceae; genus SIG469. Next base: position 17,169 of record CAYLKH010000015.1, on the reverse strand, counting down.
CGGGGTTGCAGGTGGTGAATTTGACAGTGATCCCGGTGCGTTCGGCCAGCTCAGCCCAAATGGCGCAGTCGGTGGCCGGGTCGTCGATAATTGCCAGCACATTGGGGTTAATACCCATCCACATCTCGATCGTTATGGGTTCATCGGTCAGAGGAAGGGATACTGTACCCAGCTGCATCTCGGGGAAATTGGAAGCTACGGCGTAGGTCGGGCCAGACTCTTCGACCGCGGGGGCAGGTTCGGCATCAGCGGACGCATCAGAAGCAGGCGCTTCGGGAGTTGTCCCGCAGTCTGCCGACGACTCTTCCTTACTGCCACAGCCGCTTAGCAGCGACAGTAGCATAACAAAAGCAAGAATGAGCGCAAGAACAGTTCTCTTTTTCATTGGCTTTTCCTTTCTCAGAGTTTTATTAAAGGTGTACCCCTACGAAGGCCGCAGGGGTACACTATTAACCGGGTCACTTCCTCAGTACGATATTGCCCCTGTAGGAGCCGGGGGCAATGGCTACGGCAGCGCCGTCGACAGTCATTTCGGAAGCAATGAGCTTACTGCCTTCGGCAATGTTCAGAGCCGAAAGATATGACACGTCAGCCACAGTCCACACAGCGCCTTCACCAAGGGTAACTATAACACCGTTGTTGATAACGGGGGCAGGAGTATTGTCGACCTCGCCCAGTTCCTCGCAGTTGTCCTTAAACACCTTTTCCACCCGGTGCAGGCTCTTGCAGGCGGTAATATCGCCTTCGAGAGAAGCGTTTTCCAGAGTGACGGACAGGTTCTTGGCAACACTGGTGGGTTCGGAAGAACCACCACCAGGACCGCCAGGACCGCCAGGACCGCCAGGACCGCCAGGACTACCGGGACCGCCGGGACCACCGGGACCACCGGGACCACCAGGACCGCCGGGACCACCAGGACCGCCGGGACCACCGGGGCCGCCGGGCATACCGCCGGGGCCGCGCGGGGGCCCCGTCGCCACGGTGTGGCCGGGTTCGCCTCCTCC
>CAYLKH010000015.1:0-16155 GCA_964384255.1 uncultured Oscillospiraceae bacterium | reverse complement strand
GACCACCAGGACCGCCGGGACCTGCGTCAGCTCCGGGAGGGGGACCCATGGACATCTTGGGGCCGGTATCGCCTTCTACCTCGGTAGTGCCGTTATAAATGCTGCCCTTCAGGGTCACGTTTTTAAACACGGCCAGTACATCGCTGCCCTTTTTTGCGCTGTAAAGATCACGGCCTTCAACATATTTGTCTTCTTCTCTGGGGTCGATGTAGTAGCCCGCAGGGTTGCCGGGATCGTCGGAATTGATAAGCTGGAGGATAACTCCGTTTTTGGTGTTCAGCTGAGCGCCGTCAACTTCGATGGTGGGTGCGCAGCCTTTAACAAGGAAGGTGGCCTTTTCGGTGTTGACAACACTGCCGGAATTGACCTTCATGAAGCCGCCTTCGTTGCGGAAGAACATACAGCCAAAACGGCCGGAGTTGATAACAGTACCGTTCTTGAATTCGCCGGAAGCGGTTTCGTTTGCAACGATAAGGGCGTAATCGTTGGTGTTGACGGTGCAGTGGTCAAAGGTGTCGATGCAGTCGCCGATGGAAAAAGCGCCGTAGCCGCTGGGACCGGTGACTTCAATAAGGCTGTCTTTAAGGTTCAGACGGCATACCTTAACACCATCGGTTGACATAACACCCCAACCGTAGGAGCGCAGCTCACAATTGTTGTAATACGCGGTGGCATAGTCGGCCAGATTGCTGGCACGGTTGTTGCCCCGAAGACCTAGCATCCATGGGACCCGGCGCATATTGCCGGGCATAACGTTGTCCTCATAGGTGGGAGCCAGGGCGCCGTCAAAGTTATGGAATCTGGAATCGTTAACCACCAGAGTGCAGTTCCCGCCGGCAAAGAAGGAGTTCCTGGCAGAGCCTCTGACCTTTACGTCGGCATTGTTGACGGTTATCTTGCCGCTGCCATAAGCGCAAACGGCGGCGCCGTAGCCGATAAAGTCGTTGTCGCCGTTGCCTTCGAAGTCTATCTTAACTCCGTCGATGGTGTATTCGCCGTCTTCTGAAACGAAAATACCGTCGAAATTGTTGTTGCGTGCGGTGATCTCAACGTTTTTGGCCCAGCCGTCGCCAAATTCGCCCTTGACCGCAGGGAGAACAGATTTGTTTTCTACTACCTTACCGTTTTCGATGCACACACCCGCCTTGAAAGCATAGTTATTGACAGGGATAGCATCGGCCACAACAAGGATAATGTCGCCTTCGTAGCAGCCGGGAACGGGATCCATGGCAACGCCGTTAAAAACCATGGTCAGGGTCTTGCCCTCGGGAGCGGTTATTTCAGCGCCCTGGGAGATGGTAAGGCCAAACAGCGAAGTGGTCTGCTCGACTACCCATTGGCCTTCGACCTTTTTGAATTCTCTCACAATATTTCCTCCTTGCAATTGTTCGTATACAATTAATTTTATCACATTTCAGCCGTCTGGACAGTATCACTTATGGATTCGGGATATCAAATAGGGTTTTGCGCAGGCAAGTGGCTTATAAGACCGCGTCTTTGAAAATGGAAAACTTGCTATTGGAACGTCGGGCTGATATAATGGTCTGTACGGGTCGATGCAAGAAAAACTGAATTATGACCCATAGCGCCATATAATATATGACAATTACAGGCGAAAAGCATAAAAACTGTCTTTGGAGGAAAGCTATGTATAGAGAAAGAATCGAAAGCTATTTTGACAGCAATGCCGGCGCAATGGTGGATACTATCGCCCGACTGGTGAATATCCCCAGCGTCCGGGAACCCGAGCTTCCGGGCAAGCCCTTTGGCGAAGGACCGGCGGCTGCCCTGGCGGAAGCCCTGAAAATAGGTGACGAAATGGGGTTTGTCACCCGAAATATTGACAATTATGCCGGAGTTATCGAAACCGGCGGAGAACCCAGATTGGCCATTCTGGCGCATCTCGACGTGGTTGAGCCGGGAGAGGGTTGGGATACTGACCCCTTTGGCATGACCCTTAAGGATGACGGACGCATTTATGGACGCGGGACCTCTGACGATAAGGGGCCTGCTGTGGCGGCGCTATATGCAATGGCTGCCGCAAGAGAGATATGCCCCGACCTGACCGGCGTTCGCCTTGTGCTGGGTTGCGCAGAGGAAACCGGCAGCGAATGTATGGAATATTATATGAAAAAAGAGCCGTTGCCTGATATGGTTTTTTCCCCTGACGCTGATTTCCCTGTTATTAACATCGAAAAGGGTGGCTACAGCCCCCGGTTTTCCATGAGTTGGGAAAAGGAGGTAGAAGGGGTCAGAGTAGTTTCCTTTGTCGGTGGAAAAACTCCCAATATAGTTCCGGGCAAAGCCCGGGCGGTCGTGGCCGGGATCGGCGCAGACGAGGTTTTGAGCCTTGCTCAGTCTCTTGATACAGGCGCGGAGTTCAGCGCGACCGAAGAAAATGGTCTGGTCAGCATCCTCTGCCAGGGCAGACCTGCCCATGCGTCTACCCCTCAGGATGGACTCAACGCTCAAACTGCCCTGCTGGAGCTGCTGGCCCGGCTGCCGCTGACGGAAGCTCCCTCTGCCGTTGCCGTCAGACAGTTGAACCGACTGTTCCCTCATGGGGATTGGCAGGGACAGTCTCTGGGTATTAAAATGGAAGATGAGCTTTCCGGCCAGTTGACTCTGGCGTTTTCGGTCATCGACCTTAACGAAACCGGCTTCACCGCCCTGTTCGACAGCCGGGTACCTATTTGCGGAAACAGGGAAAACGTGGCTACTGTTGCTGAAAAGAACCTCAGATCGGCTGGTTTTGCCGTTGAAGACAGCCATATGCGGCCGCCTCATCACGTTCCCGAGGACGGAGAATTTGTAAAAACTCTGCTTGCTGCGTATGAAAAGTATACCGGACAAAAAGGTGAGTGCATCGCTATCGGCGGCGGCACATATGTCCATGAGGTGGAGGGCGGAGTGGCCTTCGGCTGCACTATGCCCGGTACAGAAACAAATCTTCATGGAGCCAACGAGTCGATGCCTGTCAGCGAGCTGAAGCTCAGCGGCGAAATATTTGCCCAGGTGATACTGGACCTTTGTGCAAAATAAGATAAGTCAGTTTCCCGGCGGTCGGTCCGGACCGGCCGCCGGGAAACTGGTGCAGCGAAAAAACAGCTTTACATTTTTCGGCGTTTGGTATATACTAAACACAGTTAAAGGGGAGTAACCTGCATTTTATAATGTGGTCCCGGCGTCAGTACGGATGCTTCGCAGCCCGCCGGTGCCTTAAAAGGTGAGACTTTTATCGTATTATGCGCGATAAGAGTCTTTTTTTATTGCGCAAATTTAATCGAAAGGAAGAAAGCAATGTCACATTTTTATCTGAAAGCTGCTGAGGCTGTGCTTGACGACCTGGGTACCGGCGAAAGCGGCCTTGATTCAGCCGAAGCTGCCAGAAGGCTGGAAGAAAACGGAAAGAACAAGCTGACAGAGGGCAAAAAGGAAAGTCTGGCCAGCAGATTTGTCAAGGCATTGATGGATCCGATGATAATTATGCTGTTGGCGGCGGCAGCGATTTCTGCCGTAACATCGGTCCTCAGCAATGAATCTCCGACCGACGTGATCATAATCCTGTTTGTAGTGGTTTTGAACACCGTTTTGAGCCTGATCCAGGAAAGCAAGGCCGAACAGGCTATCGACGCCCTTAAGCAGATGACAGCCGCTACCTGCAAGGTGGTCAGAGACGGAGAAACTCTGGTCATCAAGGCTGAGGAGCTGGTGGTTGGAGATGTTGTGGTTCTGGAAGCGGGAGACGCAGTTCCTGCTGACTGCCGGGTTCTGGAAAGCCACAGCATGAAGGTGGAAGAGGCTGCCCTGACAGGCGAATCTCTGCCGGTGACTAAAATGGTGGGCCTGCTGATGCTGGAGAAGGGGCAAAAGGACGTTTCACTGGGTGACCGGGTGAATATGCTCTATTCCGGCAGCACGGTGGTTTATGGCCGGGGTCGGGCGGTCGTTACCGCCACGGGCATGAACACAGAGATGGGCAAGATCGCCACGGCTCTTTCTCAGGCGACCGACGAAACAACGCCGCTGCAAAAGAAAATTTCCGAGCTGAGCGCCGTCCTTACAAAGCTGGTGATGGGAATATGCATTGTGGTTTTCGTGGCGGGTATACTCCGCGCAGGTTCCCTTTCCGGAGCTGTTTTGCTGGATACGTTTATGACCGCCGTAGCGCTGGCGGTGGCAGCCATACCCGAGGGTATGCCGGCGGTCGTGACAATAGTCCTGTCAATTGGCGTAACGGCCATGAGCAGGCGCAACGCCCTTATCCGCAAGCTTACGGCGGTGGAGACTCTGGGCTGCACCCAGGTTATATGCTCGGACAAAACAGGCACCCTTACTCAAAACAAGATGACTGTTGTTGACGAGTATTCTCATGATAAACAGTTGCTGGCCCGGGCTATGGCCCTTTGCAGCGATGCTTCCATAGCTCCCGGTGAGGATACAGCTGTTGGCGAACCCACTGAATGTGCGCTGGTGAATTATGCCAATTCTCTGGGTATGCCCAAATATCAGCTTGAGGCTGACGCCCCCCGATTGGGAGAAGCACCCTTCGATTCGGGCAGAAAAATGATGTCTACCGTCCACAGCGAAAAGGGAGCCATCGTTCAGTACACCAAGGGCGCCTGCGAGGTCATGCTTGAGCTTTGCTCAGGTGTTTTGCAAAACGGCCGGGTTGTACCCATCACTGAGGATATTAAAGACGACATCAGGACCCGCAACAAGGAATTTGCCGACAGAGCGCTGCGAGTGCTGGGATGCGCTCTGCGCCGGTGGGACAGGGAACCCGAAAGCTACGAAGCTCAGTATCTGGAAAAAGAGCTGGTGTTTATCGGATTCGTGGGGATGATCGACCCATGCCGCCCGGAGGTTTACAGCGCCATTGCCCAGTGCCGTGGAGCGGGCATCCGACCGGTCATGATAACCGGCGACCATTTTGACACTGCTGTTGCCATAGCCAGAGATCTGGGTATAATCACCGACGCATCTCAGGCGACCTCAGGCTCTGCCCTTGAGGATATGGATGACGACCAGCTTTATGACGCGGTTGAAAAGTATTCGGTCTATGCCCGGGTCCAGCCGGAGCATAAAACAAGGATAGTCAAGGCGTGGCAGGCACACAACATGGTAACGGCCATGACCGGCGACGGAGTTAATGATGCCCCGTCCATCAAGGCTGCTGATATTGGGATCGGCATGGGAATAACCGGCACCGACGTTACCAAGGGCGTTTGCGACATGGTTTTGGCTGACGATAACTTTGCAACGATCGTAAGCGCTGTTGAGGAAGGCCGTAAGATTTATGACAATGTCCGCAAGGTCATACAGTTCCAGGTCACTACCAATATCGCAGAGGTGGTCGCGGTATTCCTGTCGTCGCTGCTGGGGGTCACAATACTCCATCCTGCTCACCTCCTGTGGATAAACCTGGTGACCGACAGCATGCCCGGCCTGGCTCTCGGAATGGAAAAAGCCGAAGGGGACCTGATGAACCGGGAACCCCGGCCTTCGGACGAGAGCCTGTTTGCCCGGGGGGCAGGGCTGAACATGGGGCTTCAGGGAATATTTATGGGTCTGCTTATTCTGGCATCCTATTTCGTTGGCCAGTTTATTGAAAACGGACGTGTGGGTCTGTTTGCCTGCGAAGCCGGAGTGACCATGGCGTTTTTGACCACAAACTTTGTTGAAATGTTCCGTGCGTTCTGTATGCGTTCCATCAATGGATCGATTTTCAAAATGAAAACACGAAACGTATGGCTGTGGCTGGCCTTTGCATGGACAGTTATCCTTACGCTGGGCGTTGTTCTCGTTCCTGCGGTCGTGGATATCTTTGGGTTCGCTTCCGTAAGCCTGATGGAGCTGGCCGTTGCCATTGGCCTTGCGCTGACCATAATCCCGGTGGTTGAGATCATTAAGCTTGTTCGCCGAAAAACCGGACGGATCGAATGATTATCCCCGGTCGATTGAATACCTTGACCGGAGAAACTCAAAATCCGTGTCAAAATAGCCCGTTGGACTATTTTGACACGCTGAAAAACCGGCAGTGTGCGGATTGCACACTGCCGGTTTTGTATGATCGATCAGTCGATTTTTTTGCCGTAAACCAGATTGGGGAAGCCGCCGTTGCCGCCAACGGAGATCATGCCCTCGAGGTTGCCGTCTTTATCGACTCTTGCCCAAACTTCCCAGCGGCCGGGGCCTGCGGGATAGTCGACCTTAAAGAATTCGCTGCCGGTATAGAAGCCGAAATTGATGGGGCTGCCGTCGGCAGTGCCGGTGAGAGTACCGAAATCCTTGCCTTCTTTGATGGGGTGAGGCTCGAGAACGAGAGTCATATCGCCTTCAAAGAAGTTTTCGGGGGGAGTGCCGTGGTCAATAAGCTCGATCTGGGGCTTTGCGGGCATATCACCCATGGGGGGCATTCCTTCGGGACCACCAGGGCCGCCAGGACCGCCAGGGCCTTCGGGACCGCCAGGACCACCAGGGCCACCAGGGCCACCAGGACCACCAGGGCCACCAGGACCACCGGGACCGCCGCCGGGGCTACCGCCCTGGAAATCGTCACCATGAACCAGATTTGCATCGGGAAGCCATTTTTTGAAATAATAAGTACCGGAAATAGGCATAATTTATCTTCCTTTCAATAATTAAGCTTATGTCAGAATTATACCACGGAACGGCGGGGGTTTTAAAGGTGTAAGTTTAAAAAGTGCGTGGTATTTTTTGTTTCGTGGCTCAAAAAGAGAAGCGAATATCAGGTATGTCAGATATCCATAGCCGCGTGGTAGGCGGCGAAGGCTCCGCCGGATACCTTTTGGACTGTTTTGCAGTCACCCACAACAAACACCTGGTCAACAGGAAGCTCCATAAGCTGAGTGCATGGGACTGAGCGCTGACCAAGAGCATAAACCACCGAAGGCGCGGTGATAAAGTGGTCGTTGCCGTCGCTATCGACGGTGTGAACTCCGTCGGCAGTTATCCGGGTGCAGCGAAGACCGGTTTTTATCTCGATATCGGTTTTTTCAAAAGCCTGCATCATGCCTTCGCGGTGGAGCCGGTTGGCTTCGGGAGCGATGGTGCTTTGCATCTCGATTATGGTGACCTTTTTCCCGGCCTGCGCCATGAACAACGCGGCTTCGCATCCCACAAGGCCGCCGCCGATAATGGCGACCTGGTCTGAAAGGCTGTCCATATTGGTGTATGCGACGGTGGCATGGCATACATTGGGGCCGTCGATACCGTCGATGGGGAAAACTGCCGGGGTGGAGCCAACGGCTATGACCAATGCATCAGGGTCAAGAGCCATAACGTTTGCTTCGTTGGCTTCGGTGCTGAGCCTGAGGTCGATGTTGAGCTTGCCGACCATGTTCAAAAGATAGTTTTTGTACCGGCGAAGGTCGGTTTTCAGACTGTCGTAATCTGTAAATTTAAGCAGACCACCCAGAGAATCGGATTTTTCAAAAAGGGTGACACAGTGACCGCGTTGCGCGGCGGTGATCGCTGCCTTCATGCCTGCGGGGCCGCCGCCTACGACAACAACGTTTTTGGGCGTAGTGGGTTTTTCGCCCGCATCCAGCCGGAATTCATGGCCGGTCCTGGGGTTAGCGGCGCAGGAAAACTGGGTGTTGACCTGCATCAGGGCGAGACAGTCCAGACAGCGCATACAGGGGATAGTTTCGTCGGCCTTGCCCCGGCGAGCCTTGTTGGGAAGGTGAGGGTCGGCAATAAGGGCCCGGGTCATGGCCACGGCATCGGCTTTGCCGCTGGACAGAATGCTTTCGGCTTCCTCGGCGGTGGTGATGGAGCCGATGGTAACTACGGGGATGTTCAGCCCTGCGGCCCTGACCTTTTCGGCATAGTGGACGTTTACCATGTGGGGCAGGAACATGGTGGGATGAGTGACGACTGCATATCTCAGGTCGGTGTCAAGTCCGGCAGAAATGTGGGCCACGTCGATCTTATCCTGAGCCAGCTTCAAAAAGGCAATAACGTCTTCGACAGAAAGCCCGCCTTCAATGACCTCGGGACCAATACGGTATTCGATGGGGAATTTGGGGCCAACGGCTGCCCGGACCCGGTCGATGACCATAAGGGGGAATTTTGCCCGATTTTCAAGGCTTCCCCCATATTCGTCGGTCCGGGTGTTGAAAAGGGGAGACAAAAACTGGTCCAGCAGCCAACCGTGAGCGCCGTGGAGCATACACATATCAAACCCGGCCTGCTTAACCAGCCTTGCGGCGTCGGCAAATTTGTCGGCAGTGTATTCCATCATTTCTTCGGTCATGGCGGTGACCTGAGTACCGTTGGGTTTAACAAAGGATACTGGTCCCCAGGGCTGATTTCCGGCTACCCGGCCGCCGTGGTCAAGCTCGATGGAGGCTACGGCGCCATGGCTTTTGATAGCCCGGGCCAGCTCGGAGAGCCGGGGAAGGTTGGAAGGGATAAGCACCAGATGGCGGGGGATGGTAACGCCGTGTTCTTCGTCTACGGGAGTGTCGCCAACAGTTACCTGGGCGGCCCCGCCCTTTGCCTTTTCTTCATAATAGGCGATAAGAGCGTCATCGGGAGTACCGTCAGATCGAACCTGACACATCATGTTTGGAGCCGCGAGAATGCGGTTGCGGAAGGTCAGGCTGCCTACCTGAAGAGGGGTGAATAAATGGGGATAATATGGATTCATATGGCTTCTCCTTACCGAACCTCGAGGACGATCCTTCCGGCGTAACTGCCAGCGGTCAGAGCGGTTTCAACGCCGTCTACCGTTACGGTCAGGGTCCTGCCTTCGGGAGCGCAGACGGAAGCTCCGGCTTCGAGGGTGATGGCGGTGATATAGCTGGTTTCGGTAACGATCCAGCGGCTGGATGCGTCCAGATTCAGCACAACGCCGTTGTTTACGGTGGGGGCGGCTTTCTGGGTGATATTGCTCAGCTCTGTGCGGTTGGCGGCGGTTATTTCGGTCAGCCCTTCGCGATAGGATTGGAGAGCGGAGCTGATAATGCCTTCGATGGTGGTGCCGGTCAGGTTAAGACCAAGGTTTTTGGGGCCGTTGGTTGCTTTCATCATGGGCATACCGCCAGGCATGGGGCCGGGACCGCCTTCGGTCCCGCCGGGCATACCTTCGGGACCGCTGAAACCGCCGGGCATACCTTCGGGACCGCCGGGACCACCGGGCATACCGCCAGGCATGGGACCACCGGGGCCGCCCATGGGGGTGGCTACCGCTCCGTCGTCCATTCCGGGAAGACCGGCCATTGTGTCGTGGAAAAGGCCCTTTCCGCCCTCGGTCGAACGCTTATCTGCCAGCAGGTTGGTGGTCGAGTTAAAGAAATTGCCATTAAGGCAGCAGTTGGAGATGTTAAGGATGACATCGTTTTCGCTGGTGGCAGAGGTGAGGTCGCGGCCTTCAACATAGGTATCGATCTCCCCAACAGGTACGACAAAATTCTGGGAGTTCATGCCGCATTCGTCAGTATCCATCAGCTGGAGAATGGTGTTGTTACCAGCGGTCATCTGAGTGTTTTCGATGTTGATGGTGGTGATGGAGCCTTTAACGCAGAGGGTGGATTTTCCGGTGTTGAAGGTGGAATCTTTAATGTTGAAAATGCTGGAGGAGTCGCTGTAAACCATGGCGCCGAAGCGGCGACCGCGGATAGTGGAGCCGAGGATGGATGGACGGCCCATGCCCTTCATGCCCATGACAAGCATGGGATAGCCATTGACAAGAACGTCGCTGTCCTTGATGGTAACGGTGTTGTCGCCAATACAGAAGGCGCCGTATCCGTGAGCTCTGGGACCCACAAGGCGCATTTTGCAGCGGTTGATAGTAAGCTCGACCGGAGAGTTAGTCCCGTCGATAGAGCAGATGCCCCATCCGTTGGTGGTCAGGGAACAATCGTTGTAGGTCGCCTTTGCACCGTCTGCCAGCTGGCAAAGACGGTTGGTACCCAGCAGGGCTACCTGCCAGCTGAAATCGCCTACCCAGTCGGAATTGGGGCTGATATTGGTTATGTCGCAGCGGCTGGTGACGACGTTGCTTTCGCCACCAACGTGGATGGCGCAGCGGGTGACGCCGCTGAAATTGAAGTTACAGTCGTCGATGCTTACCTGAGCCTTGTCGATAGCCAGAACGCCGGAGCCTACGCCGATAAAATCGTTGCAGGAAAAGCCTTCAAAGTCGAAGGTACAGTCTTTGATCTGGTATTTTGCGTCGCCCTGAACAACCACACCGTTGTAGGACTGAGCGGTGGTGCCAAAGTATACGCCCTCGGCCCTGTCGTCGTTTACGCTGCCGCCCTGAGCCATGGCAGGTACTCGAAGCTCGGCGCTCTTTTCGTCAACAGTCAGGACAGAAGAAAGCTGGCAGGATATCTCGTTCTGGCGCATCAGGGAATGGGGAGAAAGAGGAGTGACATCGGAAACTGACAGAACTACATCGCCATAGTATGTGCCGGGAGCTACGTCATGACCTATGCCGTTAACGGTGAGGGTGACAAACTTACCCTCAGGCGCGACGATTTTTGCGTTGGGCGTTATGGTCAGCTCGTCGTAATGAACGGTGTTTTCAACAAGCCAGGTGGACTGGTAAAGAAGCTTGCTTTTGCAGCTTTTGTTTATGAGCTTTGTTCCAAACATGATATACCTCCGTGTTTAAAAATTTCCTTTTGGTTTTGCTTGACTGAATATTATAATAATACTAATATCAATGTGATATGTCAATTTCTGTTGAAGGGGAAATAGAGTTAAGATTATGGATATTATGGACAGACACGGTGTCATGGCAGAACTCAGACACAAAGAGATTTTTGAAATTCAATATTATGACACTGTGACATCTACCAATACGCTGCTTAAGGAGCTGGCAATGAAGGGAGCCAAAGAAGGAACGGTGGTCATTGCCGAAAGCCAGAGCGCAGGGAGAGGAAGAATGGACAGACGGTTCCACAGCCCGGAGGGCAGCGGGCTTTATATGAGCCTTCTGCTCAAACCCGACTCAGACCGGGCAGGCAGACTGACAGCCATGGCGGCGGTGGCGGTATGCCGGTCCATAAAACGGGTGTGCGGAGCTTCGGCCCACATAAAGTGGGTTAACGATATTCTGCTCCATGGCAGAAAAGTATGCGGGATACTGGCTGAGGCCGCCACCGGGACCGGGGAAGTGATGTTTGCGGTTTTGGGAATAGGGATAAACGTTTATAGACCGTCCCGGGGATTTCCTGATGAGATCGCTGATCTGGCCGGGAACCTTGCGGAGGCCCCGCAGCAGGGACTGCGGAGCAGGCTGGCCGCTGACATATTGAACGAACTGTGGGATATTTACAGCAAAAACGAAGATGTCACCGGGGAATACAGAGCAGGATGCATCGTGCCGGGTCACCGGATAGATGTTGTAAAAAACGGAGTGTCTGTTCCGGCTCTGGCTCTGGAGGTGGATGACGAATGCCGACTGGTGGTGCGCTATGACGGCGGAGAGAGGGAAGCCCTGAGCTGGGGAGAAGTCAGCATAAAGCCGACGGACGGATGAATATAACGGCCATTTAAGGCAGGGGTGCCGAAGGAAAGATCCTCCGGCACCCGTTTTATAATTATACCTGGCTGGCAGCGGCAAAGGCTTCGCGCAGGCAGATGCGGACATCGCCGACCTTTTTGCCGTCGCCTATCATATAGAACTCGGGAGCGCTGCCATAGAAGGCCATGGCTTCCTCCTGAAGGGGTTTCATGCCGCCGGCGGCGACAATATCGTCGCAATGGACAACGTGCTGACCGTCCTTATCAACAAAGGTGACGGCACCTTTTTCGATCTTGGTAGTGGTGGCGCAGCGGAAGGTGGTGATGTTTTCATGGCTGGTGACCACTTCTTCCACCTTGTCCTGCCAGTGAACAGGGTTGGCATCGTGGGCAATTTTGCTCTGACGGGACAGGAGGGTCACCTTGTGACCTGCCCGGGCCAGGTACAAAGCGCCTTCGGCAGAGGATTCAGAGCCGCCGATGCATACTACGTGATGACCAAGCTCGGCCTCGTGGCCGTAAATGTTAACGGTGTTCCAGTCGGTGTTTTCAGCCCCATCAATGGCAGGCTTTTTGGGGACAGCACCGGTGCAGGCAAACACAGCGTCATAGCCTTCGGCAGTTATCATATCGGGGGTGGCTTTGGTGTTGAGACGGACGTTAACATTGAGCCTGTCCATCTGGCCGATAAGATAATCCAGGAAATTGCGCAGGGGCCATTTGAAATCAGGATAACGCGACAGCTTAAGCTGGCCGCCCAAAGCGTCGGAAGCCTCAAAAAGGGTGACACTGTGTCCCCGTTGAGCCAGGATCTTGGCGGCATACATTCCTGCCGGGCCGCCGCCGATAACGGCACATTTTTTGGTTCCATCAGGCTCGGTGACCATACGGTGGATACGGGCATAAAGACCAAGCTGGGGGTTGGCTCCGCACACGCTGACAAAGTCACCGGTCAGAGAAATACCGTGGCAGCGGTTGCAGCGCAGGCAGGGGACAACGTCTTCGTCACGGCCTTCCCTGATGAGCTTGCCCAGGTCCGGGTTGGTGATGAAGATCCGTCCGGCAGAAACCATGTCGATAGCGCCGGAAGCGATTGCCGCATCCAGCTGAGAAGGTTTCATCAGACCGGTGGCGGCGCAGATGGGGGTCCTGACTCCGGCTTTTTTCAGGTTGGCGCAATAGTCCAGCACAATCGGGTTCTGAGCTTCCTCGTAGGAACATTCAAAACCGGTGCCTCTCATGCCGTAGCGGATATGAAGCAGGTCCAGATATTCGTCGGCGGCTTTCATGAACTCGATACATTCGTCCAGGGGAGGCGCGCCGAATTCGTCCTGATATGTGCATTCGCCCACCAGCAGGAAATCGGGGCCGACGGCCTCGCGAATAGCTTTCAGCGCCATCAGGGGGAAACGCATACGGTTTTCCAGACTGCCGCCGAATTCGTCGGTGCGGTGGTTTTTGGTGGGGCTGAGGAAGGAACCCAGCAGACTGTAGCGGGCCAGCTCGATATGACCGGCCTTAAAGCCCATGTTCTTGAGGAAAATGGCGTTTTCGCAGCCTTCTTTGATGTAGTTTTCGATGTCTTCTCTGGTGGCGGCGTGTTTTTCGCCCAGACCGAACACCTCGGGAACTTCTTCGACATCCAGATCGTCGTCGCCGGAGAGCATTTTCAGGTAGTCCTGCATACTTTTGAAGGTATCTTCTTCAGGAGGAAGCTCGGAAACCAGCAGGGAACGGCCCATTTCGTAAAACAGGTCGGTCATGGGCAGACCACCATAGTAGCTGATGGTATCGTTCATCTGGCAGATATAGTTCTGGACAGCGGGATCCTCAGGCTCCCACATGGGGAAATGTTTGCCGTCAAGGTTGGGGGACTGGCGCTGATCCTTGTTGGCCAGCCAGTGGACAAGGACGATGCCTGCGCCGTTTTTGGCGATGTCGGAATAGAAGGTCACCAGAGGGTCGGCCGGATAGTTTTCGGGTCCCTGCTGGAAATGGGGCAGGGCGTTGGGGAACATCATGCGGCTTTTGACAACGGTGTTGCCAAGCTTGATGGGCGCCATCAGATGGGGAAAGGAATTCATTTTGTTGCCTCCTTAATTTTCTCTTGACTTATTTTCAATATTTTCATATGATAATAATAACATATTTTGTGGAAAATTACAAGAGATTTAGGGGATAGCTATCAGCAATTCAGTGCCTGCGTACTAATTTCCGACCCCTATCCCTTAAAACAAAAGAAAGGAAGTAGACAATATGCTGGACAAGAGCAAACTGGAGATATTCTATCCCGGCAAATACACTCCCGAGGAGCAGGCCGCTATCGATAAGCTGAAAGCTGACGGCACCGGCGCGAAAAGCTTTGCCCCGGAAATGGGCGGAGATACCCTTGGCCCTATTGACAGGACCTGGGCTCAGGTTTATGCCAGGGGCTATGACCGCTATAATAAGATATGGTACGATTCGGATTATGCCAGATCCATGGGATTTAAGGACACTCCTGTCCGCCCGGGCTATGTTGCCGCGGAGTTTATGGCCATGATGCCCCGGGGCGTTATGGGTATCGGCGCTGCCGGAACCGGCGACCTGGTGGGCGATGCTTACGACCAGGAGGTTTATTATTACAAGCCCATCTACCCCGGAGACACCCTGACCTTTACCAACCGTGTGGACGATGTTTATGATGCCACTGACCCGGAAGGCAGCATCACCAGAAAGCTTATCCTCAACAGCTCCTGCGATGTTTACAACCAGGACGGCGAAAAGGTGGCCCGGTTCCATTATCGCTATCCCGCCTTCTATATTCGCTCCACTGACCCTGATTACGTTCCTGAAACTCCTCATCCCTTTAATCGCTATCTTCATCCTATCCACAAATACACCGAGGAGGATTGGGCGAAGATCAAGCAGTGGATAATGGAAGAAAAATGCCGGGAAGAGATCCTTTACTGGGAAGATGTAAATGTGGGCGACATTCCCGATCAGATCTGCGAAGGTCCCATCACCCAGGCAAACATGATGCTGTTCCATGCGGTGCCGCTGCTGGAAAACGGCAACCTGAAAAATTATTATGAACGTGGCCACGGACCCTGGGGAATGTACGACCCCGAAACCGGTATTTACGGCAATGGCCTGTGCACCCATATTGCGACAGCAACCTCGCCGTTTTATAACTTCACGTCCCGAAATCTGGGCGTCCGGCTGGTATCAAACTGGATGGGACCCAAGGGCCATATCGTAAAATGCGCATGGCGGCTGGTAAACGACGACGAAAATCAGGTCAACCATATGCCCGAAGACTGGTACCGTCCCAGCTATCTGCTTAAGGTACCTTTCCTTAAGGAAGCGGGAAGATATTGCAATATCCATGGCTTCTGCGGAGATCTGGGTCTGATGAAGGGCTATGTTTCTGACAAGTATATTGACGAAAACGGCGATCATATGGTCGAGCTGGTATGCTGGGGCGAGGATATGGACGGCAACATCTGGTCCGAAAACCTGTTTACCGTAAAGCTCCCATCAAAAGAAGCATGACCAGAGAAAGAATATACAGCGTTGCTTATCAACAGCTGGCCCTCGATATGAGCTGTAGTCCGGAGGATATGGTAAGCGGCCAAAACATCTACAGCAGCAAAAAATTCCTGGATGGCCGCCGGATGTTTGATAACGACAGCAGCCCCCTGAACGTTATGTGCATCAACAACAAAATGATTTTCTCCGGAGAAGACGGCCTTGTGTCCTGGTGCCGGGAAAAGTACGATTCCGTCACCGGCGGGTGGCTCACTTCCTACGATAATCTGCGTATGCTGGACGAAAAGCTTGCCGAAACCGGACACAGGATTTTGAATACCCACTGCTTCTTCCTGCCGGAAGGGGAAACGAGGGTCGAGCATTCGCCATATATCCGATGGTATGAAAAGGACGAGCTGGAACGGTTCAGAGACGATAAGCGATTTACCGAGGCTCTGGGATTCTCTCCGCTGCGGCCTGATGAGCTGGCGGTGACCGCCGAAAAGGACGGCCACATTTTTGCCATGGCCGGTGTAAGCTCTGACAGCGAGCTGCTTTGGCAGATTGGTATCAACACGTCCCCCGAGGCCCGGGGCGGCGGTATGGGCAAATATCTGGTAACGGTTTTGAAAAACGAAGTTCTCCGCCGGGGGAAAATACCCTATTACGGCTGCCATTTTTCCCACAGCATATCCCAGCGTATAGCTATCGGAGCGGGATTTATGCCCGTGTGGTCAGAAATATACACCAGATAGCATTAGCCCACCGGTCGATCAGAAGATCGTGCGTCTTCCGCTGGACAACAGGTTTCTGCGGTGGTATAATCCAGTCATAAACCTTCAAACCGGAGTTGATACCATATGGAAGAGATCAGGTGCGCCTGCGGCGCTGTTATGACAAAAATCGGCAGTCAGACTGCGGCATTAAACGAGTCCGCTGCCGCTGACCCCAAGGCTGAAAAGGTGACCGTCGACATCTACGAGTGCGATGAGTGCGGAGCCATTTCCTTTTACAAGGTCAGCGAATAAAACCAGAATAACCAAAGAATTCGGCGCAGAAGCTGGTTTGCTTCTGCGCCGAGTTTGAGACTGTCAAAAAACCTCGTAGAGTTCGCCGCTTTAGCGGCGAAAAAATTCACATATG
>CAYLKH010000014.1:0-39314 GCA_964384255.1 uncultured Oscillospiraceae bacterium | reverse complement strand
TGTTAAAGCCGTGCATGATGCCCTCGGTGCCGTATTTCAGGCTGGCGGCGTGGTCGCCCAGCTTGGGTCCGCGGCCCAGAGGCTCAACGCCATATATCTCCACGGGGTCGTTAAGGAATCCGGCGAAAAGCCCCGCCGCGTTGGAGCCGCCGCCGACACAGGCGACGATAGAGGTGGGCAGATGGCCGGTCATGTCGATAAACTGTTCGCGAGCCTCGATACCGACAACGCTCTGGAAATCCCGGACCATCATGGGGAAGGGATGAGGGCCAAGGACGGAGCCGATGCAGTAAATAGCGTCGTTATATTCACGGCTGTAAGCATCGAAGGCGGCGTCAACAGCCTCTTTCAGGGTTTGAAGTCCGTGGGTGACCTCGATAACGTTAGCTCCAAGGATTTTCATACGGGCCACGTTGGGGGCCTGCTTTTTGATGTCCACAGCGCCCATGTAAATGTCGCACTCAAGGCCGAAGTACGCGGCGGCGGTGGCCAGAGCAACGCCGTGCTGACCGGCGCCGGTTTCGGCGATGACCTTTTTCTTGCCCATATAGGAAGCCAGCAGAGCTTCGCCCATGCAGTGGTTCAGCTTGTGAGCGCCGCTGTGGTTCAGGTCCTCCCGCTTGGCATAAAGCTGGACCTTGCCGCCCAGAGCGTCGGACAGACGCTCCAGATGGGATACGGGGGTGGGGCGGCCCTGGAACTCTTTTCTTATTCGGCGCAGCTCGGCGATGAACTTACGGGACTGGCAGATGGAATAATAAGCCTCGGTGATTTCAGCCATGGCGGCCTTAAGCTTGTCTTCAACGTAAACTCCGCCATATTTGCCAAAATAGCCGTCTTTATCAGGATAGTTGTTAAAATAAGTTTCAAAATCTACATTGTTGAGTATCATGGTAGTTCTCCTTTAGTTTTTTATGGGACAGGGAAAGCTGTCGGATTAAGATAGTTGTTGCGCATTAGAGAGGGTCAGGGGTTACTTAGGGATTAGTGCGAGGTGCGCCTGCGGCACGATTTTAATCTTTCTCTGTAGCTGCAAGGCTGTGCGTTTGAGATAAGCTTTTGCATTACGCAAGGGGTGAGATTGCCACGGGCTTCGCCCTCGCAATGACAGGATCATCTGTTATCTGCATAGCGCCTCCTTTGGTCGGAGAACAAATAAAAAACGCCCCCGACAGAAATGTTGTTCTGTCAAGGACGAATAAATATCTTATCCGCGGTGCCACCTTGAATTCACGGACGAACCGTGCGCTTTGTGGGATACCAGCATATCCCCGGCAACTGACGTATGCCCCACGTCGCAGAATACTGGGTGCGAACGATCGCACTTTTGACTGCGCCCTCGGCGGTCCATTTGACGAACTGTTTCTATCCGGCTCCCAGCACCCCGGACTCTCTGGCAAGACATGATCGCCTTTATCTCCGCGTCAACGGTTTATATCAGGTTAAGGCCATTTTAGCACCGGGTCGGCCATTCGTCAAGTTTTTTTTAAACAAAATTTTGCCGGGGAAAGATCGCGGATTCAGCAGATGGAAAACATGCGCCGTTCAGCGCTTTTTCCACTTGAAAAGCGTTGCGCCATATAGTATAATGCACAGGAAGATCCGGGTGTAGCGCAGCTGGTAGCGCGCCTGCTTTGGGAGCAGGATGCCGCAGGTTCAAGTCCTGTCACTCGGACCACCTTTCTTGGAAAAACCGCCTGAAAAGGCGGTTTTTCTTCGTTAAAAGTTTGGTTTTTTTTAGGGCGTGATTACCACATATCAGCGGTGAACGTTCACCAGAAACCGGACGGGAAGCGTTTTTTGACAACATAATTGTTCCGAAAATTGTTGATATTATTCAGGATTTACGATATAAATAAAATCAGCTTAAACGGAGGGGTAGATATTTATGCAACCTTACAAAGTGTGGATGTTTTCGGATTTGATTGAAAAGAATAGACGCGTATTCAAAGTTCCTGTATACCAGCGTAACTATGATTGGTCTAATATTCAATGTGAAAAACTATATCAGGATATTCTTATAGCAAACGAACGAGATCATAAACACTTTACAGGCACAATTGTTTATATTGTAGGGCTTAATGCAAGTACATTAAGTGAAGTATTGATTATAGACGGTCAACAACGCCTTACAACTGTGTATATTCTTCTTAAAGCTCTTTATGATGCTGCAAAAGGTGTGTCTACCCGCATAGAAGCCGAAATCGAAGAAGTAATGTTTAATAGAAATTGCGATGAAAAATACAAGTTGAAACTTAAACCTGTAAAAACGGATAACGATCAATTATTACTTTTGATAAAAGACAAAATTGATGATATGGATCGTAATTCCAACATCTATAAAAACTATGTTACATTCAAAGAGTTAATACAAAAAAGTTTGTCATCAGGATTAGAGTTGTCGGATATTCTTAATGGAATTAAAAAATTGGAAATGGTTGAGATCGTTCTTGACAAATCACAGGGCGATGAACCACAAAAAATTTTTGAATCAATAAACTCAACCGGATTAGAATTAAGTTTATCAGACTTGATACGAAATTATCTGCTAATGGACGATAGCAACCAGGATGACCTATATGAAAGCTATTGGTCCCCCTATTGAAAAGAATGTCGGATATCGCAATTTGGGCGATTTTGTAATCAATTATCTGAATTCAAAAATACCAGGTTCGGTAAATAGCAAAAACGCATATCGACTGTTTAAAGAATATTGCGAATCGAAAAATTTAACCCACGAAGATGTATTAAATGATTTGTTGAAAACATCAAAGTATTACGGTGCATTTATCGGAGAAAAGCAATATTACAGCAAAGAAATAACCGGTTTGCTGCATTCATTTTTTGTTATTAAACAAACAACTGTTTTACCGTTTCTTTTTAAGGTTTTATATGATTACGAAGAGAAAAATATTGACGAAAAAACCTTATGCAATGTTTTAGAATACTTGCTAACTTATTTCATAAGAATTACCGCTTGTGAAATCAACAAGAACTTGTCTAAATTTATGAAATATCTATATGATCGCATTTATGATAGTAGTTATGAAAACTATTACGAACGATTTGTAATATTTCTTAATGATTTACGCTCAAATGACCGTATGCCTACTAATGAAGAGTTTAAAGATGCTCTTATTAAGAAACCTCTATATAAGAAACCGATTTGTAAATACATCTTGTCTGTTATTGAGAATTCTACAAAAGAACAAATCGACGTTACAGATCTTACTATAGAACACATACTACCCCAAAAAATCAATGCGGCAGTATGGAAAAAGGAAGTCGGAGACGATTACGAGAAGGTATATGAAACATATTTACATACACTTGGTAATTTGACTATTACCGGTCATAATAGCGAACTTGGGACAAAAGCGTTCAATGAAAAGAAAAAGATAATCAGAAGCAACTCGAAAGCCAATATATTAAACAAAGATGTTTTGTCTGCTGAATTGTGGAACGAAAAGTCCATTGTAAAAAGAGCGAGTTCTCTTGCTGAAATATTAATCGCTAAATTTGATTATGTTGAAATGCATTCTGATGTTAGCGAAATTAATGAACTTAGTTTCGGTGTCAATAGCGATATTGATTTTTCAAATACAAAGCCCGGCGGATTTTCATTTATGGGTGAATATACTGCCGTGACAAGCTGGATCGATCTATTAAGCAGATTTATTGAAACGGTTTATGATCTAAACGGTGAGGCGTTGAAAGAGTTAGCAATTAAAAACCACTCAATTCCTAATGCAGACAGAGTCTACATAAGCAATGACGAGAGAAAGCTACGAAAAGGCAGACAAATTAACAAAACCGGAATATTTTTTGAGTCTAATCTTTCCTCGAATAATATTATCTCGTTTATTAGAGATTTGCTTTCAAACATGGACTTGGATATTGATGAATTCAGTT
This sequence comes from uncultured Oscillospiraceae bacterium, assembly GCA_964384255.1. Classification (GTDB taxonomy): domain Bacteria; phylum Bacillota; class Clostridia; order Oscillospirales; family Oscillospiraceae; genus SIG469. The sequence goes on along the minus strand of CAYLKH010000014.1, from coordinate 35,402 downwards.
TTTCTTTGTCGGAAGCACCGTTTGATATAGCTAATGAAAATACCTGGCTTGAGGGAATGATACCTGTAGCAAAATTGTTTTACAATTTACTTGAAGAATTAATTGCAAAAGCAAAAATTGATGCAACCGAAATTGAAAAATTAAAAACAAAAGAATACACAAAGTCCATATTTAAGGCAACAGATTATCCGGCAGTTGCCAATAGTGTTGATGATAATAAGGGTAATTCTGTTCACAGAAGATATAGAACAAAAGAACTCGATTTTAACAATAGTAAGATATATGTTTCAACACAATTATTTGAATCCGATAGAGATGCTGTTATTGAATGGTACAAAAAACATTTAAATTAACTGTGTTTCGTTCTTTGAATATTCTGGAACCCCATGGCAACCAGTATGCAGATAATCTACCGAAGGCAAAAGCGCTGGCAGAGTATGCAAAAGCAGAAGATCGCCTTGGCAGAATTCAGTTGATTCACAAAACAACGGACGCAGGCGGCACCAGCAGGTTCATTCGCTTGGATTTGACGGACATGGCAGTACGTGACAAAGTGCTGCGCGCTTTCTCCAATGATGAGCTGGATCACATTTTTGAAACCGATGGCATAATTGAATAGGCTTAGTGCGCCCCGAACATACTTTTTGCCAGACTTCCGGTTTTGAACAGGGCGTAGCACAGCAGCACAGCACGGTTTTGAATCAGACGAGGAAGATTTAGCGTCAAAGAAGTGCACCTTTTCGTCCACTCTCTGCTTGCAACGATATAAGGCGGATGATATTATAGTTTTAAGTTGGCGTACAAAATTTGAGCGTAAGATACAATAATACACTGTTTCAGCAAAAATGATTTGCAGGCACAGGAAAGATTTGGGGGTGCTGACATGGAGCTTACCAACCAGGAGAAGATCTATCTTATCGAGCAGATGAACCGGCTTATCAACGACCCGGAGCTTGCGGCTGTTCGATATCGGGCTGCCAACTGGGTAAATGCCCGATTAGAGGGGGCGCTGATCGCCGGGATCCGGGCCGATAATGGGCTGAGCGTGGCCCAGTGGGAGGCTTTTCTTTCCGGGCAGATTCCTGAACCTGAGTTTAAAAATGTGCAGCAGAGGATCTTTGATAAATTCCGCTTTTCCCGGGAAGAGAAAAATGAGCTGCGCCTGATGGAAAAAAGCGGCCAACCCCTGAAAGCCATAGCCGCCCGGATGAAGGAATATCTTATGAAAAAGGAGCGGGTCGAATTTAGAAAACAGGCCGGGATAACCGCAACGGCGTGGCAGCGATTTATAAACGTGTCCGGTTATACCGGCGACAGCGTTGTTGATATGATCGCAAACGCCCTGCACTTGTCGCCGGAGGAGACTGCGTTTTTCAAATCGTTGGTGTTCCACGACACATTCAGCACATCAGCTGATCTTAAGAAATATGTTAGAAAACTTATCGAAGGCAAAAAGGTTTCTATCTCTCATTTTTTGCTGAGCGCGGGTTTATCGGAAAACGCCTGGGAGCCTTTCCAGACCAACCCCAGGGGCCTTCCTACAAGCCAGGCCACACTACTAAAGATAATACTTGGCCTGCAAATGGACTGTCCAAAGGGCAGGGACCTGCTCCACCAGGTAAATTCGGATTTTGTAATGAGGCGGGATCTGGCGGTTTTGATCTGCATAGGCAGCGGTATTTTTGAGCCGGAAAATTGCTATTATATTCTGGAATTTTTTGCAAAAAGCCCCGGCGAAAGACCCTATTACAGAAACCTCTTTTCAGACCCTGATAAACAGCCTTAAAAATTACGTTTTTTTATCGCAGTGGAGGGGTTACCGATAGGCGGTTTTAATGGTAAAATGAGGCCATAAAGCAAAACAGAAATATTACACAGGAGGCCAATAATATGAAATCCGAAATTAAGAACAGCGTTATCCAAAATGCAAAAGTCTATGGTGCTATCAAAAATATAGACAACGGTAACCTGCGCTCTGCCCTTGAAGAGATGGCTAAGGACGCCAATACCGTTAAGGACAACGTTTTGACCCCAAAGGATCTGGCCGACCTGGTCATGGTTGAGGTCGAAAGCTATCAGAACATCTACAGTGAGGTCACGGAAAACGTTGAGGACGCAATGGAAAAGGTATTCAAAACCCTGGCCGAATCCGATCTTGAACCTGAAAAACGCGTGGATATTATGAACCAGATGCTTTTTGGATTTGAGCTTTTCGGCGACGAGGAAAAACTGGCACAGCTGAAAAACGGTGTCAGCGGTGAATCCCTGTACCGGGCGCAGTGCAATGATGCCCCTGATTATTCTGCCAATGCCGAGTTGCGGTTGAAGTCAGAGCTGATGAATAAGGCCACAAACCTCCGCCTTTCCCCCTCAGCGCTGAAGCGTATGAGCAATTCTCTTTGCTATAGCGACGATTATGTTGCTGCCGCTGCCAGGTGGGGCGCCAGCAGCTATGAATTGAAATGTGTCGTGGCTATGGACCTGTATCTGAGAAACAATATCACCATTGATGAAGCCGCCATGAATGCCAGCGTGTATGTGGACCTGGGAGACATTGCAGATGGTGTCCGTGTGGGCGATGTCGCCGAAGTTATTGCTGTTGGTCTTACAGTTGCCCATGTTATAGCGATCGCTATCCAGGCCGTTGCCATGATAGCTGCCGCACCGACTCTCGGCGAGATGGTGGTTATCGGAGTCATGGGGTATTTCCTGATGGAAGGTGTGACTATGATAGGCATGTTCCTCTCCCGTCAGGTAGGCAAGCTGGCCGCGGCGGGTACGCCCCTTGTCAAGAATAGTGTAAAATCGTTGAAGGAAGGCTTTGACCGTATTATCAGCGCCGCCGAGAAGGAGCAGCAGGACGACGATGATATGTGGTGCTATTCCGATGAACAGCTCCATAATCTGGAGACTGAGGCAGATTACATCTTCTAACGAAATAAGGGACGGACAACCGTCCCTTACAACTTGTAGACAAAGGCCTACAGACCTTTGTCTACAAGTTGAGGGGAACGAACTGGCGTTCGTTTCTATCGCTGCGGCGGGTTATTGAACGTGAAGGGGGTTCCAAGACCGCCCCCCTCACACTCCCCCTGCCAGGACTGCCTACTTTTTTGGAGGAGCATTTATGGACAAATTTGAGCGCTTATTGAAGGGACGCAGACAAAAGGCACAGAAGGCTGCCGACCGGGTGACGCAATTGGCCAGGGAAGGCGTTCGCTCTGTAAAAAGCGCTCCCAATAAGCCGGATAAAATGAGCGCTGCGCCGGTATCAGGCTCACTGCCCGGGAAAATGCAGATGGAGCTTCTGAGCCTCTCTGCCCGGCAGGCTGGGCTGGACCAAAAATACGAGAAGAACCGGGAACGGCTGATGGAATACAAGGTCTGTGAGGTAACCAATGAGTTTCGCTCAAAAATGGATATGGATATCCACAGGGCCTATTATGGTGATGGAGGTATCCGTTTCCGCATTGAGACTCTGCTGGAGCATATAAAGCTGCTGGACCCGGAGCGTGATGATGTGGACACCATGATAATTCACTGCTACAATTCAGCCATTTCATGGATGCAGCAGGATGTCAACAAACTGGTGGTGGACTGCGGGGAGTGTTCCCACGAACTGAGCATTGTGAAAGAGAAGCTCCGGGATGATGCCGTCCTTCAAAAGGCTCTGGGTTATACAGATTGCGAAGAGCAGATCAAAGCCTTGAAAAATGCCGCCAAGGATGAATTGGCCATGGAGCTGCCAAAGCTCCGGGCCGCCGTAGGGTCCAACGACAAAGCCCTGACAGGCTATATCCAGCGCTGTAAAGAAGGGCTGAGCTACCGGCCGTGGAATAATTATGGGCTGTTTTCGGCCTTAAGCAGCTCACTCAGCCAGGAGAACACGGCCGAATTCGCAGTTGCCGAGGGCTGGGACCCGGAGAGCTATTATGCCGCCGTGACCCGGTTTGGAAATGAGTTGAAGACAGAACTTTTAGAAAAGTATAAGGTATCGGAAGATTAGAGACAGGAGGCTTTTGCCATGAGTGAGCTGCATTACCTGAACCAGAAATATAAACCCGGAGCGGTGTTTGATAACCTGAGCGGAATTGGATATGATATGGTTGTGGGCCTTGATATCGGTCATGGCGAGTGCATGGCCTATGTCTATCACCTGAACAGCCTGGGTGATTGGGTCGCTGATCCCCTGGTGGTCGCTGATGGAGGAGAGACGCATATACCCAGCTATATAGCCTATAAGGATGATAAGCCCATTATCGGCAAAAAAGCCGCAGCCATCGACGGCGGCGGATTGCAGGTGTATTTTAAAAGAGATCCGGGCTGGTGGGAAACCTACTCTGATGATGGAGTCCACACCTATGGCCAGTTGATGAAAGATTTTATCTCCACCCTGTGGAAAACCATCGTCACAAAAAATGATATTTTTGAGAATATAGAAAAAAACGGCTTACAGGACAAGGTTTTGATAACCGTTGGCTGCCCGGCCTCCGGAAGCTGGACTGAGCAGGAGAAAATGGAGAAATACAAAGCCCTGGTCACCAAAGCCACGGGATATAAGAATGCCACCATCCTGCCGGAGTCCAATGGGGCTATCATGGCCGCCATTAATGCCGGGACCTTTGACCTTTCCCGGGGCGTAGCCATTTACGATCTTGGCTCATCCACCCTGGATTTTACCTATATTCTCATGGGCAAGGCACTTATCACTGCCAGCATCCCTCTGGGCGGTTCGGATATTGACAAAGCCATGCTTCGATATATTGCGAAGAAGTATAAGCTCGACCCGGGTGACCTGAACAGCCGGGATCTTGCACCTGCATATACAAAGCTGCGGCTTATCAAAGAAAATTTCTATGACACGAACCAGGAAAATCAGAGCAAAGAATCCATCTATATAAGCAGAAAACTGAATAATTGTGTGAATGAAGTCGTTTTGCAGGAAGTGCTTAAGAGAATGAGGATCCAGCGGGATAATACACATTGTCCCTTTGAAGTACAGCTGTCCGGGTTGAAGGAGGAAGATGTCAACAAGGCGATGCTTGACCTGTTCCTTGAAACCAATAATATGACAGGTGTGAACATCGACCCGGACGATGAGGAAGAAATTTTTAAACAGCTGACTCGGGCCAGAACAGAGTTTTTCGCTCAGGAAAGCTCAACACCGGTCTATGTAACCATCTCCATATCCCAAACCATGTATTGCGCTTTGAAAAAAGACATGATGGACGTCATTATCCGGGAAGACACCGAGGTTACCGATAACAAGCTGGATGCACCCTATGCCGGGCTGTCCTGGGCAGGCTGTGTGAAAAAGTTCTTCGAGGACACTAAAAACAGCATAGAGCGTGACGGATACCCCTGCGATACGGTGATCCTTACGGGCGGCACCTGCAAGGTGGCTGACGTGAAAGAAATTGCTGAGGAGTACTATCCCGCCCCCTGTGGCGTTATCATGGAACCTGACCCCTCAGCCTCTGTTGCCAGGGGCCTGTGCCTTGCCAAGGGGTATGAGCGGGGGGCCAGGGAGCAGGTGGAAACCCTGAAAAATGAGCTTCACGGCGAGATGCAGCCCTGTTTTGAACAGCTCTGCCAGGATTTTGGCCGGGGTGGACTGTATGACCTGCTATGGAGCAGACTTTGTATTGCAACTGCTGCGCTTTACGATGGGAACGATCATACATATCAGGAGTTCTGCCAGAAAATCGAGGATAACACCGTAAACGATCTGACCTTTATAAATGTGATGACGGATGCGCTGAAAGAGTGTATCTCAGATCTCATGGACCCCACAAAATGGAATCAAGCTACGCCCCATTGCAGTGAAATCGTTAGGGAAAAGGCTAATAAGCTGGCAGAAAAAGTATACAATGCAGAGGTCAGCACACTGCCGAAGGTACCCAAAAACCTGATTTCTACCGCCGCAAAGGGATTTGATAGAAATGTATTAGCTGACGTCATCAAAAAAAGTGGCATTGCAATTACTGTGCAGCGGATCGCCGTAAACTATCTAAGCGGCAAAATTGGAGGTATTCTTGGTTTTATTAATAGGGTAGCTGGCCAAATTAGAGTCACTTTTAACACAAAGCTGACCGCCGCAGAATGTCACCAAATGTTTTTGGGTATGTGTGCTGACGGTGCCAAGGATAATAATAAGGCAAAAATAGGCAACGAGCTCAGTGATTCCCTGAAAAACAATCAGGAATTCAAAAATGCTTTCCTAAAACTGATAGATGAGCAGTTCGAGATCGCCGTAGGCATAGTTCTGTTCCAGATTTTTGAGAATTAGAAATAAAGATCAAACCGGCATTGGGGAGGAATGTTTAATGGCACAAACCAAAAGCTTTCGCATGGGCGGTCACGAGATACTGACCCCCAGAGACTTCTGCACCCATTTTTCTCCGGCAGAGCTGCTTCGCCAGAGCGAAATGGCCGCAGGCTTTGCCAGACGGCAGCTGGCCCCTGCTTCTCCCTGGCACAATTATCATAGCGAGCTGCTGTTTAAGGCTGTTTTCTGCTGGGAGGATTTTTACGACCGGGGCGTTCGGGAAAAGGGAGAAGGCTGGGAAGTACGCAGCTATGCCAGCGTTTTTTGCAGCAGGCTTATAAAAATTGATACAGCGACCGGGGCCGGGACAGAGCTTGAATCAGCCAGTCTGGTGAGCGGCCCCCGGTTTTACATGGATGTGCCGGGGATATGGCGCAATGTCCGGTCCCTGTGGTTAAGCACAAAGGTAAAAAGTCTGAAAGAAGCCATGGATGAGGATTGCCCCCGGCTCCTTGAAAAGGTCTGGGATATCAGCCGGAACACGACTCTGGAAGAGCGCCAGAAGGAAAGGCTGTTCATTATCCTTGCTGCCGGGTATTTCCTGGCAGGGGATATGGATATGAGCCACCCCATTACAGCGGACGTGGCCCAGAGCGCCTTCCTTCGCGAAGAGATAAAGAAAGTCCACGCTCCCATAGTGACACAGGACGGTCTTGTATTTGCCGCCTCTGATGAAGAGTATGCTATGGAGCAGAGCAGCATGACGACCACCAACGCCATTTCCAGAATAACGGTGAAAAAGCTTTCGGCGGTCCAGTCTGCTCAGGGAGCCCGGAGCATACCGGCCAAGCTCCGCCTTGGCAGCGAGGTCACAGAGATCATGCCCGGGGATTATCGCTACGCCAGCTATATCCAGGACCAGACTATCCGCGTTTTCCCCGCTGTGAAGGAAAACGGCCCTGTGGTCATGGAGCGCCGGGGCAACAGCATCAGGCTGACCATAAACGGAACGGTAAAAACCATAGACTGCACCGGCCGGGATATACTGGACTTTGCCGCGGATCAGGCCGGAAACTATATCCTTCTGGAACCGGGGAGGGTGGATTACAGCCATTTCCCCAGGGCGGCCGTACCGTCGCTGCCCACCAAAGACATTATCCAGGTGGAGATCCGGGGAAACGACGTTTATACCCTGAACTCATGGGGACGGGTCACAAAAAATGGCCAGATGATTGCATCAAATTTCCCAACTTCACTTGAATATCTGGAGGTCATATGATGAAAAACGAGAATATTGAAACTGTTGTGGAGAAAATGGCCAAAAAATGCGTGGATGCAAGACTGGCCGGCCTTCCTCTCATCATGATAGATACATTTGATATAGAGCTGGTGGGGGATATCGCCCTGGAAAGCGGCATCGTAACGCCCATTAAGGACCGGCAATATACCGGCGACCCCCGGGACCGGCACTATTTTGACTTCCTGTCCCGGGACAGCGAAAATATCCGGGACTATAATAATTTCCATGACAAATGGCCTTCCCTGATGCGGAAGGACAACAAAGCCTTTGACATTCGCCAGATGGTTCCCGGAATGTACATATTGCCCCTTGCCGCCGATGTCTGGAAGCAGCGGGATGGGGAGAACGATCACAGGATAGCCCGACTCAGGGAATATGTCAGGGAATATCTGTTCAGCATCGACCCCAGCTCCCCGGTGAAGGCATCCTGCATAATCCTTTATGGGAACACGGCGTTTCTGCCGGACGATCTGATGCCCTATACCGCCATCGTGGAAGAGGAATACCCGAAAAAGAAGGAAATACGGGATATCCTGACTCAGATGACCGGTGATAAGCAGGTCCCTCTGGATGAAGAGGAATACCCGAAAAAGAAGGAAATACGGGATATCCTGACTCAGATGACCGGTGATAAGCAGGTCCCTCTGGATGAAGAGGTGGTGCAGGAGCTGATGAAATCCCTTGCCGGATTCCGGCGGGGGGATGTTATTCGCCGTATCAATGCCCTTCTCCGGGCAGATGACATCAACGGTCAGCCTGCCATTCTTGACCCGGACTTCCGAAAAAAGAGCATCCTCTCAGCAAAGGAGCAGGTGCTGCTGAAAAACGGTGGCATTCTGGAGCTGATAGAGGGTGACGAAACGGAGCCTGACCTGTCCGGTATGGGCGCCTATCAGAAGTGGGTGGAAGACAGAAGGGAGCAGATGGCAGACTCTGACCGGTATCTTCTGGAGCGGGGTACCCTGCCTCTCAAGGGGGTATTGATGTGCGGCGTTCCCGGATGCGGAAAGTCTCAGGCTGCGAAAATGCTTCCCAGGGTATGGAAGGACATCCCTCTTATTAAAATGAACATCGATGCCCTTATGGGCGGCATCGTAGGCGAGTCTGAAAAAAATCTCCGGACTGCCCTGCAACAGGCAGAGGCCATGGCCCCCTGTATTGTGTGGATAGAGGAGCTGGAAAAGGGCTTCAGCGGCGCCGCCAGCAAGCAGAGCAACGACAGCGGCACCTTCAAGCGTATGTTTGGGCGGCTGCTGAACTGGATGCAGGACAACAAGCGTCCCTGCTTCATCTTTGCCACGGCCAACGATATCTCTCAGCTGCCGGATGAATTCTTCCGGAAGGGGCGCTTTGACGAGCTGTTCGCCGTCTATATGCCCACCCACCATGAGTGTAAGGATATTTTCAGAGCGCAGATGGCGGCGGCAGAAAGAGCCCGGGAGAAGCAGGCCGAGGACATGGGCGTTACTATTGAATATCCGCTGTTTGAAAAGGACTGCTACAGCGATGATGAGCTGAACGCCATCATGAAGCAGTTTACTGAATACGGCCTGTATATTTCCGGTGCCGATATTGCCGATGTGGTCAAGCAGGCCCTGTGGAGGGCTCCTGCGGGCAGGTCCATCACAGCCGGCGACTGGTGGCAAGCTGTTACCGATGTGATAGATTCCGACATCCGAACCACGGGAAGCGGTCATGCCAGCCTTGACAGCATCGCCGCCTGCTATATCCGGCTGCTGCGGGGCAATTTTGTCCCTGCCAGCGCCAAGGATCAGGTCTTGTTCCGTGATGTGAGTTATGTGGTGGAATGGGATGACGAGAAAAAAATGGATAAAGCCTGCTACTGGGGCTCGTACCCTGAGGTGGATGGCAACGATTACGACAGAGCCCTTCATGATGAGATCAAGGAACGCATGAACCGTTTTGCAACGGATGTGGAAAACAACGCAAGAGCGAAGCTGTTAAGCTGATGGGTCATCAGCAGCAGTTAAGGAGGCGGGTATAATGATACAGCTTACCCAGGAGGAACGCATAGTATTTACGCAGTGGACGGCGTATATCCTGAGCCGTTGTGATGAAGACCGAAGCTGGGAGGATGTCCTTGTGGGGGCCTGGTGCGAGTTCATGCCGGGGGCCGATGAGGCCCAGGGCCGGCTGGTGGTGCAGCACATACTGGATACCATGAGCGAGTTTGAGACCGCATATGACCTGTCCAAGAGCCAGTCTGAGGACTTCGCCACATACTATCTGGATGCCGAAGCCCGGGCCAGGGCAGAAGAACTTGTTGCCAAGGCAGGTATGGCAGATGATGGTGGGAAAGGGCTGGAAAAGACCATCGAAGAGGCCGGGAGCTATCCAAGCCAGCTCCGCAGCGCCTATGGGGATAATGCATTTCGCAGTCTCAGCGCACTGGTGCTGTATGCCATGGCAGTCAGGGGCCAGCTGAATAATGTTCCCAATGACATCAGCATCCGGCAGGTGACCTGTATAGTCTGCGTTGAGGATTCCATGGGCCAGCTGATGGACGACGTTGAAAGAGGGTATATCGAGATCGAGCAATACCGCACCCGGAGGAAGGCCCTGTGGCAGATCCTGAAGTTCGGCCTTGTGGCGGGCTTTGCGCTTTTGGGCGGCGGCGCCCTGGGGGTCTCTCTGGCGGAAAAGCAGATCATGGGGGCCATCGTCTCAGGGGTCACGGCCATCTATGGCATAGCGCTCTGCCTGGGTCCCCTGGACGACACCATGCAGAAGATGATCGAAAACGAGGATATCCCCATTGAGGAGAACAGCATCCCGGTATCCAGCAGGGCGGATGAGATACTGGCTGCGTATGATGAAAAATACGGTGTTGACCACTGCATAGAACCCGATTATATAGAGAAATGCCATGGACTGGAAACGCCAACTATTCTGATGGAAGAGATTTTGAAAGAATATGAACAATAGCGAACGGCGATCGATTGGAGGTATGCATCATGTTTAACAGGCTGTTTGGAAAAAGCTCGGCCTACAGCCAGCTCAAGCAGAAAATAGAATCGTCCCGGCCGGTCTACCAGCGAACGCCATGGGATGGCGATATGATTCTGGAAAAAATTGACAACGGCAAAAATGTCCAATACTCCAGTTGCGTATATCCTACCGTAGTTGTGCAATGGGTCAGTAAAAAAACCGGCGAAGACGGACGACCGCTTTCGGTTCGCACACCTCAGGAATCCACAAGAAAATATCTCAAAGGCGGTTTTACCGTCGCAGGAAAATTTTATGTGAGCCTGGCTCAGCTTACGGCAAAAAGGGATGAATACGGCATCTGGTGCGAAGATTGTTACGGCCGTGAGGTTTTTTGCGTCAGAGAACGCTTCCCATGCTTCGACAGCTCGGATTTTATCCATGAAAATCGCTTCTATCGATGGTTTTTCCTGCGTGAAAACGGAAAGCTATGGCGAGTTTTTTCTGCCGATGAAAGTCCCCTGATTTATGTGACAAAAGATGTACGGATGCTGGAGTCGGGATGCTGGGACCAGATGAAATGGAAAAACTATAACAGCCAGGAATGCTGAAACGCAGATGCTTTTCAAAGACTATCCGGACAGTACCCTTTATTATGCCTCGAATAGCGAAAGACCCCCTGCCATCATTTTGATAGCAGGGGGTTAAAGGTTGTTTGATAACTGGCTTATTAAACCTGTAGACAAAGGCTACCGGGCCTTTGTCTACGGGTTGCTTATTTCTTATCTCTCTTGCGGTTGAGATAGATATCCAGTTTTTCTTTCATGTTTTCGGGGATATCGCGGGATACGGGGCATTTTACGGCGTTGGCCATGCGGGAGGTAAAGCCGCATATAAAGTCGATGTCTTCTGCCATGCGCTGCCAGCTCATAACCGCCATAGTGTCGTAGCTGTTGTGGATGGTGGCGGCATCCTGGGGCGCGTGGCGGGCAAAGCTGAGGGCGGGAACGCCCCTGTCGGCGAAGGGGGTGGAATCGCTGGAATAAACTTCCTGAACAGCGTCCATTATCATACCCTTTTCAAGGGCGAAATATTTGATATAGCTTACCAGAGCGTCTTCGGTGGTGCAGGCGGCAAAGAATTTGCCCATTATGGAGCCTATCATGTCCAGATTGATGTTCAGGGCGAACCGGTCCAGCTCGTCTTCATGGGCGGCCACATAAGCCTTGGAACCCAGCAGGCCCCGTTCCTCGCTGCCGCACCAGACAAAGCGGAGGCCATAGCTGTGGGGGTTTGCGGCAAAATATTCTGCTATCCCCAGCAGGCCGATGCTGCCGGACATATTGTCGTAAGCGCCCTGAGAAAGGGGGGTGGAATCGTAGTGGGCGGACAGGACGATATATTCGTCCCGCTCACCGGGCATATCCAGCACCACGTTGCGGGACTGGCCGGTGTATTCTTCCTGATCCAGGATGATGTGGGCGGTTTTGGCCTGACTGTTAACGATGTCTATAGCGTCCTTGATGTTGATGTTGACTCCGGGAAGGTGCTGACCTTCGCGGACATAACCCCGAAGCTCCTTCTGGTCAATGTCCCGGTCAGCGTAATTGGCGTTGCCGTCGTGGGTGATATAGCCCAGAGCGCCGTTGTCCATCAGGTCCTTGAACACCCAATAGCCAATACCGCTGTCCAGCAGGACTATCTTGCCGCGGCAGAGGCTCATGGAATATGCGTCGGTGGCAGGCAGATAGTACAGGGGAGCTTCCAGGTCGGCGTTGCCGGAGCAGAGATAGCCCTTGCAGGGGATCTCGCGGCCGTCGACCATGAGCTTTGCGGTTTTCATGGTAGCCATCTGGACCTCAAAAGGCTCCAACGTGGCGGTAAGGCCCATTTTTTCGCACTGAGCGGCGATATACTGAGCGCACTTCAGCTCTTCGGCAGAGCCGCCGGTACGGATATATGCTGTGTCTTTAAAAAGCTGTTCGATCTGGTTAAGAGTCATTGTTGGTACTCCTTTCGGCAGGTAATGAGGGCAGGGGACGAGATAACAGATAACAGAGAACAGATGAGGAGTGCCTGCGGCACACATTCTTATTTTTCTCTATAACTTCGAGGCTGTGAGTTTAAAGCGACTATGTGGTCACGCAAGGGGTGAGATTGCCACGTCACTTGCGCTCCTCGCAATGACAGAGAGGGAACTGTCTGCTATCGGTTATCTAAAAAAACGGGGGCTGCAAACAGGAGTTCTGCTTGCAGCCCCGGATATGGCTTAGATCCTGATGGCGGTGGTATATGCGTCGCGGATAGCGGTACGCATGGAGCCTGCCTGACGGCAGTCGCCAATGGTGTAATATTCGGGAGCGGAGCCATAGAAGGTAACAGCGGCCTCGCTGTTGGGCTTCATGCCGCCGGCAGCCAGAATATCGTCGCACTCAACGATGTGTTCAACGCCTTCTTCGTCGGTGTAATAGACCTTACCCTCTTCGATTCTGGTGGTGACAACGGAGGTGATAACGTCGACACCTGCGCCGATGGCCTGACGGTTGCACTGGCCGCGGGCGTTGATGGGGTTAAGGTCATAGCCGATCATGTTCTTGCGGCAAAGCAGAGTAACGTCGTGACCCTTGAGAGCCAGATGAGTTGCGGCTTCGGAAGGAGCGGAGCTGCCGCCGATAACGCAGACGCGCTTGCCGATCTCGTCTTCGCGGCCGTAGATATTGATGGTATCCCATTTGGCGATCTCGGCGCCGGGGATGGCGGGCTTTTGAGGAGTTGCGCCGGTAGCGGCAACGACAACGTCAAAGCCTTCGGCCTTGATCATTTCGGGAGTTGCTTTGGTGTTCAGGCGAACTTCGATGCCCTTGCGGTCCATCTGGTTGATAAGGAAGTCGAGGTATCTTTCCAGCTTGTACTTGAAGTCGGGGTAACGGGAGGTCTTGATCTGGCCGCCCAGAGCGTCGGAAGCCTCGAAGATGACGGGAGTATGGCCCCGCTCTTTAAGGAAGAGGGCGCATTTCATGCCGCCGGGGCCGCCGCCGATGATAGCGACCTTTTTCAGCTTTTCAACAGGCTTGATCATGCGCTGTACCCGGTGGTCCATACCCAGTCTGGGGTTGATGGTGCAGTGGCTCATCCAGTCGCCCATGGGGCTGGAGCCGCGGCAGATACCGCATTCGATACAGGGGTTCATGTCTTCGCCGTTGCCGTTCTGGAGGATCTCGCCCAGATTCTCGTTGCAGATGAACAGACGGGCGGCGGCCACCAGATCGGCCTTGCCGGAAGCGATGATATCGTTGGTCTTGTCGAGGTCCATGTAGGTGTTGTTGACGCAGATGGTCATTTTTGCACCTTTGGCCTTCAGCTCGGCAGCCAGATCTTCGGGGGCGGCGGCGTCAGAACCAGGCATCATCATGCCGGACAGACGGAAGATGTCGGCATAGGGAGCCAGCTCGTTGATAAGGGTAACGCCTTCGTCGACGGTCAGGCTGCGGCCAAAGGGACTGTTGCCGCCGCCGATGCCGGGAGCGTTGATAGCGATGATAAAGTCTTCGCCCAGACCCTTACGGAGGGCCTTGATGTATTTGACGGGGAATTTGATACGGTTTTCGAAGCTGCCGTTATATTCGTCGGTACGGCGGTTTTTAGTCTCGGACAGGAATTCGCCGCAGAGGAAGTCGCCGCCCATGTCGATAAGGATGCCGTCGTAGCCAAAGCTCTTATACAGCTTGGTGCGGTCGATAATGACCTGGAAGAATTCTTCCATCTTTTCTTCGGTGAGGTAAATGGTTCTGGGGTTGGGGGTGCCGGGGAAGCCGCCGGTTCCGGGAGAGGGACCCTCGGGGCCGTCGCGCATCATGGATTCGCGCATTTTGCGCTGACGTTCTTCGGCAGCGGGGTCGCCGCCGCCGGGGCCGCCGGGACCACCAGGACCACCAGGACCGCCGGGGCCACCCATCTTGGGGGCGGGAGCGTCGGGATCGTTGACGGAATAGTTCAGGCGAAGCTCCATATTGGACATCTCAACGCCCAGGAAGCTGCCCTGACAGTGGATAAAGTGGGCGAACTGGGTGAAGTAGTTCTGGGCGCCCTTGTCGTAGATATCGTACTGGCAGAAATGCTTGGAGTCGTGACCCTTCTGGGTACGCTGGGTGGGGCTGGAAAGCTCCTGAGAAACGATAAAGGCTGCGCCGTTCTGGGCGTATCTTTCATAATAGGTCACAACGGGGTCGCCGGGATAGTTTTCGGGACCCTGGAGGAAATGGACCTGAGCGGTGGGATAATAGAATCTGCTTTTGAAGGTCCTGCCGCGGATGACGATAGGAGAGGTCAAAGCGCTGTATCTTTCAGACATATGATTTTTCCTTTCTTCGATTTTCTTCATTATGAACGCATTATATTTTACTACCATATGGCAAAGATGTCAATTCTAAATAAGTTGCGGCCGGCGCAATATGCGCCTGATAAACAACAAACCGATGGCCGGGCCATCGGTTTTGGCGTCAGCGTGTCAAAATAGTCCGATGGACTATTTTGACACGGTTGTTGACTATTATTCCAGCTCGTCCAGAGTCAGACGGAAGGCGGGCAGAAGGTTTTGGATAAAGTAATCCAGCTCCGGCATATCCATCGACCTGAGGGCGGACATGGTCTGGCGTTCGGCGCTTTCAAATTCCCGGTTGCCGGCCTTCAGCTCTTCGACGCATTTGATGTATGCCGAAAGTTTGTCGGCCGCCTTAACATAGGCGTAAACCTCTTTGTCAGACTCGAAAAGCAGCGGGCGATAGCTTTCTTTAAGCTGGTCGGGCAGCATTTTGATAAGCTTTTCGCAGGTCACCTGCTCCACCTGCTTATAGGCGTCGCGAATTTCGGGATTATAGTATTTGACGGGGGTGGGCAGATCGCCGGTGAGGATCTCGGAAGCGTCGTGGAACAGCGCGGCGGTGGCGCAGCGGTCGGGGTCGATCGTTTTGCCAAATATCTCCCGCCCGATAAGGGCCAGAGCGTGGGCCAGCACGGCTACCATATGGCTGTGTTCCTGAATGTTCTCGGTGTAGCTGTTGCGCATCAGACCCCAGCGGTTGATATAGCGCATACGGGAGATATAGGCATAAAAGGTGTTTTCCATGGCGGCGGCTCCTTAAACCAGGGCTTTTTTCTTCCAGGTACCCAGCAGGAACCGGCCAAAGGCCATGCCGGAGCAGAGGAACCAGCCGGTAGCCTGAGCCCACCAGATGGCGGTGTAGCCCAAAGGCGTTTTGTAAGCCAGAAGATACGTCAGGACGATACGCAGCAGCAGACTGAACATGGTGCAGAGCATGGCGTAAAATACGTCGCCCGCACCCTGGAGCAGCGCGGCGGTACACATATAAAAACCGAACAGAACAAAAAACGGGGTAAGGCAACGGAGATACTGCACGCCCAGCTCCATGGCGTGACCCTCGACCCCGAACAGGCCCACAAGGGGTTCGGCGGCCACAAGGATAAGCCCGACCACGGCGGCGCAGCAGATAACGACCATGACCAGGGTGCGCTTATAACCGTTGATGACCCGATCAGTCAGCTTTGCGCCGACGTTCTGGGCGGTAAAGGTGGACATACCGGCCTGGAATCCGAAGATGGGGATAAGCACATAGTTTTCAACACGGCTTGCGGCGGTGATCGCGGTCATAAGATCGGTGCCGAAGCTGTTGATGACCCGCTGGATAAGGATGTGGCCCATGGAAACAACGCACTGCTGAACGGTGGTCACGATACCGGTTTTGGTTATCAACGCCAGCTTTTCCCGGTCAATGCGGAATTCGCCCCTGGCAAAGCGAAGGATCTCGTATTTTTTGAACATATAGATGACGCTTACCAGAGCGGAAAGGAACTGGGAGAAAATGGTTGCAATAGCGGCTCCGGCAACGCCCATGTTGAAGTTGATTATAAGCACCAGATCAAGGACTATATTGGCCAGAGAGCTGATAAGCAGGAAATACAACGTCGCTTTGGAATCCCCCAGAGAACGAAGAACGGCGGCCACCGCGTTATAGACGAACTGGAAAACAAGGCCGCAGCAGTATATCTGCATATAGATAACAGCGTCTTCCAGAGTGCTTTCGGGAACGGCCAGCAGGTTTTTCAAAAGGGGGCGGGAGCTGATTACGCCCACTATTGACAGGACGATACCGATAAGGGCCAGCATAATGAGGGAGGTGGCCACGCTTTTGCGAAGGTCGTCCATCATTTTTGCGCCGAAATACTGGGATACGATTATGCTGCCGCCGGTGGAAAAGCCGATAGCCAGGGCTATAAACAGCATCGTCAGGGGCGAGCAGGTACCTACAGAAGCCAGAGCAGACTGGGAAACGAACCGGCCAACTATTACGCTGTCGGCTGTGTTATAAAGCTGCTGGAGAAAGTTGCCTGCCATAATGGGCAGGGAGAAGAGCAAAATCAGCTTTGCAGTATTGCCCTGGGTCATGCTTTTTGACAAAATGCGCACATCCTTTGAAAAAAATTAAGCCTTGCGGCGGGGCTTTACGATGCCTGACAGCAGAACGATCGCCGCCAGAACCAGCACCATCCCACCGACGGTGGTAAGGGTTATTGCTTCGTGGAAGAATATGGCTCCCAGAGCGGTGGCCGCCACAGGCTCGATCGATGCGATGATGGCGGCGGCAGAAGCCTCTATCCGGGTCAGCCCCCAGCTATACAGCAGATAGGGGAAAACCGCGGTAACAACGCCCAGAAGGACCGCATTGATAATTAGGGAGGGTTCGGCAGAAAGTTTTAGAACGATGGTGGGTACGTCCCCAATAAACAGGCAGCCTATGGAAGCGAACAGGAAGGTATAGAAGGTGACGGTGAAGGGCTTGTAGCCCTTTCTGGTGGCAAGGGAGGTAAAAATGCTGTACAGCGCATAGCCCAGACCGGACACAAGGCCGATAACAAAGCCCTTACCGCTGATCTCGCCTCCAAAGCCGCTGACCAGTATACAGCCGCTGAAAGCCAGCACCAGAGAGATGACTCTGGCGGTGGTCAGCTTTTCTTTAAATACCGCCAGCGATATGAGCATAACGAAAATTGGAGCGGTGTACAGCAGTATGCAGGCCACCGACATGGATGTCAGGGTTATGGTGGTAAAGTAGCACCAGGTGAACACCACGATGCTCACAACGCCGCTGCCAAAAAACACCCACCAGTCCCTGAGGCGGACCTTAAATGCGCTCCGGTCACGGATAAGCATTATCAGCCCCACCACAATAACGGTCACAAAGCAGCGGACGGCAACGATATGCATGGAGTTCAGCCCTGCGGCGTTAAGCTCGCGGACAAACAGCCCCATGGTACCCCAGAGGATACCCGAGACCAAAACGGCTAATGTGTATAGCATATTTATCGTTCTTTCGTAAAGTATTTATTGTCGGCAAAGCTGGATAACCAGCACCTCCGGCCGGTTAAACAGCCGAAAGTCGACTACCGAATTGCCAAGCCCACGGCTGACCACCATATTGGTGCTGCCGCTGGTATAAAGTCCGGCGGTATATTGGGGAAACAGGCTCCGGTCAACGCCTATCAGTCCGCCCACAAAGGGTATCCGGATAACGCCTCCGTGGCCGTGGCCGCAAAGAACAACGTCGGTTTCCAGCTGGGTCCACATATCAAGGCTGTCGTTCCGGTGAGCCAGCATGATGGTATAAGCGTCCTTTTGGGCGGCGCTTATTTCGTCCATAAGCTGGGCGGGAGTTTTCATGTCGTAGGGGCCGTTGGGGTCGTCGATACCGGCCAGAATGATCTCGTCCTCGCCGATGGTCAGCACCCGGTATTCGTTGCGAAGCACCGTGACACCGCAGTCTTCCAGCAGACCAAACAGCTCGTTCGCGCAGCCGCAGGCCCATTCGTGGTTGCCGCTGACGTAAAACACCGGAGCAATGTCCACAAGCCCCTCCAGCAGAGACGGCAGCGTTTCCAGCTGAGCCTCGTCGTCTATCAGGTCGCCGTTAAGGGTGATGATATCCGGCTGAGCCTGGGCGGTTTTTTCGATAAGGCAGCTGTTATCCGGCCCGAAGATCTCCCCGTGGATATCAGCCAGCTCTACAATGCGAAAACCATCGAAGGCGGCGGGTATCCGGCGGGAGGTTATGGTTATGGCATCGGTCTGGATAGTTTCGTTTTCAAACCAGAGAAACGCTCCAAGAGCTGTCGCCAGGATCAGCAGACGAAGGAGCCGGGTCAGGCAGCCGGGTTTTCTGCGTTTCATTCGTCGTCGCTTTCTGCCAGCCGGTCACGGACATAGTTGTTGTCGGTTCGGACGCTGAGCTCAAAGCGGGACAGGGATTTGACCAGATTGGTCAGCTTGGAAAAACCGAAGTTCCGGGGGTCGAAGTCCGGCTGCTTTTTGATAAGCAGGTTGCCCAGGTCGGAAAGAGACGCAAAACCGTCGTCTCCGGCGATGGCGGTCACGGAATCGGCAATAAGCTCCACCACGCTTTCGGGGACATAGCGCTTTTTCTGCTTTGGCTGAGCTTCGGCGGGTTTGGCGGGGTCCTCTTTGGCGGTTTTGGCCTTTGTCTGACGGGGCTTTTCCTGACGGGCCTGTTCTTCCCTGGCGGTTTTGATGACCTCCACGTAGATAAACTTGTCGCAGGCGACGATAAAGGGCATGGGGGTTTTCTTCTCGCCGACACCGATGACCTTCATACCGGCTTCCCTCAGCCGGGTTGCCAGCCGGGTAAAGTCGCTGTCGCTGGAAACAAGACAGAAGCCGTCGACGTTGCCGGAATAGAGGATATCCATAGCGTCGATTATCATGGCGGAGTCGGTGGCGTTTTTGCCCACGGTGTAGGCGTATTGCTGGATGGGGGTCAGGGCGCATTCCAGCAGCAGCTGCTTCATGTTGGAAAGCTGCTGAGATGTCCAGTCGCCGTATATCCGCTTAATGGTGGGAGTTCCGTAAACCGCAAGCTCTTCCATAACGGCTTTGATACATTTTTTTGGAATGTTGTCGGCATCGACCAGAACGGCCAGCCGAAGGTCCTGTAATTGAGCCATGGTATTCCTCCTTGTGGGGCAGGTTTTTGAGGGTCAACAGGTTGGGCGCAGTGGGGAAGGTTTTGCAGATCAGGCAGCAGGGGTCGGGATCTGGGATTCAGGGACGTAGAGGGAAGCGATTGCGAAGTATCTGATTGAATTAACAGAGCGCCCGGACTCTCCCTGGGAGAGTTCAGCGCAGGCGACCGGGAGGGATAACCCGCACCAACTGCCCCTGCAACGCCCCACCGAACGTTTTGCGTTCCTAAATCCCAGACCCTATATCCTGTTCTCTAACCACTAATCCTCATTAACAACAAATTTTCCACGGATAGCATCCATGGTTTCTTCGCTTACGCCGATGAGGCGGAGATATTCCACCACGCCGCCGTAGTTCTCGGTCAGATAGTCGATGAGCTTAAGCATGGCTTCGGCAGGAGTGTTGAAGAAGGAGTCGTCCATCTTGTGGGGGCCGCCGTCCTGGCCTTCGGGAGCGGGGCCAAGATCCATCATGCCGGAACGCATACGGGCATAAACCGGCTCAAGATAAACCTGAGAAACGCAGTAATCCGCCGCGATATCCGCACGGGCTACGCCGCAGATGGACAGCAGATAGCAGGTGAAAAGACCGGTGCGGTCCTTGCCGGTGGTGCAGTGATAAAGCAGAGCGCCGTCGCAGGTGGCGGCGATGTTAAGGACATCAATAGCCCACTGACGGGCTTCTTCGGCCATCTGCTTGTATTGCTCGCCCCAGTCGTGATTGGGCATACCGCCGCCCTGAGGAGGGCCGCCGGGGCCGCCGTGACCGGGACCGCCATGATGACCGGGACCGCCGGGACGGCTGGCGTCTCTGTCTTTATCGTCGAAAATCGCGGCCTCGTTGAAAAGGGGCTTTTCGATATATTCGATGACTCCGCTGCCTTTCAGACTGCTGGGGCGGGAATTCTTTTCGCCGCTGCCCCGAAGGTCGATAGAGGTGGTTATGCCGTAGCTTGCCAGAGCGTCGATATCCTCCTGGCAAAGGTCGCAGGGAGCCTCGCTGCGAACAAAAATGCCGAATCTGGTAACTCCGCCGTCAGCGGTGGGGAAGCCGCCCAGGTCACGGGCGTTATAAAGATCTTTGAGCAGAAGTCTTCTGGCTTTTGTCATGGGTGTATCTTCCTTTCTTCGTTGGTGGTCAGATTTTGCGTATCCATCTAATTATACCATCAAACGCGGCTTTAGGCAATTGTTTGTTTACGCCCCTTACCGACGGTGACAGCGGGCAAAAAATGCACCATATTTTTTTGCTTTCAGGCTTTAACAACCAAAAATAAAGTGATATAATCAGCCTTATACGATTGAGGGGACATATCCCAAAGGGGGGCGCTTATTTAAAGATGGACCGTCATATGGAGATACTTCACGGGATCGTTCAGGCCGACCAGGCTGCCAGAGAGGATTATGACCGGGCTGTTGCCAGACAGGCCAGCTACGAAACCGATCTGGCCGCCAGAATAGATGAGATCCGTCAGGAATTCTACCGGAAGGCCGACGAGGAAACAGCCGCCTTTGAGGCGGAAGAAAAGGCCAGGGCCGACGAGAAGATCGCCGCCCTTGACCAGAAGCATCAGGCCGAGCTTGCCCGGGCCAGAGCCGATTTTGAGCAGAAAAAGGCCGCCTACGCTCAGCGCATTTTTGAGATAGTGGTGAACCAGAATGCTTAAGGCTGTTATGACCTATGGCGCTGTGGCCGCCAAGGTAAGAGCGCTGAAAGGCACCCTGCTCACTGACGATGAGCTGCGCCAGCTGTGCCTCTGTTCGTCCCTGGACGAGTTCGCCGCCCTGCTGCGAAGGCTGCCGGGCTGTGCCGATGCCGTTGCCGCTCTGCCGGCCTCGGGGCAGACTGCCGAACAGCTGAGGGATGCCCTTGAGCTGCAATGGCAGGAGCAGCTTAAGCGCCTTTACCTTTTTGCCGGGGCCGGAGATCGGCAGTACCTGTCCTTTGCTGTATGGGGCGCCGAGCTGAAAGCTGTTTTGTCGGCACTGCGGCGGCTCCGGTCCCCGGGTTCTGCCGAACCGGAGCCGGTTTCGGAATTTATAAAAGCGAAAAGCGGCGCTGATCTTGACGCTGTGGCGACCTGCGGCGATTATGCCGGGCTGCTGACGGCGGTAAAAGGGAGCATATTCTTCCCTGTTCTTGAAAAGCTGCCTGTTGACCCCGAAACGGGGCTGCCGGATTATGCCGCCGCCGATATCCTGCTTGAAAACCAGCTGTATTCCAGAGCCTGGTCATTGCTGAACAGAGGGCAGTCCGGCCGGGGCAAAAAGCAGCTTGCGGAGCTGCTGGGTCACGAGGCTGATCTGCTTAACCTGACTCATGCCATGCGTTTGCGAAGATTTTCCCGGGAGGTCACGCCCCTTATTCCCGTAAGCCGAAAGCTCAAGCCCGAGACCGCTGCCGCTCTGGTGGCTGCCCGGACTGACCAGGAGGTGCAGACGGTGCTGGATGAGGCGGGCTTTGGCCAGTATTTTCCCCGGGGACCGGTGGATCCCGAAAAGCAGTATCGCCGCCAGATGGAAACTTTCTGCCGCAGACTGCTCAATTCACCGGAGCCGAACTTCTGCTTTGTCCAGGCCTATCTCACCCTTAAGGCGCTGGAACGGGATCGGCTGATACGCATTGTCCGCGCCATCGATTATGGGGTCGATCCCCGGCTGGCGCTTGAATAACCCCGGGTGGCCCCTGACCCGGTCAGTGGTCGCTCAGATGACTTGATTTCAGGAGGTGCGGTAATAACCATGCCAACAGAAAAAATGTCCATGGTCACCCTTTCCGGTCCGCTGGAAAAGATCGACATGGCGCTGCAAACCCTTGTTATGGACAGGGAATTCCATCCGGAAAACACTGTTGACGCCATGAGTCCTGTGCTTTCCCTTTCCCGGTTCAGCTCTGCCAACCCCTATAGCGAGAGCCTTGAGCTGACCATAAGCCTGATGAAGAGGCTGAATATCCAGCCCCGGTATCGGGGAAGCGCCGAAAGGCTGGAGCTGGAAGCCCTGAGCCAGTGGCTGGCCGGGTTGAGCAGCCAGGTCGACCAGGTCGAGCAGGCCCGGGACCGGAGCATGAAGGCCGTTGACGACGACGAAAACATACTTTCCCAGCTGAACTACTTTGAAGGCATTGACGAGGAGCTGGAAGACCTGCTCCACATGAAATATGTCAAGTTCCGGGCGGGACGTATCCCCGCAGACAAATACGAGCAGTGTCTCCAGGAAATGAAGGAAAACAAAGAGGTTTACTACGTTTCCATCGGCAGCTCCGACAGCTGGGTATACGGGCTTTACTTTGTCCTGCCCCGGGTGGCCGACAAGGTGGACGGCCAGTTTACCGCCATGGGCTTTGAGCGGACTCAGATCGCCCGGGAGCTTGACAAAAACACTACCGCCCGGGAAGCGGCGCAGATGTATGCCCAGTCTATCCAGCAGGCCAGAGACGAGGCCGCGCGACAGGAGCAGGAGCTGGCCGGGCTGAGGGACGAAAACGAGGGCAGGCTCCTGTCATGCTACAGCTGGCTGCGCTATATGAGCGAGACTTTTGAGCTGAGAGCCTTTGCCGGATACCGGTATGACAGGTTTTATATCGTCGGCTGGGTCCCCGGCGAGACTACTGACGAATATGCCGCCGAGGTCGAGTCCAACGGAGGCTTTGTCTGCGTGGTGGGAAGCTCTGACAAGCGGGCGAAGCTCACGCCGCCGGTCAAGCTTAAGGAAAGCTGGCTGGCAAAGGTGTTTTCACCCTTTGTCGAGATGTACGGTATGCCGTCCTATGGCGAGATCGACCCCCGGAGCTTTATGGCCATAACCTATACCCTTATTTTCGGCATCATGTTTGGCGACGTGGGACAGGGCGTATGCCTGGCCATCGTGGGCCTGCTGATGTGGAAGCTGAAAAAGATGTGGATAGGCCGGGTGCTGATAATGGCTGGCGGCTCATCAACCATCTTCGGATTTGTTTATGGCAGCCTGTTCGGGTATGAGGACATTATCCCCGGCTTCCATGTGCTGGAAGGCAGCAATACCATGACCATTCTGCTGGTGGCTGTTGCTCTGGGCGTTGTTCTGATGCTTATATGCATGGTAATGAACATCATCAACGGAGTCCGGCAGCGTGATGTTAAAAAGATATTCTTTTCCCCCAACGGTCTGGCGGGAGCCGTTATGTACCTTTCTCTGGCGGCGGGAGTTGCTCTGACCGCTCTTTGGGGGATAAACATAATGACCCCGGTTTATATCGTCGTTCTTATCGTCCTGCCGCTGTTTCTGATTTTTGCCGCCGATCCGCTTACAAAGCTGGTCACCGGCCAGAAGCACTGGATGCCGGAATCGGTGGGGATGTTTATTGTCGAAGGATTTTTCGAGCTTTTTGAAACCATGCTCACCTATGTTTCCAACACGGTTTCGTTCCTGCGTGTGGGAGCCTTTGCCATTTCCCATGCCGGCATGATGATGGTTGTTTTCATGCTGGCCCAAACCGCCAGCGGAGGCAACAATCCCATAGCTGTGGTGCTGGGCAATATTGTGGTTATGGGTATCGAAGGCGTTCTGGTATGTATCCAGGTCATGCGTCTTGAGTTTTACGAAATGTTTGGACGGTTTTACGAGGGCGCCGGGGTCAGATATCAGCCCCGGACCATCGATTATACAGTTATTTAGGATTTAGAGATTAGGATTTAGAGATTAGGGAAAGCATCCCATAGTGAGTGCGGCTGAAACAGGCTTTTTTGCATTACGCAACGGGTCAGATCAACCGACAGCCCGCGGCAGTATCTCAATGGAGGTTCTAACCAACCTCTCAAATGATTTGCGATCGCTTCCCTGTAAGTATCCCTAAATCCTGGATCCTGACCCCTAATAAAAGAAAGGATAATAAAGCCATGTCAATACTCAATATTCTTACTGCTGCATTCATTATGCTCCTTGCCATCGCTCTGCCCCTGCTGGGCGTTTACCTCCGGGTCAGAAGCGGCAAAAACGGCAAAACTCCTCTGCTTGCCCAGATAAGCTCCGTGTTCGGGTTCGTAATTATCGCGTCTGTGGTATGCATGACCGGTCCTGCCCGGGCTGCCGAAGCCGCATCCATCGTCACGTCCGACGGTTTTGCCACCGGTCTGGGATATCTCTCCGCCGCATTGTCGGTGGGCCTTTCGGGAATCGGCGGCGGTATTGCCGTTGCATCCTCGGCATCGGCGGCTCTGGGTGCTTTGTCGGAAAACGAGAGCGTTTTCGGCAAATCCCTGATATTCGTGGGCATGGCCGAGGGCGTTGCTCTTTATGGCCTGCTTATCGCCTTTATGATAATCACCAACCTTTAATGATATGAAATATTTTGTCATTTCCGACGACGCCGATATACTTGACGGTATGCGGCTGGCAGGTATCGGGGGCCAACTGGCCGCCGACGAAAAAGAGGTTTCCCGGCTGCTCAGGCAGGTCACCGAAGACGAGTCCGTTGCTGTGCTGCTCATAACCGAAAGCTGCGCGGATATGTGCCGGGACGCCATCGATGCCCTGCGGGTAAGCGCCGCCAGACCGCTGGTGGCGGTCATACCCGGCAAAAACGGCAGCTACACCGGCGCCGATTCCGTTTCCCGCCTGATAAGAGAGACTATCGGCGTTAAGATCTAAAAGCAACCACCGGCCCGGCCATCGGCTGCATAAGTACCCGGTCACATCAATTGCAAGGGGGTTTTGATATGCCCGCAAAAGAATTTTCAGCAAAAAGATCCAAGCTGGAGGTTTTTACCTCGTCTATAATGAGCGCCTCCGGCCAGGAGATAAAGCAGATAACCGACAGCCTTGAAAAAAGCTGGAACAAGGCTGTTTTCGAAGCAAGGTCCGCATTAAAGGCAGAGATAGCCCAGTATAAGGAAAACGCCCAAAACGCCATCACCGCAAGAGAAAACCTGAGGGTGAGCGACAGGATGACCCAATGCAGGCACGAGCTGCTGCAATTCCGCGAATCCTGCGCCCAGGAGGTGTTTGACATGGCCCGGGAGCATATCCGGGAATTCACCATGTCGGACCAGTACCCCCGGCATATGTGCGAGCTGGCTGTCAGAGCCTGCCGCATACTGGGGGTGGGAGCCACCGGTGACGCTTATCTGCGGCCCGAGGATATGCATCTTTGCGACCTTTTGCAGGAAGCTACTCCGGACACGGAGCTGATTTTCCACGAAGGCAGCTTCATTTATGGCGGCCTGCAGATAAACTGCCCGCTTAAGCATATGCGCATCGACATGAGCTTCGACTCGGCGCTGGCTGATCTGAACGGTCATTTTTCCGAGCTGTCCAGTATGTATCTGGAGGATTAGGAGGATGAATATGGACAGCAAATATTATATCTACGGCGTAAACGGCCCGGTGGTCACCGTTAAGGGCGGCCGGGATCTGCCCCGGCTCGACATGGTTCGGGTAGGCAACGCAGGACTGCCTGGTGAGGTGGTCAGCGTTAAGGGCGACACTACGGTCGTTCAGGTTTACGAGGATACGGCCGGACTGAAAGCCGGTGAGCCGGTGGTGGGTCAGGGCGGCCCCCTTTCCGTGCTGCTGGGACCCGGCATGATAGGCAGCATTTACGACGGTATCGGGCGGCCATTACAGGCCATTGCCGAAGCTGCCGGAGCATATATAACCCGGGGTATGGATATCCCCGCGCTGGACACCTCCCGACTGTGGGATGTGACCATTGAGATAAGCGAGGGGGACACCGTTTCGCCAGGGCAGATATTTGCCCGCTGCACCGAAACTGCCCGTATTGAGCATCGCAGCATGGTACCCCCATCCTGCGAGGGCAAGGCTGTGGAGGTCAGGCCCTCCGGCCAATATACCGTTGACGATGTCCTTGCCTACGTGGAAGACTCCCGTGGCAGACGCACGCCCCTGCGGTTGGCCCAGAGCTGGCCCGTTCGCCAGTTCAGGCCCTTTAAGCAGCGACTTACCATTGACCGGCCGCTTATAACCGGCCAGAGAGTTATAGACACCCTTTTCCCCATTGGCAAGGGCGGCTGCGCGGCTATCCCCGGACCCTTTGGGGCGGGCAAGACCATGGTCCAGCACCAGCTGGCAAAATGGTCCGACGCGGACATAATCGTTTATCTTGGCTGCGGGGAGCGGGGCAACGAAATGACTCAGGTCCTTGACGAGTTTGGCGAGCTGACCGACCCCCATACCGGAAGACCGCTGATGGAGCGCACCATACTTATCGCCAACACCTCCAATATGCCTGTTGCCGCCAGAGAGGCGTCTATCTACACCGGTATGACCATTGCGGAATATTATCGCGACATGGGCTATCATGTGGCGCTGATGGCGGATTCTACCTCCCGCTGGGCCGAAGCCCTCAGAGAGATATCCGGCCGACTTGAAGAAATGCCGGCGGAAGAAAGCTTCCCGGCATATCTGCCGTCCCGGCTGGCCAGTTTTTATGAACGGGCCGGGTTTATGGAAACCCTTTCGGGCAGCGAAGGCTCGGTGACCGTTATTGGGGCGGTTTCTCCCCAGGGCGGCGACTTTTCCGAGCCTGTGACCCAGAACACCAAGCGCTTTATCCGCTGCTTCTGGGCGCTGGACCGCTCCCTGGCCTATGCCCGCCACTTCCCTGCCATCAACTGGACCGAGTCCTATTCGGAATACGTTTCCGATCTGGAGCCGTGGTTCTCTGCCAATCTGGGTCCGGACTTTGTCCGTATGCGGCAGCGGATGATCTCTATCCTGAACGAGGAAACATCCCTTCAGGAAATAGTCAAGCTTATTGGTTCCGACGTTTTGCCCGACAGTCAGAAGCTCACTATCGAGACTGCCAGGGTCATTCGCCAGTGCTTTTTGCAGCAAAACGCTTTCCACAAGGCCGATACCTATACTCCGCTGGAAAAGCAGAGAGACATGATGAGCCTTATACTCCGGCTCCATGACCAGACCTCCGTTCTGGTGGCAAAAGCCATCCCCATAAGCCAGATGCTGGCCACAGGAATCTTTTCCGAAATGGCGTCAATGAAGTTTGCTCTTGGCGAGGGAGAAAAGCCCGAAACCTTTGCCGAAAAGATCGACGGTGCCCTGAAGACCATCCTGGCGGCAAACGAATAACATCATGGGCAGCTGCCCGGAAGGGAGAATATCTTTATGCGAATAGAATATACCGGTTTGAGCGAGATACAGGGTTCGCTGGTCGCTCTTGAAGGAGTCTCGGATGTGGGATACGACGAGCTGGCAGAGCTTAGCCTTGCCGATGGCAGCCGTCGCTATGGCCGGGTGGTGACTATCGACGGCGACCGGGTGGTTTTGCAGGTTTTTGAAGGGACCGACGGTATCGACACTCAGGGAGTTAATACCCGGTTTACCGGAACTCCCATTACCCTGGCGTTGTCAAAGGAAATTCTGGGCCGGGTATTTGACGGCGCAGGCAAGCCGCTGGATGGCGTGCAGGAGCTTTTTCCCTCGGAACGCCGGGATATCAACGGCAGCGCTATCAATCCGGTTATGCGGCAGTATCCCAAAAACTGTATCCTTACAGGCATCAGCTCCATTGATGCGGCGGCTACCCTTATCCGGGGCCAGAAGCTGCCTATCTTCTCCGGAGCAGGCATGAGCCACAACAGGCTGGCGGCGCAGATCGTTCGTCAGGCCAGGGCTCTGGGCGACAACGAGGGCTTTGCCATCGTGTTCTGCGCCATGGGTGTCAAAAACGACACGGCAGAATACTTTAAGCAGCAGTTCCGCCAGTCCGGAGCCATGGGCCGGGTGGTAATGTATCTCAACATGGCATCCGACCCGGTCATTGAGCGTATTCTTGCTCCGCGATGCGCCCTTACAGCGGCGGAATACCTGGCGTTTAACCACGGTATGCACGTTCTGGTGGTCATGACTGACATGACCTCCTATTGCGAGGCGCTGAGAGAGATATCTGCCTCCAAAGGGGAGATACCTTCCCGAAAAGGATTCCCGGGATATATGTATTCCGATCTGGCGTCCCTTTATGAAAGAGCGGGGATGATAAAAGGGGTCGAGGGCAGCGTGACCCAGGTCCCCATACTTACCATGCCCGGGGACGATATATCCCATCCTATCCCGGACCTGACGGGATATATCACCGAAGGGCAGATCGTTCTTTCCCGCGCCCTTGAGCAAAAGGGGGTATATCCTCCGGTGAACATTCTGTCGTCCCTGTCCCGCCTGATGAAGGACAGCGTTGGCGAAGGCTTTACCCGGGAAGATCACGCGGACCTTTCAAACCAGCTGTTTGCGGCGGTATCGTCGGTGGAGGAGGCTCGGAGTCTGGCTTCGGTCATTGGCGAAGACGAGCTGTCTGAGGTCGACAAAAAGTATATGGAATTTGGCAAACAGTTTGAATCCCGGTTCCTGAACCAGGGCGTGCAGGAAAACCGCAGCCTGAGCCAGACTCTGGATCTGGGCTGGGAGCTTTTGAGCATACTGCCCAGAAGCGAGCTTACCCGCGTTTCCTCGTCCGTCCTTGACAAGTATTACAAGGGGTGATATAAATGTCGTCCACTCCCGCAACAAAGGGCAACCTGCTGGCGGCCAAAGCATCCCTGACTCAGGCGCAGAACGGCTTTGACCTGATGGACCGAAAGCGCAGCATCCTTATCCGGGAGCTTATGGGCCTTATCGACAGGGCAGCCGCCCTGCAAAGCACCATCGGCTCCACCTTTGCCGATGCTTATGGCTCCATGCAGGAGGCCAATATATCCACCGGCGGCTGCGGCCATGTCGCCGGAGCCATCCCTGTTGACAACAGCCTCAGCCTGCGCTATCGCAGTGTTATGGGCGTGGAGCTTACGTCGGTGGTATCCAAAACGACAGAGGATCCGGGCCGGATGCCGTATGGCTTTTCTGGGACATCATCTGCCCTGGACAACGCATATTTCAAATTTGCTCAGGTCAAAAAGCTGGCGCTCCAGCTGGCAGAAACGGAAAACGCCATCTATCGCCTGGCCTGGGCCATCAAAAAAACGCAAAAAAGGGCCAACGCCCTTCAAAACATCGTTATCCCCGGCCTTAATGCCGACATTTCCCGCATGAACGACGAGCTTGAAGAAAAAGAACGGGAAGAGTTCACCCGGATGAAGGTGATTAAGTCCAGGGGCCAGTAATTTAGGATTTAGGATTTAGGGGTTAGGGAACGTAGACAGAAAGTTATCGGACATCAGGGAACGTAAGGAATCAGGGAACGAGTGCCTTCGGCACAGATTTGAATTAATAGAGCCGTTCGGTAGAGCGCTGTAGGGGCGGCCCTACAGCGCTGTGTCACCCGCTGATTCCCTACTTTAAAAAAACACAAAATTTATCGCTCGTTTGGCCTACAAATCCTTGACAATCATATATACAAACGTTAAAATAAAGTAGCACGCTAATTATTAGCGTGCTTATTTTTCGTGTTCTAAATTAACCTTTGGTTTTATCATCGGTTACCTGAGCAGCTGTCGGAGCAGTCCCGTATTCCGTCGCCCTCACAGCTGCCAGCGGATCTGCAAATCAGGAAGGAGGTCAACAATGCGCATCTCTAAAGACAGTCCGGAAGGGCTGTTCAGGAGGCTCGACAGACTGCACCGTCATGCCATGGACGCGGCTTTGGCCAAAGTCGGTCTTGCGGAGATGGGGCAGCCCATGCTGCTTATTATACTTGACCGCAACGGCAAAAACGGAGTGGTACCCTCCCAGAGGGAGCTGGCCGACCAGCTTCATGTAAGCCCGGCCACCGTCACCGTTTCGCTGCGCTCCCTGGAGCGGCAGGGTTATGTTGAAAAGCTGAGCGACGAAAACGATATGCGCCGAAAACCTGTTGCGCTGACCGACAGGGGTCGGATGGCGCTGGAAAAGCTGGAAACTGTTTACGAAGCCATCGACCGGGGAATGTATGCCGGGTTTTCAGATGAGGAACGGAGCAGGATATCCGAGTATTACAGAAGAATGATATCAAATCTTGAAGATTGGAAGAAAACTATACCCGAAGGGAATGAAGTAACAGTATGATCAAAAAACTGATCAAGTTTATTGGGCAGTATAAAAAATATGCCATACTTGCCCCCATCTTGGTCATCGGAGAGACCCTGTCTGAGCTGCTCTTGCCTTATCTCATGGGCAAGATCATCGACGTAGGCGTTGCCAACGGCGATCGGCAGACCATTTATCTTATCGGCGTAGCCATGATAGTTATCGCCGCCATAGGCATGGTGACCGGTGTCTATTCGGCAAAATTTTCTGCCATGGCGGGCCAGGGCTACGGCGCTAACCTGCGTAAGGAAATGTTTGCCAAGGTCCAGAGCTTCTCTTTTGCCGACGTAGACAAATTCTCCACCGCGTCGCTGGTAACCCGAATCACCAACGACGTAAAAACCATTCAGGAAATGGTCATGCAGGTGACCCGCGTTCTTATCAGAGCGCCGGCGATGCTGTTTATCGCCCTGTTCATCTGCCTGAAACAGAACGCAAAGCTGTCTATCATCTATCTGATAGCTATCCCCGTTCTCTTTGCCGTGGTCCGCATCATCATGAAGCTGACCCACCCCCTGTTCAAAATCATGCAGGAAAAGTACGACGGACTGAACGCTGCCGTTCAGGAAAACCTTATTGCCATAAGGGTCGTCAAGAGCTTTGTCCGCATTGATTACGAAAAGAAAAAGTTTAAAGACGCTAACGACGACCTGACCAACACCTCCATCAGCGCTCTTATGCGGGTGGTCATTATGAACCCCGCCACCACCTTCTTGCTAAACGCCACTACCCTGTGCCTTTACTGGTTCGGCGGCCGGATGGTCGGCGCCGGTGATATGCTCTCCGGCGAGCTGGTCAGCTTTATCAGCTACCTTAACAACATTATGATGGGCATCATGATGTTCTCCATGATCCTGATGCAGGCTACCCGTGGCGCAGCCTGCGCCACCCGTATCCTCGAGGTCCTGGAGCATGAACCCGACATTTCCGGCAGCGAAAGCGACGATCTGGAAAACGCAGGTCAGCTGGCCGAGGGCTATAAGCTCAGGGGCGAGATCGAGTTCAGGAACGTCTCCTTCAAATATCCCGGCGACGAACGGGACGCTCTTATCCTTAAGGACCTGAACTTTAAGATAAACCCCGGCGAATTTGTGGCTATTGTTGGCTCCACCGGCGTAGGCAAGACATCTATGGTCAACCTTATCCCCAGATTCTACGACACTACCGAGGGCCAGGTCCTGGTAGACGGCAAAGATGTTAAGGATTATGGCCTTGACCATCTGCGCGACAATATCGGCATCGTACTCCAGTCCAATCTGCTGTTCTCCGGCACCATCCGCGAAAACCTTATGTGGGGCAACGGGAACGCCACCGAGGAAGAGCTGATCTCCGCCGCTCAGGACAGCCAGGCTTACGAATTTATCAGCAAATTCCCCCAGGGCTTCGACACGGTTATCGACCAGGGCGGCGTAAACGTCTCCGGCGGTCAGAAGCAGCGCCTGTGTATCGGTCGTGCCATGCTGAAAATGCCCTCCATACTTATTCTTGACGACTCTACCTCGGCGGTAGACTCTGCTACCGAAGGCAGGATACGTGAAACCTTCTACAGCAATTATAAGGACACTACCGTTTTGCTCATTGCCCAGCGTATTAGCTCCGTCCAGTACGCCGACAAGATAATCGTCCTTGAGGACGGCACTATCCACGATATCGGTACCCACGACGAGCTGATGGCAAGAAGCCCCATTTACAAAGCTATTTACGATTCTCAGCAGGAAGGAGGCGGACTGAGCGATGTCTGATGAACTGAAAAAGGTAACCGAAGAAGAAACCGAAAACACCCCCGTCACCGAAAACCAGCAGGCCGAATCTCAAACCACCGCCGATGCTGCTGTGGAAGAAGAGGACGACGGCGACTATTCCACCAGTGGCCACGGCCCCGGCGGCGGCAAGGACTATCGCAAGCCCAAGGACGCCAAGGGTACCATGATCCGCGTTCTGGGTTATATCCTCCACTATAAGTGGTTCCTGTTCGCAGGTCTGCTTTGCATGGTTCTGGGCAGCGTTGCCAACCTGGCAGCATCATACCAGATAAAGCCCCTTATCGACGAATATATCGTCCCCAACATCACCGCCGAGGTGAAGGACTGGTCCGGTCTGGCCACCCGTCTTCTGATCCTGGCCGCGATCTATCTGGTGTCTGTCTGCACCAACTATTTCCAGTCTGTATCCATGGCACAGCTTTCTCACCGTGCAGCCAACGAGCTGCGTAAGGACCTGTTCGACAAGCTGGAGGTCCTGCCCATCCGCTTCTACGACAGCCGCGCCAACGGCGAGATAATGTCCCGCTTCTCCAACGACTCCGACACTGTCCAGATGGCTATGGAAAACACGGTCACTACCTTCGTTTCCTCCATCATCTCCTTTGTCGGCACCATCGCAATGATGATCTACCTCAGCCCCCTGCTGTTCATCATCACCGCCATCATGCTGGTAATCTGTACCTTCGTCGTTAAGAAGATCGGCGGCAAGAGCAAGATAATGTTCAAAAAGCAGTCCAGGGCTCTGGGTATCGTCAATGCCTACATTGAAGAAATGGTAGAGGGTATCAAGGTCGTTAAGGCCTTCACCTACGAAAAGAAGGCCAAGAACGAATTCAACCGCCTGAACGAAGAATACCGTGAGGCCGCTACCAACGCCAACTTCTACGGCATGATAATCATGCCTGTGCTGCACAACATCATGAACTTCGGCTATGCCGTGACCGCTATCGCAGGCGGTATCCTGGTCATTAAAGGTTACGTAGCCCCCAGCCTGAATATTGGCAGCCTGTCCATCGGCGGCGGACTGTTCACAATCGGCTCGCTGTCCGTATTCCTTAACTACACCAAGCAGGCTGCACAGCCTATCAACATGATATCCAACCAGATCGTTACCCTGCTTTCCGCTACCGCCGGTGCAGAACGTATCTTCGAGATCATGGATCAGGAACCCGAAGTCGACGAAGGTAATGTTACTCTGGTCCCTGTCAATATTGACGGCTCCGGCAACATGACCGAGGTCGACAAGGAACACCGGGTGGGCAACCACTACGCATGGAAGGTGCCTCAGGATGACGGCAGCTTCAGGCTGGTCGAGCTTAAGGGCGATGTCCGGCTGAACCATGTCCACTTCCGATATGTAGAGGATAAGCCGGTTTTGAAGGACGTTAATGTTTACGCCAAGCCCGGCCAGAAGATAGCCTTCGTTGGCTCCACCGGCGCCGGTAAGACCACCATCACCAACCTTATCAACCGCTTCTATGATGTTCAGGAAGGCGAGATACTCTACGACGGAATTGACGTCAGGGACATCAAAAAGGACGATCTGCGCCACAGCCTTATCACCATCCTCCAGGATACCCACCTGTTCACCGACACCATAATGGAAAACATCCGCTATGGCCGTCTGGATGCGACTGACGAGGAGTGTATCGAGGCCGCTAAGACCGCCAACGCCTATGACTTTATCATGCGTCTGCCCGAAGGCTTCAACACCATGATCGAGGACGACGGCGAAAACCTGTCTCAGGGTCAGCGTCAGCTGCTGAACATTGCCCGAGCCGCCGTTGCCAAGCCGCCGGTGCTTATTATGGACGAGGCGACCTCTTCTGTAGACACCCGCACCGAAAAGGCTATCGAACGGGGCATGGACGCTCTGATGGAAGGCTGCACGGTGTTTGTCATCGCTCACCGTCTCAGCACCGTCAGAAACTCCCATTGCATAACCGTTATCGAGGCTGGCGAGATCCTTGAAAAAGGCAGCCACACCGAGCTTTTGGAAAAGCAGGGCAGATATTACGAACTTTATACCGGCCAGCACAAGCTGGATTGACAGCAGATCCCCGTGGGGCCATGGCTCCACGGGGGTGAAACTTTCTTAGTCCAGAAAGGAATCAGATATGAAAAACAGAACCATAAGTCTAATTCTGTGCGCGGCCCTGTGTCTGGCGCTTTTGCCCGGGGCAGCATTTGCGGATACTCAAACTGCTGACAGCTCCGGCGAAACCGGAACCGGCGGAGAAAAGCTCAGCTTTAAGGATGTGCCTGAGGGCGCATATTACGCCGACGCAGTAAGCTGGGCAGCCGAAAAGGGGATCATTGGCGGCACAGGCGACGGCCTGTTTGGCCCGGATATGAGCTGCACCAGAGGGCAGCTGGTCACGCTCCTGTGGCAGGCATCCGGTGAGCTGGAGCCTGAGAGCGATGAAAACCCCTTTGCAGATATTACCGGGGAGGACAGCTGCTACAGGGCGGTGCTATGGGCTGCTGAACTGGGTATCACCACCGGCACCGGCGAAACGGCGTTCGCCCCCGAAGCTGTATGCACCAGATCTCAGGCGGTGGTGTTTATGTTCAGATTCGCGGCCTGCTACGGGCTGGACGCGGTCACGCTACAGGAGCTGGTCTCCGGATTTGGCGACAGCCATAGCGTACCCGGATATGCGCTGGCTGCCTTTAACTGGGCGCTGGCGGCCGGGATCGTTCAGGGGATCGACGGATATTTAATGCCCGATGCCGCCTGCACCCGGGGGCAGATCGTCACCATGCTTTACAGATTTTTGAGATATTTCCAATAAGCCGTCAGCAAAAGGCTGCTGCAAGATCATGGTTTGCAGCAGCCTCAGTGACCCGCGTCGGCGAAATGAGACACCATTTGATTGACAGATGAAGGTAAAAATGTTATCATAACCAGGATGTCCGTAAGCCGGTGTGGCGGAACAGGTAGACGCAAGGGACTTAAAATCCCTCGGGAGCAATCCTGTACGGGTTCGATTCCCGTCACCGGTACCAGAAAATAATCCTCTTTTGCCCGTGGGCAAAAGAGGACTATTTTATGGTGCCGGCG
>CAYLKH010000013.1:0-39565 GCA_964384255.1 uncultured Oscillospiraceae bacterium | reverse complement strand
CCTGACAAATCAGGTTTCTTTGCGTGATGCGTTCCTGTCGGAACGAGATGCACGCTTTCGTGTGTGAGGCAGACTTCGTCTGTGAAGCAGGCCTTCGGCCCATGAGAGAAACGCATCGCATCACCTATCACAGCGCAGCGACATCACTTATCACTTATTTACAAAACGAAATGCGACAGCATCAAATTTCACAATGATCGCAGATCATTATTTCACATCCGAAGGATATTTCACCTTAACTTTGGTAACGGACAACAGTATAATAACAGCATAAAAGGCGGTGTTAATATGTCTGAATCAATTAGAGCATTCCACAACTTCTGGTGTAAACATTCACGAAGCCAACTATGCTCACGGCAGACCAGATTTTATTGCTTAATAGACTATTTTGATTATATCCGTTCCGGACGGAACGGTTGAAATATCTCCATATGGCACGGCATATGCTCCCCCGGTTCCTGACCTCTGATATACAATATAGAATATTCCCGGGGGATTTGGGCCAGAAGTTTTGTTACAACTCGCCATTGAAAATATCGGCGGCACAATTTATAATGTATGGTGAGTAAAAATGTAACGTCATTACTATAATTACGGACGCTCCAATGCGTCCGGGAAAGAGGGCAAAATGGCATACACCTACGAAGATTACAAAAAAATCTACGAATCCAAAAAGGGCAGCGTTCAGGCCGCTCTTGATCTTATCAAATCCGGCGACGTTATCTGGTGTTCCAACAACTATAACGAACCCACAACCCTGTTCGAAAGCCTGCACACCATCGCCGACCGCGTTGAAAACGTTATCGTTTACAAAAGCCGTATCGGCAGCTATCCTTTCCTGACCACCCCCGGTATGGACGGCCATATCAACAGCGCCAACTATTTCTACGGTCCTTCCTATCGTCAGGCCCACAAGCTGCGCAACGCCATGTTTATCCCCGTTGACCTGCCCAACTACTACCGCAGCGTCAATATGCATCGTCCCTGCAACATCTTCACCGCTCAGGTTTCTCCCATGACCGAAGACGGCAAGCTGTATATCGGTATGAACCAGACCATCGAGTACTATGCCGTTAAAGACGCTATCGAGCAGAAGAAGACCATCATCGTCGAGGTCAACCCCAACCTGACCTACATGAACGGCTCTGCTTACATCCCTGTTGAAGCTGTTACCATGCTTTACGAAGTAGACACCCCCGAATACTGCATCGGCGGCATCCAGACCACCGAGCTGGAAGACCAGATCGGCAAGACCGTTGCCGGCCTCATTGACGACGGCGACACCATCCAGATGGGTATCGGCGGTATCCCCGATACTGTTGGCCGCTACCTGGTCGACAAGAACGACCTGGGTCTGCACACCGAGCAGTTTACCTCTTCCATGGCCGGCCTTATCGAAAAGGGCATCATCACCGGCAAGAACAAGGTATTCGACAAAGAGCTCCATGTTGGCGTTTTCGCCGACGGTACTCACGAGCTGTACCAGTATCTGCACGACAATCCCAAGTGCATGATGAAGCCCGGTCCCGAGGTCGTCAACCCCTTCAATATCGCCCGTCAGGACCACATGGTTTCCATCAACACCTGTGTTGAGATCGACCTGACCGGTCAGATCGCTGCCGAGTCCATCGGACCGACCCAGTATTCCGGTTCCGGCGGCGGCTTCTGCTTCACTCTCGGCACCTACTATGCCGAACACGGCAAGGGCATCATGGCCTTTACCTCCCGCACCAACAAGGGTCTGCCCAAGATCAAAGCTCAGCTGACCCCCGGTGCCATCGTTACCCATCAGCGTAACTACGTCCAGTACGTAGTCACCGAATATGGCTGCGTCAATCTCCGCGGTATGGACGTTCGCGAAAGAGCCAAGGCCCTTATCTCCATCGCTCATCCCGATGACCGCGACGCTCTCGATGCCGCCGCAAAAGAACTCTGCTACTATTAATATAATAAGGGTTAGGATTTAGAGATTAGGGATTAGTGGCCAATGGGGGAAGTCAGTGCGTATTCGCTTGCTTTTCCCCAAGCCAACTACTCCTCAGTTCCCGTTCCAACCTGTACATAAAAACCCGGCTCTGCGGTTGTCTGACGACAACTGGCAGGGTCGGGTTTTTATGCGTCTGTATCGTCGTCCTGATACCCTAAACCGACTTGCCAACGCTTTTCCTGTATTTTCCCGGACTGGTGCCAAAGCGTTTTTTAAACTGACGGTTCATCGTTTCCACGCTGCCGAAGCCGGTTTGGCTGCATATCCTGGATACGGGCGCATTAGTGGTGTTCAAAAGCTCCATGGCTTTGTCAAGTCTCAGCCGGGTAACATAGCTGAACAGGGTTTCCCCATATTCTTTTTTAAACGCAGTGCATAATGTGGATGGCCTGAGCATAAACCTTTCGCCTATAGCCTCAACGTTCAGGCCCGGGTCGATATAGCTTTCGCTGACAAACGCCAGGACCCGGGCCATGTCGCTTTTTAACGCAGCATCGGACGAGTGGTAGCTCCGGCTCACAAACTCCAGAAAACCAAGGAACCTGTTTTCGCAGTCCTGCCAGTTGGTCACTACCAGATAGTTTCCTGCAAAGTCGGCCATGGAGAGTTCGCTGGGCAGGATAAGTCTACGTTCAATAAATTTCAGGTATATCTGCTCGGTGATCTTGGTGTAATTGTTTCTAAGGGCGCTTTTGTCGTGAGGGTAGATGTTCAGCAGCTTATTAAGCACCCTGCTGCCCTCTTCCCGGTAATCAGAGCCGGAGATGATTTTGCCGCACAGGGTTTCGGCCACGGCGTTGCCATAGTCGATTATACTTATTATGCTGTCGTTCGCCTTTTCCTTTTCAAAAAATCCGTTAAGGACTCCCGCAGGTTCGTTGATAAAGCTGTCATATTCCACTTCGATAAGGGCTTTCTCATACGTCTGGGATATGCCCTCCACGCTGCTGGTAGGAGGACTGATATAAGCCGTGGCGGTCAGCCCATACTCTGTGGCGCAGCGGTCGATCATCCTTTGGCACACTTTCTCAAGGTTTGTAAAAAAGCTGTCCTCGTCCTCAATAGCGCCCCTGAGCGAAAGCAGGATACACAGCCTGCCATCATATTCCACAGGATAGTTCATAAATACCCCGTCCAGCTCCCCGGCGGCCACTTCCATCACCTTTTCGTAACGGTCAAAATAATCCGTCTCCCTCTGATTCTGGCCACCTGTGACTGACAGCAGCAGGATCACGCAGCTTCCTCCGCCAAGAATCAGGCCGTTGGCATACAGGTGATCTATCATGGGAACGGTCAGCTCATCTGAACGATACAGTATCATTCCCATGGCCTTCATATAGTCAATTTCCTCAAACCGTGTGCGGCTGTATAGCCCTTTTTGCATGGTGATCGCTCCTTTCGCGCTTCCGGATACATTATAGCTCAGTCATCTTTGCGAATCAATAGCAATATCGAATAAATGAACATATTAATATCAGGTTATTTGTCATCAAACCCGCCTGATAATGCAATATACGGCAGTTATTCGCCGGATTAGCAGCGTCATTTTATCGAATACTCAAACCATTCACCAGTTCTTTGTCCATTGAAAACACGATATATCCCGGTTACAATTTTAAATACAGAGCTGTTAAATGCAGTCGTCCTGTCTGTCAGCTCCCTTATGGCCTGTTATAAGATATCAAACAGACGACTGCATCGAAGCACTGAATCAAAACCAGGAGGTAAAAATAATGGAAGTATTGAAAAAAGCGCTGGTGCTTTTGTTAGCGGCGGCAATGCTGCTTTCCGTTGTGGCCTGTGGAGCGGACACAGCCGAGGAGACGACCGCCCCGGCAGAAAGCTCCGCTACTGCCCCGGCAGAAGAGGCTGCCGAAGCTCCCGCAGAAACTGCTGCTGAGCCTGATGAGGACTCCGGAGAAGAAGCAGGAGACGTGACCATCGAAGAGGCCGGCCCGGTCAATTACGAGCTTCCCCTTTTTGACGAGACCCTGTCTATCAGCATCTGGTACCCCAAAAGAGAGGGCCGCACGAATCTGCCTGCCAAGGCCGACGGAGCCTTCCCGTTCTGGAACAGGCTGGTCGAAAACCTGAACGTCGATATCGATTTTACCGAGGTCGGCCAGACCGTCGCTCTCGAAAAGTACAACCTTATGATAGCAGCCGAAGAAATGACCGACCTGATTTTTGAAGGTCTGTGTTCTCAGGGACCCGCAGCAGGCTGCCCCTATAGCGGCGGCTACGAAAAAGCTATTGAGGACGAGATCTATGTTGATCTGGCGCCCTATGTCGAGGAATATGCCCCCAATTATTACCGCTGGGTAAACATAGATACCGAAACCACCGCCTCGGTTTACACCGAAAACGGCTATCTCCCCACCTTTGCGCTCTTCAATTCCGAACCCCGCGCCACCAACATGGGCCTTGTTGTCAACGCCGATTATCTTGATGCCACCGGCCTCGATATGCCCGAAACCGTTTCCCAGTGGGGTCAGGTTTTTGCTGCCATGAAGGACAACGGTGTTGCATACCCCTGCTATGTAGACAGCAGCGCCAGCGCTTTCCAGGGAACAATCATGGCTGCCCTGGGCGCAAGCCTGACCACCGAATTCGTTGTTGATAACTCCACCGGTCAGCTGGTGTTCGCACCCGCTACCGACGAAAGCCGGGAGTATATCGAGATAATGGCCGACTGGTATGCCAACGGCTACATCAATCCCGACTTTATGAACACCAAGTCCAACGATTACACCGACTTTAACAACGGCCTTATGGCTACCGGCATCACAATGGGCGGCGAGCTGGACACCTATCAGGAAAAATACGGCGTAAGGGTTTATGCCTGCCCCATAGTACGGGGCGAAGACCTTGAGGCCGGTCAGGTCAAGATCGGCAACGTGGTTTCCCAATACCTGGATACTCAGACAAGCTTTGCGGTTTCCACCAATTGCGAAAACATCGAAGCCGTTATGAAATTTATGGACTGGTTCTATTCCGAAGACGGCAGCCTGATCTGCAACTATGGCTGGATCGAAGGCGAAACCTACGACATGGTAGACGGCGCTCCTGTTCCCAACGACTTTTTCTTCGAAACCAGCGAATACGCTGTCGCTCAGAAAACTCTTTACACCACCGGCGAAGACTTTGGTCTGGTCAACCCCAATGTGTCTCTCCAGTCAGCCAGCGAAACCCAGCTCAAAGCCTGCGAGGGCTGGACCGCCGACTCGGCTTTTTCCGACTACGTTTACGTTTCTCTGCCCAGAGGTGTCAGCCTGACCGCTGAGGAAAGCGAACAGGTGACCAGCAAATGGACCGACATCGACACTCTTGTTACCAGTCAGACCATGAGCTGGATCGTCGGCGAAGCCGAACTGACCGACGAAAGCTGGGCAAAGTTTGTTTCCGATATTCAAAATCTTGGTCTTGAGGACTGCAAATCGGTTTATCAGGCAGCACTTGACCGCTATTATGCATGACCAAACCATACAAGGAGAACAGAACAATGACCATAACAGGTATTAAAAAAGAAAGGGCCCAGCGGGAACCCTTTGATATGTTCAAAAACATGGCCGAAGGCGCTGGTGGTCCTCCCCCACCCATGGGCGGCGGCGAAGGCGGACCTCCCATGCCTGGAAATATTTTTGGCAAGGACGAGAACGCCGGAAGCTCCATCGTTATAGGCCAGCAGGGAGTTGACGTTTCTGCGTCCCGAAGCCGCTTTGTCCTGGGGGGCCAATACGACGGTCAGTCATCCACCGGATTGAAAATAATAGCCGACGACGGCAGTACCGGAGGCGTATATGTCAGCGGCAAGGGCGTTAAATACACTGTCAGCGATGCCGTTATCGACCTTTCGGGGAACAGCCAGGGTCTGGGCGGCATGACCAGTGGAGTCGCCGCCGACAACGGCGCCGAACTCACCCTGAAAAGCAGCGTGATAACCACCTCTGGCAAAGCCCGTTCGGCGACCTCTGCCACCAACTCGTCAACGCTCCGGGTCTATGATTCAAAGCTGGTATGCCACGGCGCTCCCTTCAGCGAAGATGCTCCTACCCCCAGCGGAAGGCAGCGGGACATCCAGGGCAACGCCCGGTGCCACATAACCATGGGTAACTCAAAAACCTTCTTTTATAACAGCATGATCGTCGCTGATGGCTGGGCAGCCCTGTCCACCGATATCGCCCAGGGATATGTTTATATCGAAGCCAACGACTGCCAGGTCGAAACTACCCTCAGCGGTTATGCAGCCTATGCCGATGGCGGCTGTGACGTGGTGCTGAACAGATGCAATATAAAAAGCGCCTGCATGGCCGGAGTTATCGCCGGCGAAGCTTCTATTGCCTACAACGGCTGCAATGTCCACAGCGCCACCTTTGGCACAAAGTTCCATTGTATCGGCCAGCCTCAGGAGGTCGGCACACTCAAAATCAGCGACTGCAACTATAAAAGCAGGGAACAGTGCGTTGTTGTCAACAGTCATAACGCCGATATCATTTGCACCGGCTCACGGCTGGATTCCGAAAGCGGTGTCGCCCTTGAGGTCAGGAAAAACCCCGACCCCAACGCAGCCAAAACCGAAGGCAAGCAGGTCTATGGGGTTCACGCTGTGTTTGATGGCTGCCAAATCAGCGGCGGTATCGTCCACACCGATGATGACCGAACCACCAGCGTTTATCTCAAAAACTCTGTTTTAAAAGGGGCGATGAACAGCGTTGACCTGTGGATGCAGGGATCCGGCCATTGGTATGCCACCGGCGATTCAAGGGTCACCCTCGTCGGCGACGCAGAGCTTGACCAGTTTGACGCCCCCAGCGGCGTGACCATAACCATTAATGGCGGCCAGACAGGCCGGTATGACCTCCCCTCCGGCGGCACACTGGTTATTTGCCAGGATCAGATGGCTGCCAATTAAATCAGCAGCAGATAAAACCCCGATTTCCATAAGCTGCCCGCCCTTTCCCACAGGGGCGGGCAGCGCAGCATATATCCAAAGACACCCAATGATGGGTTCCTTCCGCCTTTGCCTGCGTTCCAGTCTGCGCACCTGCCGCAAATCGTTCATTACACCATGTTTCAAACCCTGCTATTGCATTTTGTATCCAAACAAGTTATAATCATCAGTAATAACTTTGTCCGGCAGGAGAATATCCATGGAGCTGTCATACCTTTATTATTTCAAAACCATTGCCGAAACCGAAAACATGTCCCGGGCGGCGGCAGAGCTGCACGTTTCACAGCCCGCCCTGAGCAAGGCCATGTCCCGGCTGGAAGGGTCCCTGGGCGTTGCGCTGTTTCGGCGCAAACGGGGCCGCATAAGCCTGACCGACATCGGGCGGGAGTTTTATACCCATGTTGCCAGGGCCTTTGATTGTCTTGACGATGGTCAGCGGGTCATTGATGAGCATTTGCGCAGCAGCAACAAAAGCGTTGTTATCGCCTCGCCGGTCAGCGAACTGCTGAACGATCTTGTTTTGGAATTTCTCGACGATCACGAGGATATCCGCATCGCGCAGTATTTTTATCAGCCCACCGAGCTTAAGCAAAAGCTCCTGGACGGCACTCTGGATTTTGGGCTGACTCCCATCCCCCTTGACCACAGCGACCTTGACCAGGTCAAGCTGATGGACGAGGAGGTGTTTCTGGTGGTCAGCAGAAAGCATTGGCTCGCCAGCGAAAAAACCATCACCCTGGCCGAGCTTAAGCGGGAGCGCTTTCTGGTAAACGAGGCCAGCTTTGACCTCAAGGTGGTGACAGACAACTGCCTGTTAGCCGGGTTTGAACCCCGGGTCACCCTGTGCAGTAACGAAACCAGCGTTATTACCGAAGCTCTCGAGCAGAACCGGGGTGTCAGTCTTGTTCCCGCAAACGTGGTATACGCAAAAATGCTCCGGGACGGAGCGAACTCGGCAGTGTCAGCCCTGAGGATAACAGACATCGATGTCAGCCGATTCATCTCCGTGGCCAAGCGCCGGGACCGTATATTGAGCGAGAATGCCCGGACCCTGTATCGATTTGCGGTAAAATACTTTACCGAGCTGGGAACGACCTTTGAAGACTATTTCAACGCCATCTATCCCCCGGCAGAACCCCATGGTCGAAAGAGCCTTTTCATTAAAGACGCGCTGGATATCCGCGAGCGTCCTCCGGAATCCTCCGGTATCTTTCAATAAAGCCAGCTCCCCACGAAGGTCGCTTCGTGGGGAGCTGATGTGTTTTTGCGATGGATCCGTTATTTGGCCAGGTATCTTGCATAGGCGGTTTCGTAAATCTCAATGACCCGGTCGATACCAAGGTCAGTGATGGTTTTAACATATTCGTCCCATGCAGCGTCATCAAGCTCGGCGGTGCAGGTATACCACTGCATTACTGTTGAGTTAACATAGGTTTCGATATCTGCCATGATCGTTGCGGACTCTGTGCTTTCCTCGGCGTTTAGGGTGACCAGAGAAGGCACCCCCATGCATTCCGCGGCGGAAGGATCCGCGCTGGACCACAGATCGTTGGCAGCTACGGCGGCAGGAGTTTCAACCGCCAGCTGAACGCCGGATATCAGGCAGCCCCAGCCCTCAAAGATGGTGTGCATCCCCCGTGCGGCGATCCCGGAAACGGGATCCCGATCCAGCATTTCGGCCATCATCTGATGGCTCCCGTCCTCAAGGACCTGATAGCTGACGCCTTCTTCAAAGCCATAGTTGAGCCTTAGGGTGCCTTCGTCAGAGTAGAACCAGTCGAAAAATCTCAGAACATCTTCGGCAGCATCACAACTGGTCGTAATACAGACCCCGTTGCTGCCTCCGGTAAGCTGAGTGAATGACGCATAATCCGTGACCTTGGGCTGACCGGTGGTCGAATCTTTCAGATGCAGCGGCGGGACCGCCGTTACGTTTACTCCATAGTTTGCAGGGAAGGTAGACAGGTCCTGATAATTGCCCATCCATGTGGCGTAGGTCCCATCCATAAAGTATTCCTGGCCAAAGGTGTTATAAAAATCAGGGTCGATGATCTCCTGAGCATAAAGCTGGCGGAAAAACTCGGTATATTCCCTGTAGCCCTGGGATATCGGGTCATAATATATGCTGTCATCGGCCAGATCTATCATAAAGCCTGAAGACCCCGATGTTCCAAAGGCATAGTAAAACGCGTTGTTGCAGCAGTTTCCGCTGGGGGTGGTGGCCGCCGGATGAGGGGTCCCGTCCTGCTGCATGAGCTTGAATATTTCTATCCAGTCTTCGACCACGTCGGTCAGCTCATACCCGGTAGCGGCCAGTTTTTCGGTATGTACAAGCATACCCTGGCTTACGCCGGAAGGCTCGTTGAGGATGGAGGACAGGACCACCACCCGACCACCGTCGGTCAGTATCTCCTTACGGACCTCTTCGTTGGTAGAAAGGTAATAATTATAGTTGGGGGC
This sequence comes from uncultured Oscillospiraceae bacterium, assembly GCA_964384255.1. Taxonomy (GTDB): domain Bacteria; phylum Bacillota; class Clostridia; order Oscillospirales; family Oscillospiraceae; genus SIG469. The sequence goes on along the minus strand of CAYLKH010000013.1, from coordinate 30,167 downwards.
ATATTCCTCCACCAGGCCCGTCAGGTCGACATACACATCGTCTTCAACCGCCATGTCCAGACCGGTGGAATATGATGACCCCTTTCCCTGAAGAATGCAGTCGGTCATTTCGCCGCCCGCTATCATCAGGTTATACTTTTCGGTGGTTATGCTTTCGCTGGTGCGTTCAAAGCTGGGGGCCACATTCAGTTCCTGCCTGACGTGCTGCCAGAACGGATAATCCTCGGTGGGGGTCGTGTTGCCGCTGTCAGGCCCGGCAGGCATGGGATAAAACATGGTAAATTCCAGCGTTTCTTCAAACATGGGATACTGGTAATCGACCTTGCCTGGCATCGGTTCTTCGGGATCTTCCTGCTGTTCTTCCTGCTGCTCTTCCTGCTGTTTTTCAGCCTGCGGCTGTACGGTTTCGACCTTTTCCGGTTCGTCAGCGGTGGTTTTATCGGTCGAGGAGCATCCCGCAAACACAGCCAACAGCATTGCGAATGTCAGCACGGTAACAATTAGTCTTTTCATCATATCCTCCTGTCTATATAATAATTAAGTTAATAAGCTCTTACCAGGTGATATATTTTTTTGCCATTTCGTCATCAAATGTCCTGTAGCCGGGATATCCCAGATCGCTCCAGGTTTCATAAGGCTCAGGCGGGCAGGGATCCAGCTCCGGGAGCCTGTTGATAGAATAGGTCCAGTCGTTTCTGACGGCAGGGACAAAGCCCGGTCGATCGCCAGAGGGGGGAGCGGGCTTGTCGGAATCTGCCGGAGGTCCGCTGATAAGGCCCCTTTGCAGAGGTTTTTCCGGCTGATCTGCCCAGCTTTTGTAAAAATCGCAGTGGAACGAGCCATAGGCCGAGACATGCCACAGCTTCCACTGGCCGTCTTCGCGTACAAAATCGACACCGTACTTTATCCAGCACCACTTTGAAACGCCTTTCTTCTCTCCGGTTTCCCTGTCCACTGTGGGATCCGTATCTATACCAGGGGAGAACCAGCAGGCTCTGGCCGTCATACCGTCACCGGCCACCTCCACCACCGGAGTGCACAGGGTGTGGATCCTGAACAGTCCCACAGTCTGTTCGTCCATCATTTTGCGTTCGTTTTCCAAATCGGCTTCGTCACGGGGGCAGTTTACCAGATTTGCTCCGCCCTGAATATCCATGGACGCGTCGGGAGCATTTTTGCTCCAAAGGCCCCTGATCAGGTCCTGACGCTGAGCTGAATAGTAAAACTCATAGCGGCCCATCACGCTTTGGATCTCAACGGCAGCCTGAGCCCTGATGATCTCCAGATTTGCCTTTTCCAATGCGGCCTCCAAAGCTTCGACACGTTGTTCAAGATTCATAACAAACTTCCTTTCTTTTCTTTTATCAGCCCGGGTTTTGTCCTTCGGCTGATAAAATTTTAAGCTTGCTGAATATTCAAAACAATGTGCCATTTGTTTGCTTTTGTGGATTATTTACAGAAACCCCGTATATTTAATGGAGAATTTTCGGGATATAGCGTGGCATAGGTGATGTGTTTGTGTTCTTAATGGCAATATCCAAAGGGCGGCTGCTGTTCCGGGGCATGGCAAAACCGCCCGCCGACCAACAGGTCGACGGACGGTTTTGGTATATACACTAATCTCAGGCCCATTTCAGGCAGCTCATTACTCTCCCCAGGCTTTCAGGAGAAGCTCTGCGCCGGTTTGGATCTCCTGGGAGTTCAGGCCGCCGTAGCCCAGCAGCACCTTGCTTTCATAAACAGGGTCCATTGGGCCAATGAAATAATCTGACACCGGGTATACCCTGACCCCGTTTTCCATAGCCCGGCTGCACATTTCCTGATGGCTCATGCCGTTAGTCAGCTTTACCGTCAGGTGGCAGCCTGCGTTGTCGCCAACGATCTTCAATCTGCCGCCAAAGGGTGCCAGCGCCTGAGTAAGCTCGTCCCGGCGCGCTTTATACCGCTGCCGTAGCCTGCTTAAATGCCGCTCAAAATGGCCACCCTCCATAAAATCCCGCAATACCCGCTGGTCAAAGGCCGATACCGCCGACGGAAGTCCCCGCCAGCTTTGGCGATAGTTTTCCAACAGGGCCGGAGGCAGCACCATGTAGCCTATGCGCAGGGCGGGAGACACTCCCCGGCTGAAGGTCCCCATATAGATCACTCGCCCGCTCCCGTCAATACTGGCCAGAGACGGTATGGGGCGACCTCCATATCGAAATTCGCTGTCATGGTCATCTTCGATTATATACCGCTCATTTCCTTCGGCAGCCCAGTTTAAAAGCTTTACTCTGCGTGAAATGGGCATGGAAAATCCCAGAGGATACTGATGAGATGGGGTGGTATAAACCACCGCCGGGTCCAGTCCCTTCAAGGGTCCGGGCTGCATACCCTGGCGGTCAACGTCTACAGGTAAGACCCGATGGCCTCCGGCTTCAAAGAACCGGTAAGCCGGGTTATACACCGGGTTTTCAACCGCCAATGTCCAGCGCTGCGGCAGAATAAACGAGAGTATGTGCATCAGGTCCGAGCTGCCCGCTCCCACAACGATACTGTCCGGGTCAGCCTGAACTCCCCGGGCGTTCCAGATATAGTCAGAAATAGCCCGGCGCAGCCCCGGATCCCCCTGGGCATCCGCTCTGCTCAACAGCGTTTTGTCATATTCGTTAAATGCGTTTTTCATCAATCTGCGCCAGGTAGCATAAGGAAAAAGGTCAGACGCCAGTCCCGACGGAGAGAAATCGACCAGCGGGTTTGGGGCATCAGCCCCGTTTTCCTTCTTGGGCGCCGGGGTACGGGGAGTCCGGGCCAACTGATCGATCTGGCAGACATAAAACCCGCTCCGTTCCCGGCTGACAACAAATCCTTCGGCACATAGCTGCGCATATGCCGCGTCAACGGTGTTTACGCTTATTCCCTGGCTGCTGGCCAATGCCCGCTTCGACGGCAGTCGCTGACCCACAGTCAACGCGCCGGTTTCGATGCGGCGGCGTATATCATAATATAGATTCATATAAAGCGGCGTTTTTTGAGCCATATAAGCCTCCTGATACCAACAGTACTCTCGATATTTTGATTTCTAATGGGGTCAGAAACAGGATAAAATAAAGCGGCCTTCTTCCCCGGATAGGCCGTAGCCCGCCCGGTCGCGCCGCAATTCCTCATCACCTGACCCCTTTGACCAGCTTGATGATGTGATTTGACCGCGATCACCTGACGTAAGTTCGTTCCTCTCAACTTGTAGACAACGGCCCGATGGCCTTTGTCTACAAGTTGAGATTTACCTTTTGCCCGGGCTATATGCCCAGAACCACCACCGCCAGCGCAAAGTAAATAAGCAGCGACAGCGCGTCCACAATGGTGGTGATGAAGGGGCTGGCCATGACCGCCGGGTCAAACCCCAGCTTTTCGGCCAGCAGCGGCAGTACGCAGCCCACCAGCTTGGCTACGATTATTGTTGCCAGCAGCGCACCGCTGACCACCAGAGCCACGGCCATGCCCAGCTGATCAAATATCATCAGCTTGGCAAAATTGATCACCGACAGAGAAACGCCGCACATAATGGATACGCGGAATTCCTTCCACAGCACCCGGAACACATCGGAGAACTCAATTTCTTTAAGCGAAAGGCCGCGGATGATAGTGACCGATGCCTGGCTGCCCGAGTTACCGCCGGTACCCATAAGCATGGGTATAAAGCCGGTCAGGGCGATGCAGGTAGACAGCGCGTCTTCGAAATGGGTGATTATCATCTGAGTAAAGGCCGACGAAAGCATAAGCAGCATCAGCCACGGGATACGGCTTTTCCAGATTTCAAAGGTGGTCAGGCGGATATACGGCTTGTCAGAATGGGTAACGGCGGCCATTTTTGCAATATCCTCCGTAGCCTCTTCCTGAATGACGTCGATAGCGTCGTCAACGGTGACGATACCCACCAGCCGTTCTTCCTTATCAACCACCGGCAAAACGGTAAAGTTGTATCGGGCGAACATCTGGGCAACGTCTTCCTGGTCCTCGTGGGTGGTCACGGAAATAACGTTGTCTTCCATAATGTCGCCAATAAGAGCATCCGGCCGGGAAAGGATAATGCTCCGGATAGACACGGCGCCAATAAGCTTGCGGCGGTTGTCAATAACGTAGCACACGTTAACGGTTTCCTTGTCAAGGCCCGTTTCACGGATATGCTCAATGGCTCCCCCTGCGGTCAGCCGTGCAGGCAGGTCCACAAATTCGGTGGTCATTATGCTGCCGGCGCTGTCTTCGGGATATTTCAAAAGCTCGTTGATTATCCGTCGGGTGTCAGGGTCAGCCTGGGTGAGTATGCGCTTAACGACCCCGGCGGGCATTTCCTCAACCAAGTCAACAGCATCGTCGACATACATTTCGTTGATAATGTCGTGAAGCTCCCGGTCTGAAAATCCGGAAATAAGCAGCTGCTGAGTTTCGACCTCAAGCTCAACAAAGGCTTCCGCCGCCAGCTGCTTCGGCAGCAGCCGAAAAAGCAGAGCAAGCCGCTGCTGAGTCATGTCACCCAGCATAAGCGCGATATCAGCCGGGTTCATGGTGGTCAGCAGATCCTTAATGGTGTTATATTTTTTCTGGTCCAGCAACGCATCGATAGCGGTTTCGATAGTTGCGTTAAGTTCGGGCATTATAAGTCCTCCTTACCTTATAATAATAGTAAGACAGGAGCAAGACACAGCGCCGATCAGAAAACATCAGACGCGGCGGGATCGTCCGTCACTGCCTGCTTTCGGTTGTCTGTGCCGTTACTACTGCCAGCGTCCATCATTTTCACCTCGCAAAACAAAATCCCGCGGCAAACGGGAAAGCTGAATTTTTTGATAAATAATCTCACCCTGATTTTATACCCCGCAAAATGGTTTGTCAAGGCGAACCGCACGGGAAATAAAGTCCACCGGCAAAGGTCGAGAACAAAGTCAGGCTGTACGCAAGGGGCAGGAACAAGCTTAAGCCCGTTCCTGCCCCTTGCGGGCAAATCCCCACAGGTCTTCGTCCGCACATCAAATACATACAATAACCGGGAGCTGTACGCTCCCGATTTTGAGAATGAAGGTCATTCTGTTATTTTTTTGTCCACAGAAGGTCGCGACGGCAAAGACGGCTTTAGCCCCGAAACGAACCCACGGCAGAGCGATTGCTCCGCCTGGGGGCTAAAGGTCACCCCTGCTCAAATAAATAGGTTTGGACCCGATTTTGGATGATGGCTGCGGTTTGGCGGGCGGTTTTGGATCCCGCAAAGAAGGCTTCGCTTTCCTCCAAAACGATATTCAGTATCGTGCTGTCGTAAAATCCGTCCTTGTCTATCACGCTTATAAGCTCCAGCAGTCTTTGTTGGTCCTGGGTGGTAACATCGGTTGGAAGATTTGTATCCCCATCCATGGCGGATCGGAAAAGCAGCTCGATGTTTGGGGCATAAGTGGGCAGAGCCATGCCGGAAATATCTGAAACCAGGCAGTATTTGATGAACCGCCAACATTCGTCGCCGTTTAAACTTTGGCTGACTATGCTGATGGGGTCCACTAGGCTTATCATAGACCCGCATTCTCCGTCAATGGTGGGCCATCCCACAAAGCTCAATCGGCACCCGGCCACAGATTCCTCGAAGGCAAGCTGCCAGACATTGCCGACCCATTCGCCTGATGCCACAAGAGTCCCTGACCCCACCCGCTTTGTGCTGGATGTGTCTATGTCTTCGCCGGTTTCTTCCATGGTACCGATGTCCTCCAGCAGCTCAACAAACCGGTCGCTGCCAAAATCGCAGGTCCCTGCCCCGAAGTCCACGGTGTCGATGATATAGCGGATACAGATTTGAGTAAGAACGCCTTCTCTGGTGGCGTTATAAAGCATATCGGTGCTTTCGAGTTTTTCTCGTTCAATGCTTTTATATTCGTCAAAGGACCAGCCGAAGCTGTTACCAAAGCGGGAGTACTGGCCAATCATTGTGGAGATATAGAATCTGCTGCCCAGATAATATATCCCGCCCCGTCGGTCCAAAGCGTTTGCTATGGCAATATCGTCTTTTGAGATTTCGTCGTCAGCGTTCAACCGAACTTCCAAGTCAGAGAGTATTCCCTTGCTGATATAGGATTCGGGTATCGACTCGCCAAACAGGATCATGTCGGGATAATTCCCGGCCATTATTTCGGTGTTTAAGTCTATCAGGGCCTGATCCTCGGGCAAATCACCGCCTTCGGTGTAGTCGACCATTTCGATTTGGAAACCGCTGTTAAGGTAATTATATTCCAAAACCCGCTGCCGGACCAGGTCCGAGTCGCCGAGGCACGCAATGGTCAGTGTAATTTTTTCCTCGTATTCTGCTGGGACCAGAATGTAACCGTTGCTGTCGATCTCAACAAAATAGCCTTCTTCCACCACCAGTATCTGCTCAGACCCGGTCAGCGGCAGGGAACATTCTTCCCAGATAACGAGCGCGGAAGATGTTCCGTCGACATCCACGCTGAACAGCCCTTCGGCAGTTTCCAAAAGGAATTGGCTGCCGTCGCTGCCAGGATAGAGCTTCCCCGCCGCCAGCTCATAGTCGGTGTCGCAAATGTTATATTCGTTGTCGAGTAAATAAAGGCGGCATTTGTCGTCCGTATTTTCAACCAAATAAACAGCGTCGTTGGCCCCCATAGTCAAAGAGCTGACATTCTCAGGCAGGGAAACCGTTTTCAAAAGGCTGCCGCCAGAATCCAAAATCGCCAGCTGCCCATTGAAGCTTAGAATTATGCCTCCATTCGTTACAAGCATCTGCTTAAGAAACCTGCCTGTAAATACAGAACTGTCGACTGGAAACGCTTCCGTTTTCCCGCCGCTGTCGATGCGGTAAAGGTAGTATCGATTGTTATAAAAATCGTTTTCAACAGCCCAGATAAAATCTCCGTCGGCGACGATTTGAAGAATCTCTCCGCTCCACCTGTAAACGGCACTTTTATCGCTTTGCAGAACATATTCTAACCCGTTTTCCAAATCCAAGGTCAGATGATAAAGTCTGCCGTTACATACCAGCGACAAAAGGGTGTTGTCGGCAATGGACGTGGGCTTTAAAATATAATATCCCCCAACGCCGGTCCACAAATCGCCTTCGGGTCCTTCCGAAGCGGATACAGCGCTGTCGGAAACAACGGCAGACGGAGCCGTATTCACCTCGATTTGACCGTGTCCTTCCATAGGGACCGACGAAACGCCGCCGTTGCGTCCGGCGCACCCGGTAAATAAGCAAATCAGCACAAGGCAAAGGATAAGGGCTTTTGTTTTCATGGTCATCACCATCCCTTTGGGAATTTAAAACAGGCATGGCCCCACCGCTGGCTCAAAAAGCCGACGGTAGGGCCATTATGATTTTTAAAAATCGTCAACTTCTATTAAGTAGTCGGTATGAATATAGCCATAAAGGCCGGTGTTGGGGGCTCCGCAAAGCACATAGGCCCAGTCTCCGGTCACAGAGTATTTATAAACGATATCACCCCAGTCCATCTGGCCCAAAATTGCATATTCTGTTCCGGGGCCACTACGGACCCGGACTCCGTTGGCTGTGACCATACATTTATAGATACCTCTTGCGCTGGCTACTTCGACCTCTGATGTGGTATTATCCAAAATTTCTGCGGCGCCGGCAAATACCATGCTCAAGGAACAAACCATTGCCATGATAAGCAGCATACTGATTATTCGTCTTGTTGTCTTTTTCATATTGACCTCCTTATTGTGTCGTTGATCTCTAAGTCTTGATCGTCCATTCGATTTCGTGTGCCGTTTCGGCGGCAGCAAGCTTGACCTCAATACTTTTGTTCTGAATATCAGCCAATTAAGATCACCGTTTTTCGGAGCTTTCGCTGTCGCTTTTTGCGGATGATGATTCTTCCGGGCGCTGGGGCTGATACAGGAAGCCTGTGCATGAAGGCGGCCATCCGTACCTGCCTTCGCCCGTCAATTGGTTTACGATTTTTTTGCAGATTTTTTCAGTTGTCTTCATAGTGTGTTTTTTCTCCTTTTACTATATTGCACGAGTTTTTCTATGTAAACAGATAAAATACCTGTAGACACCGCAAGAAGACTGTACACAACAATTCCTGAATCCCAAGCACCCAAAAGGCATTGTAAACCAATAATGCAAACCAAAACCTGATTCTTTTTGACATTATTGGCATGTATAACATCGTCGTCAAAATGTGTTTGCGCAGGGTAAACCGGACTTTGTATTAAACCAGCTATCATAACTAAAGAATCAATTAGCCCCAAAAGCACCGCGTTGGCTTCCATGAGCATCGGGCCGATCACCAGTTCTATCGCCATGACAAGAGCCATACTCAGCAACTGGCATAACCATGCGTGAGGGGCGTGCCATCCGCCAATTCGTCTTCTCAAAACGTAGAATGCGCAAACAAATATTGCCGTTTCCTTAAGGGTCCCAATCATTACTGTTAGCGGTGCTAAAAGCAACAGAAACGCAAAAAACAACAGCTTTTTTTCAAAAGCATATGCGCACCAGAGCTTATCGTCTTCTGATATCCAATTTCTTCTAACGCTCGACTCTGCTATAGCAATAGCAAGTTTATGCATATCGTCTCACCTACATTGATTATACGCTTTTAAACTAAAAAAATGTGAAAATTGCAGTGAAAAAAGGTTTTTTGCAGTGAAAAAGGGGTAAGCCGTAACTATAATCCCTCATAGAGCCAAAAGCACCCGGAAAAATCGTAATTTTTCCGGGTGCTTTTGGTGCATTAAGGTTCATAGAACTTCGGTTTTTCCGGCATCCTTTGGCTCATTCTCGTCCGGTGGAGTGATTTGCGCAATAAACCGGAACAACTTTTTTACGTCATCATAATCTAACGTATATACGCCGTTATTTTGCTCTAACAATCTAAATACGTTGGTCAGTCCATATCCGTGGTCAAACCCATCCTGTTTTGTGGAACGTATCCGATTATCTTTAATTATCACCGGGGCTGCTGTGTGGTTCTCAATATACAAAAAACTTGATTTTGGGTTCACTTCTATCCCCAGTTTTATGATCCGCTTTTCGACATCTTCGATCTTTTCGCTTGCTTCGATGGCGTTGTCTATCAGATTAGAAAGAACTACCACAAACGCATCATCCGGCAAAGCGAATTCGGCAAGGTTGTCCAACTGAGCCTCGAATTTTATGGACTTACTTTGGGCAAGCGCGCACTTTTGGTTTAATACAGCGTCTGCTATCGGTCTGCCGGTGTTCACAAACAAAGTATCCAAGAAATCGGTTTGACACAAGGCTTCCAAATATTGTAGCAATTCAGCGTCGGCGTTTCCACGCTTCACAAGCCCACGTATGACGGCCAACTGATTTTGAAATTCGTGAGTCCGTTCGCGTTGATTACTATAGGCCGTCATCCATGCAGCTGCGTTTTCCCATTCAGTTTTCATTAACCGTTGCAACACGGAATAATCCTGCAACTGTTTTTGCTGTTCTTCCAGATGGTTCAGCAATACGATCCCCAAAATGTCAGTTAGAAGTAAAATTATCGAACAAAGCAGAATAATATCAGCCGTTTCTTCTGCTACCGAGTAAACCCGAAACAGCAGCATTGCAATAACTATTGACATCACCGGGAACATAATTACACGAACCCATTCACGCCACGAAGAAGCAAACTGCGATTTTATTATTTGCGTTTTCAATCTAAAAATCGCTATCCCAAGAAATTCGACCATTTTCACAGTATAACACAATGTGTAATATGCAAACATATCGGTCAACAATCTCTGACTGCTGCTTGGAAACAGTACTATGATCAACATTATAAAAGCGCTGTCAATAACCGCCATCAAAGATAGAAAAAAAACAGAAACAACTCCGCATTTGACATAATCAGTCTCAAAATTATAATACAACCACGCTGAATCGACCAGAACAACAGCCAGAAATTTAACTGCAAGCACATCTTCTAAAAGGCTATGTACAATTACATTAGATGCCAGCAAGCCAAAAAATATGGCGGCAAGCTTTTTGCCATGGAACTTACTATTAAAAAAGCAACTCCCAAAAAGAAGAAGAGCGACTGCTTCGACAGCGTTAAGGATCAGATTCAGTAAATAAGGAATGGAATCATTCATACCGTCTTCCTCTCCACAGGAGAAATTGTCTGCAAACTTCCTGATATTTTCCAGTAGAAACGTTCAACTTTTCGCCATTAACCAATTCCGCCTTATAATTATTGATTTTAACAATGTTGTACATATTTGCCAGAAAGCTCTTTTGCAGCCGCAGAAATCCAAACTTGGCCATTTTCTGTTCATAATCCGCAAGCCTGCCTGTGCATTCGATGACTTCGTCCTGATTAAGCAGGTGAAGCAATACCGAGCGATAGGAAGTTCCTTCAAAATATAAGATATTTCTTACAGTGGTTTCAAGGGTACGTTCCCTGGTTTCCACAACAATTATTTCCATATTTTTTCGAAGTTCTTCTTGTATGGCATCAAGATATTCGATCAGTTTATCTCCCAATTTCCCTTTCTCTAAATACCTAAACGCATTGACCTCGTATCCCGCAGAAGCATACTCTGGCCATCCTGTTACAAAAACGATAATTAAATTTTTATTCTTTTTTCGAATCTCTCTGGCCGCACTGAGGCCATCCATATCAGGCATATGTATATCAAGAAATAGAGCATTCACATCAGAAAAATCAGAATCTAAAAGTTGGGCAGCAGAGTAAATACTTTTAGTTTCAATATAGCAATCGCGCTTTGCTGCATAATTCTTGATTTCATATATCAAAGCCTGAACAAATTCTTTCGAGTCGTCACAAATAACTATATTCATTATCCGTTTTTTCTCCAGCTCTGCTTTGCTTTTTAACATAATACGTTCATCTCCCCGCTGTCAAGCCGTTTTTTCAAAATTCTTATCTTTAACACTATTATTCACAAAGCCCGTGTTAAAGTCAAGAATATTACTGACAATAAACACACCCGGAGGTGAGCGCGTGAAAATCTATGATTATGATGGAAAGAAAAACATCAGCGGAGAACGTATCCGAGAAGCTCGCCTCAAAATGCGATGGTCACAATCAACACTGGCCGCCAAGCTTCAGCTGGTTGGTATAACGATCGAACGCGACTCAGTCAGCAGGATGGAGATCGGAACAAGATTTATTACAGATTATGAAATAAGGGAACTGGCAAAGCTCCTAAAAGTTTCACCTGCCTGGCTTTTGGGCATGGAGTAAAAAACACGTTGTAAGAACCACTTACCACGTGTTTTTTATATATACCACCTTTTCACTGCAAAAACATGGTTTATACTGCAAAATCCCCACATCCATAACCGTTTGTGCTAAACTCATAACACAAAATCTTCGGATAGGGGTGTCTCCAATGGGCAGGTAAATTTCAGCGTTAAACCGCAATATCGCGCCGAAAATTCCGTCATGAATTATAAAAATTAGATCGATTACTTTGAAAGGATGTTTAATTATGAAGAAAAGCATTAAGAGAATTCTTGCGTTGATTTTTGCCATTGCCTCCATCTCTGCATTTGGCGTTACCGCATTCGCTGAAGAACTGACAGTGGATGAATTACCCCCTGAGTTTAATGTTGTTATCATAGATGAAGAAGGGAACATTTCTTTTGATTACGACTCTTCAATTCCGGATATTGGAGCAATCTTCGAAGGTTCAACTACCAGAGCCAGTATTGTTGTTACAGCCAGCGATGTTTGGAAAGTTACCAATCTCTCTGACCACGGTTATGAGTATTGGGCAGAAGGTTACGTAACTGCCGAACAATATCACTACGCGCGAGCAGAAATGTGGTATAACGGATCGATCTATGCCGAAGGCTTCGAGCATTACGGATATGGAAAGGTAGAATCCACTTCTCAGATCTGCTATGGACCTAACGCAATCCCCAAAATATTCTACGGCGCATAAATTTCTTACAGGTACACAGTGGAGCTTGCTCCACTGTGTACCCAATACTGTCAAAAACTTCGTAAAGATCGTCGCACTATGGCTTCCTTCCGACGGAAACCGGCCGATTCACTTCGATGTGGATGCTGGATGAGCAGCAGTATCTGTCGCTACAGCTGTTTCCAGATGAAGATATGTCCGATGCCTGGGTACAAGTCGCCATTTACGATGTTATAGAATAAATCATTTAAGGTACACGGTTTTCTGCTGTGTACCTTAACATGGATTAAGGAGTAGAACATGAAAAAGAGTGTAATTCTTCTGATTTTGAGTCTTGTGTTGAGCCTTTGCTGCTTTGTCGCCTGCCAGCGCGGCGATGATACAAACGACATTGCGGTATCTCCCGAGGTCGTTCCTGTGGCTGAATCGCCGGAGATCACCAAAGATCCAGAGTCTTCTGTCGGATCCGCGGATGATCCCGTGTCAGCAGTTCCTGAGCCGGTGGACGAAGAGTCGGCAGAGGAAGAACCCGAATCCGTCCCGGGCGAAAGCGCTGAGGCCACCACTGTCGATTGGGATTACTATTTTATGGGTTCTCGCTATGGTTTGGGGGACTTCCCTTCTAAAGAGGAATTTTATGCAACAGAAAATGCTTTGGAACGGGTGAAACAGTATTACGAAGAACTGTATGACATTGTTAACCGAATCGAGTTCCACAATCAGGCGCTGGAATATGTGGGAACCTTCACCGCCGATCCCAAGTTTTCAGCTAACGGTGAAACCAACGAAAAAGGCTCCGACGGCAACTTGCATACGCAGCTGCAAACCTTTATGATAGGAAGATATATGTACGGATTTCTGGACGACTGTATTTCACTGGGCAAAAACTTCGATAACGATTGCTTCGTCGTTACCTCGGTGGATAATGCTATACCTGTAGTTCTTGGCCACGCATATTCGGACGTATTCTGTCTTGGAGACGAATTTACCCTTTCGCTGCACCTTCAGCCCCTGAATTTTGTGGTTATCGGTTTTCTGTCACCGGATACGTACTTCAATTTCGGCGAAAATTATGTGTCGCTGGATCAGCGGATCATTGTCCCCCTATATGATATTGAATACGACCCCACCGACGGCATCAACGAATTTTACCAGCAGCTGTATTATTTGCAAAAATGCGAGGGGTATATCTGCGTCGACCCCAGTGAAGACATAAACGATACCTACGAGGCCGTGTTGGCGCTGGCCGAGAAATACGACCTGCATTTTGCAGTAACGCCCCAAAAGGTCTATCGGGTACTTGGGCTTTAAATCGTTCACCATTTAAGCTGCCATGGACAGGGGGATTTTCGACTATACCGATGGACATTGCAGGAAATTTGATTTATAATAGTTGTATCTCCTCCACTTTTGTGCGTGATTTCGGAAAGAGGGGATATTGACCCGGAGGTAAGCCTATGAAAAAACTGGCGGTTTTGTCAGCGATCATACTTGTTTTCAACATTTTTGCCGGATGTGGCATTGCACCGGCAGAAGATACTGTCAGCGTCGATTACAGCATCGATGAGTTATATGCCGCGCTGGAATATCTGCAAACAAACGAGGGCGGTTACAAAAAATATACCGGCTACAGTACTGGACGAATGAGTATGTTTTTGTATGACACATATTTGTCGGTGTACTCCCTTGTAAACAACGACCTTGGCCAGCCGGAGCTTGAAAAGCTCACAGTTTTTCTGGATAGTGAGATGCTTAATTGCTTTGAGGCCGACGGTTCCACTGTCGGGTATTGCGCTTATTTTTGCGTATTGCTGGCGGAACTGGTAAACTATCCTGTTCCCGACCGGTTTTATGAACTTGCCGAAACGGCGCTGGATAAGCAGTATTGCTCCGAAGGCTTCTTCTTCCCTCAGCTTTTGGAGTCCGGCACCAGTGTCGACGAATATTGGAGCGAACTGAGCAGCGACGAGCAAACCGGTATGTATCTACAGCTTATGTTTCAAACCACTCGTGCCGTGACCGTTTTGGGTGAGCATTTGCAGCAGGCTCAAAGAGAGCAGATAGCTGCCTTTCTTGCGGTCGTTGGCAGTACCATCCCCCCTGAGGACAACCTGACAGATGGCAACATCGAGCTTCTTTCTGCAATGGTCGAGGTTTTGGAGGCCTTAGGCGATGGCGAATACAGGCTTATAAGCGTTTATAATGAGCCTTTTGAGGCTTATATGGCTGACATTATTATCGAAAATTCCTTGCCAGATATAGGCATGATATTTACCATTGCAAACTGCGCTCACGCTTTGAGTCTTGACGAAAAGTACAGCGAATACTTGCAGGAATGTATACAGCGGCATTTCAGCGAATTCAGCTTGCAGTACGAGGAGAATGCCATAGACCACATGTTTCCCGTTTATCTCATCACCAAAATATATAACGGACTGAATATCGAAATGCCAACGTATATCAAGGAAAGTGTAGCTGCCTTTATTTCCAGCGGAGAAAGATACGACGGGCTGTACCTGTTCGAAGATAATAACTACGACCTGTCGGAGACATATTTCGCTACAAAGCTTCTGGATGAGTTTTTCGACCTTCGCCCCGATTGGGAATTTTGCGAAAGCATAAGCGACACCTTGAGCGAAGATGGTATCAACCTGGACGATGCCGCCGCTATAAAGCTCAGGCTGTATTGCGGCCTTGATATTGACAAAGACGGGGTCGCTAAAGGCCTTTCAAATCTGATTGCCCGCAACCTGAGCGACGACGGATCAACCATATCGCTGTACCATCTGACAGAATTTATGGAAGTTTATTATCTTGGCGGCCTCTCTCTGTCCGATGACGACAAGCTGCTGATAGACGAATTTATAAACGCATACTGGGATCATAACGATCAGGAAACTGATATCTACTGGTATCGATTTTTGAAATATTGCGGAGAGCCGGTGAAAGGCAGTGAGGTCCTGGATGCTGTGACCACAATGTTTGCCAACGACACAGGTGATATCACGTGGAACGTGCTGGTCGACATTGAAAAAGCTCTAGACGCTTACGAATTACAGTGGCCCGATGAATGTGTCGATACCGCCGCAGCCATCCTGTCCGATACCGTCCAAACCTGCATGACCCCCCTGATGGACGCCGGCACCCTCACTATCTATTATACATACTACCTTGTTTCCTTAATGTCCAACTTCGGCTTGCTGTAATGCAGGGGTGAAACGGCTCAACATACCGATGGACATTGCAGGAAATTTGATTTAAAATGGTTATATCTCCTCCACTTTTGTGCGTGATTTCGGAAAGAGGTGTCAAAGCAATGCAAAGGGCAATCTTAATTTTGTGTGTCGTTCTGCTGTTGCTGGCAGGGTGCGTATCTTCACATACCAGCCATGCTGCCTCTGGTATAACGAGCGACATATCGAAGATGCCAGATATCAATGACTGCCTGCCGACGGAGTTGGATGTCAACGAGCTTTATGATATCTCCATTGTCGGCCTTACGTCAGATACCGCCATCAGCGAAGATCTTCTGATATCTTCAGGCAAAAATATACTTCGAAACTTTATTAAAAACCTTGATGTGGTAAAGGTTCCTATTTCCCAAGCAGATTATGAAGCGAGCGCTTTTATTAGCGGCAAAATATGTATCGATTTCTCCTTTGATGATTTTGATTATACGATAATTTCTGACAACTCATCTAAAATATTCGCCATTTGTCTCTTCCAGGGCAAGGATTTTTATATCGGCGAGTTCTGCTTGGATGACGAATATTACGAATCTATGGTTTCTTTGATTTACGATAAAGAGAGGTAAAAGCAATGATTATGCACTTCAAGAACATTCTTGTAAAAATGACATCAATTATTTGTATATTGATTTTTATGATGTCAATATCAACTGTAAATGTATTTGCAATAGATAACTCAGCATTAGGCAATGACAACATAACCGACAACGAAATTGCTTATCTAAAAAACGTTTTGCCTTACTTAATGCATACAATCAGTGACTCTGCTCAAAACAATTGCGGGTATACTATTGGTTCAAAGATCAACTCGTATTATTGTGTTGACGGCAGCATAAAGCAAACAGAATTTTCGACCTACCCTATTTTTTCAAATGAAAAAATCTGTGCAATCGCATACGTATTTAATGGTGCAACTGACAATATTTCTTGCCAACTTTCCCTTGGATACGCAAATTCTCTAAATGACTATATTGAGATGGGCCAAAGTAAAGAAATAGCAATAATACATGATTCAGAAGGAATTTCACTGTTTTCAAATTCTGTTGTTAAAAAGAGATTACTAGAGATCACCATTCCCGGTTCCAGTAACAGCATATCAAACCTCTCAACTGCGGAATTGGCAGATATTATTGAAGTATCAGAGTTGGAAAAGGGCAATATCTCATTTACAAAACAATATCAACATACAAGAACAGTGTATACCGACACTCTTATGGTACCAGGAACTACTCAAGGGAATTATCCAATTTGTTGGGCAGCATGTGCTGCCTCTATAGGTGAGTTCCTTACAGGCATCAGTCTAACTGCACTTGGTTTTGCAAACTATTGCGGGCAAAGCGAAGGAAGTTATGCGGGCAAGTTCACTTATGAAGTTCTTCCATATTTTAACGCCAGATATGATTTGGATTATGTGCGTTCCACTTCTGCTTTAACATTTTCTAAGGTTGAAACCGATATTTATAACGATTGTCCTATTTATGTCACTGGACGAAGACCGGCTACAGGAACCGCCGTTGGCAGACACGCAATTGTTGTAAATGGATATTACTACAACCCGAGTACAGAATTCTATGCGTTAATATTTATGGATCCCATTGACGGAACGCCTTATAATTCGATAACCATGCCTTCATCTGGACGATTTACATTTACCCGGACAGATGGCTTGATCTATACCCAAGAGGATTATGCAACAGGAGTGCATTCATAAAAGTATGCGAATCACCGAAGAAGCGGCCGCATATTTTGCGGGAGACAAAACCGTCGAGGATGTAGCTGACATCATCCAAAACCGCGTCCAAACTTACATCGCCGAGCAGGGGTGAAACGGCTCAACATACCGATGGACATTGCTGGAAATTTGATTTATAATAGTTGTATCTTCTCCACTTTTGTGCGTGATTTCGGAAAGAGGGGATATTGACCCGGAGGTGAGCCTATGAAAAAACTGGCGGTTTTGTCCATAGCTCTGCTGTTATGCGCCGATGTTGTCGGTCTTTTTATGCCGCCGCCCATGATCGTTGCACCGACTCTTTCGCTGGTAATAACGGCGTTTCTCTGTCAGCGAAACAAAAAGGCGTTTTCTCGGGCGGTCATCTGCGCAGCTGTGGAGATCGGGCTGTGTGCCATATGCTCATTTTTCAACGACGATGGTGCGCTTCTTTCCAATGTGTTGATTTCGAGTATCGGCCTTGTCAGGGCGTTCAGGCGTTGTCTGATCTGCAAGGGCTTCGAAACGGTCATTGACAAGCAGCCGCTCTCCCAGTTTTCCCAATCTGTTCAGGGCGTTATGTTGATATCCGCTGTTGCCGATGCCTGTGTCTCGGCGTTCTCACTGCCTGTGGTGTTTCTATCTCTGCTCATTACAATATTCGTACGGGTGGCGTATGTTGCATATGTAGTGCTTATGGTGAAATTTGCAAGGTCAATTGACCCGGAGGTGCTATTATGAAGAAAAAGCTTATATTATCAGCACTAATTGTGTGTGCCGCAGCAGCGCTGGTGTGTATAATATGCAATTATTCCCCTCCGCTTTCCGGGCGTAAGGTTTCTTCCTTGCAGTTGCTTACGGATACGACTCTGTTTCCATCAAATCTTACCATCGAAAGCTTTGATGATTATGCAGAAATGTCTTACGAAGAACATCGAAGCGGGAACACGGTTAAATTCTCCCTCGATGGGCATGATGCACAGGCAGTATTCTCTATAAACAGTGACGGGCTTGAACGTGTACATATTACGTTTTTAGAAAACTCAGCATGGACAACGGAAGATCAGAGCCAGTGGTTCAGGGACTTTCAGGAAATGTTGGAAAATAAGCTGACATTCGATGAAGACGGGCATTCGTATTTCTCCCAAAAGCTGGGTGTCACTTTTAAATTTCAGGGTAGAGAAATGCTTATTCTTCAATTTTCCTGATGCCGTGTGCCGAACCTGGGTCATATGCGAAAAATGGTCATACCTGATTGATTTTCATAGCGTCTCATCGTCTTAATACCGGCAGTGCCGATGGTCCCTTTTGGGCCGTCGGCGCTGCTGTTCTCATCGTTCGCTTACTCTTTCTTCGCCGTCGAATATCAAATCGTCAATGTCTCCGTTCTGGCGTTCCGGCACCGCGATCAGCTCCTTCCGATTTATCACAGACATTATTGATAATATGCGGCATCGGCCGGAAAAATCCCACCGCCATGGCAAAAACAAAAAACTCACACAAGATATACTTGACACTTTGGCCTCTAAAGATTATTCTATTATATGTCAGAATCGAACAAATTCAGAAAATATATTGAAAGGAAAATGGATATGAATCACAAATATGCAAAACTGCTCACTCCTCTGAGAGCGGGCAACGTAGTCATTCGCACCAGAATGGGTATGTCCAAATGTAATTCTCAGGAGCATCAGGGTCCTGAAAACTACCCTGCCGAAGGCACCATCAAGTTCACCGAAGAAGCCTGCCGCAACGGCGCTTCCATCGTGACCATGCCTTCCATCAGCCTGCGTACCATGGACCGTGACCTGGTTGCCGACGCAGCTCTGTTCCCCGCTAACAACGCATTTGTCAACAACTATTTCGTTCGCCTGATCGACCGCGTTCACGCTCACGGCAGCCTGTGCATGGCTCAGCTGCAAAAGCGCATCCCCGACGGCCTCAGCTTTAACGACCCCAACGTCGGCGGTCCCGGCGGTCCTGGTGGTCCCGGCGGCCCTGGTGGTCCCGGCGGCCCTGGCGGTCCTGGTGGTCCCGGTGGTCCCGGTGGTCCCGGCGGCCCTGGCGGCGGCCCCAGCGAAGCCATGATGCGCATGATCAACGGCTACACCGACAAAAACGGCGTTAAGCGCGGCATGGGTTCCCGCGGCAGCGGCGGCATCGGCGGTTTCGGCGGCGGTGGCGGCCCCAAGACCATGATGACCACTCAGCAGATCAAGGACTTTATCGAAGACGCTGTTCTTGACGTTATCGAGCTGAAAGCTCTGAGCATGGACGTTGTCAGCGTTGGCGTTATCGGCGACAGCTCCAAGGCCAACAACCGTACTGACGAATATGGCGGCAGCCTCGAAAACCGTTGCCGTGCAACCTCCGAATTCCTTGCTGCTATCAAGGAAAAATGTGGCCCCGACTTCCTCATCGAGATGCAGTTCTCCGCATCCGACGATCCCGAGCAGATCGAAAAGATGAAGATCTGGGCCCAGTGGGTCGATATTTATCATGTCCGTGCCGGCCGCAACATCGGCGAGCATCCCACCTCCTACATCTACAACGAAGAGTGTCCTCCTTCTCTGGAATACACCCAGAAGCTTAAAGAAGCCGGTGTCGACGCTATCATCGCCGCTGCTACCGGTTTCCAGGATCCTGCCGTTATGGAAAAAGCTCTGGAAGAAGGCAAGTGCGATATGTTCTATCTTGCCCGTCCCTTCAACTGCGATCCCGATTACCTCGAAAAGATCGTCGAGCAGAGAGGCGAAGATATCACCCCCTGCCTCCGCTGCGACAACTGCCACAGCGCTATCTGCGCCGTCAACCCCCGTTTCGGCCTTGAAAACGTATATCCCAATATGTTCCGTCCCTCCAAGGGCGGCAAAAAAGTCGCCGTTATCGGCGGCGGTCCTGCCGGTCTGCGCGCTGCTCTTACCTGTGCTGAGCGTGGCCACAGCGTGACCCTGTTCGAAAAGTCCGACAAGCTGGGCGGTCAGGCCATCCACGCCTACTATCTCCAGGAAAAATGGGCTATGAAGCGCTATATCGAATGGAACATCGACCAGTGCAAGAAGGCTGGCGTTGAGATCCTGCTGAACACCGAAGCCACTTCCGACATGATCGACGGCAAGTATGACGCAGTCATCGCCGCAACCGGCGCTGTTCCCAAGAAGCTGAACATCCCCGGCGGTCAGGAAGCCCTCACCGCTATGGACGTATTCGGCCACGAAGACAAGCTGGGCAAGCACGTCGTTATGGTCGGCGGCACTATGACCGTTTATGAAGCAGCCATTTATCTGGTCAACTCCGGTCACGAAGTAACCGTCATCACCCGCAGCAATCTGGGCCACGGCCTGGGCTGCCATGACGCACAGCAGACCATCGCTTATCTGGACCGCAAGTACGCCAACATCAAGCGTATCACCGGCGCTCAGATCGTTTCTGTGGACAACGGCGTCGCCGTTTACAAGAACAAAGACGGTAGCGAAGGCAGCGTAGCATTTGATTCCGTTGTTGTCAACGCCGGTTTTGAACCCTGTGTGGACGCCGCCGAAAGCTTCTTCGGTACCGCTCCTCAGTATTATGTTGTCGGCGATGCCGACGTGGCTATGAACTCCGTCATGGCCGGTCAGAACTTCCTGTGGGAACCCGGCACCCCCAAGGGCGGCACCATGCGTCACGCCAACTTCACCGCCTTCATGGCAGCGAACAACATTTAATTTATCCGTTTAAACGCAGCAGCTCCCCCTTGCATCGCAAGGGGGAGCTTGAGTCTGTCAAAAAACCTCGTAGAGTTCGCCGTGTTAGCGGCGAAAAAATTCACATATGAAATTTCCGGCGGCGTGTACGTCGGAAATTTCACTACTCGGCCTTCAAACGTGCGAAAAAGGCCGCATGGCGGCCTTTTGAGTGCGCTGCCGAAGGCCGCAAGAACCCGTGTCAAAATAGTCCATCGGACTATTTTGACACGCAGCAGCTCCCCCCTTGCATCGCAAGGGGGAGCTTGTTATATGCCTTTTACAGTTTTCTGTTGTCGATGACCCGCTTTGCCTTGCCTTCGGATCGGGGGATGGACCTGGGCGGCAGCAGAGTAACCTTTGCGGCGATGCCAACAACGGATTTGATCTGGTCCCTGATATAGTTTTTCAGGTTTTCAACGTCAGAAACCGTGTCGCTCATCATGTCGGGAGTAAGCTCGATCTGGACTTCCAGAGTATCGGAGGAGTTTACCCGGTCAGCAATAAGCATATATGTAGGCGCGACCTGGCTTATTTTGACCAGTATGGATTCGATCTGGGTCGGGAACACATTGACTCCGCGAATGACCATCATGTCGTCGGTCCGTCCGGTAAGGCGGCTCATGCGAACGGTGGTGCGGCCGCAGGCGCATTTTTCCCCGGTGAGGGTACACAGGTCATGGGTGCGATAACGGAGCATGGGCATACCGGTTTTGGTTATGGTTGTAAACACCAGCTCACCCTGGACACCATAAGGCAGAGGTTTTTCGGTGACCGGGTCAATTATCTCGGCAATAACATGGTCTTCGTTAACGTGCATACCGTGCTTTTCAAGGCATTCAAAGGCGACACCGGGGCCGGAAATTTCCGTAAGGCCATAGATATCGCAGGCATCGATGCCCAAAAGCTCTTCGATTCGGGTACGCATGGCTTCGGTCCAGGGTTCTGCGCCAAAGCATCCGGCCTTCAGCTTCAGGTCATTTTTGGGGTCAAGGCCCATATCCCTGATAGTCTCCCCCAGAAGGGTGGCATAAGAGGGGGTGCAGCACAGCATGGTTACCCCCAGCTCCTGCATCATCATTATCTGGCGCTGAGTATTGCCCGAGGACATGGGGACCACCATAGCGCCGAGCTTTCCGGCTCCCTGATGGGCGCCCAGACCGCCGGTGAACAGTCCATAGCCATAGGCTATCTGGATTATGTCGTCTCTGGTGGCTCCGGCTGCGGTCATGGTTCGGGCCATCATTTCGGTCCAGTTATCGATATCGTTTTGGGTATATCCCGCCACAATGGGCTTGCCGGTGGTGCCGGAGGAACCCTGGATACGGACGATCTCACTTTTTGGAGCCGCCAACAGGCCAAAGGGGAAATTATCTCTCAGATCGGTTTTTTCGGTAAAGGGCAGATATTGCAGATCCTCAAGGCAGCGGATATCCTCGGGCTTTATGCCCTTGTCGTCCATGCGCTGACGATAGACCGCAACATTGTCATATTCAAGGCGGACTGTTTTTTGCAGCCGCTTAAGCTGAAGCTCTCTGCGCTGCTCAATATCCATACATTCCATTTCCGGGTTGTAAATAAGATGGTTTTTCATAGCTTGATCTTCCCTTAAATAAAAAAGAATCCGCGCAGGATGCGATTCCCGCGCGGTAAATTAAACTGAAAAAGTATCAGCCCTTCACAGCAGCACAAATCGCTTTTACTCCCCGGTCGGTAAAGTAAAAGTAAAATTCAAACTCGAATGCCGCTTTGTTCATGGGGCCGCTCTCCTGAAATCAAAAAACTATGTGGATAATATACACCCGGAAAGCCGGGTTAGTCAACAACGATTTTTGTGATACGGAAAAAATCGACCAATGTTTCGCCTCAATTTCAAAAAGTTTAATAGTGAGTTAACAATATCCGTCCCGCCATAGGCTATAATATCTGCAAATGATAAGCCATGTCCGGCGACTTCGCCGGTTTTTCTGAAAGGAAATGATAATCTCATGCGATACAGGATCGCTCAATTGATGGCAGGACGCAACGGGTCTGACGACCTTGCCCGGTTTGAAAGCGTCGCCGCCCTGGTTCTTGTCTTCATTGCCGCCATTATCAACGCTCTGTCCTCCGGCAGCTTTGGTTCGCTGATCAGCGGGCTGCTGTGGATGGCGGCCATAGCCCTTATGATTTTGTGCTACGCCCGGATATTTTCAAAAAACATCTATAAGCGCCGGGCGGAAAACGGCAAATACCTTGCCAAAAGGGCCCGCTTTATGGCCTGGTTCAGGGGTAAGCGCACCCAGTTTCGCCAGCGCAGAGATTTTTGCTTTTTCTCATGCCCTTCATGCAAGGCCGTTATGCGCGTCCCCCGGGGCAAGGGCAAGATCAAAATCGTCTGCCGCAAATGCGGCGAAGCTTTTATCCGCAAAACCTGAAATCAGGTGACCGATGATCTGCTCATCGGTCACCTGTCATTTCGCCATATGTTATGGGCAGCACACGGCCCAGTTCATAATCGGCCGCCGTCTTTGCGGCTGCCGCACCCATGGCTTCCGTTCCGGAAGCCATTATTTTTTTGACCTTTTCGGCAAAGGCGTTTTCGTCGTTATATGGATATAAATATCCGTTTTCCCCGTCGGTCACCAGATCCTGATGGCCCTTAACATCGGTGGCGACCACCGGCAGGCCGCAGGCCATGGCCTCTATCAGGTTAAAGGGAAGCCCCTCGCTGCGGCTGGAAGAGACGCATATGTCTGCCGCCTGATACAGGCTGGTCATATGGGTAACAAAACCCGGCAGTCGGACACGGCTGCCATATTTTCTGGCCTGTTCAGTGCAGCTTTCCAGCAGATCCCCCCGCCCCGGCAAAAGCAGAACCACGTTTTCGGGCAAATGCTCCATAGCCGATATCAGCATCCTCTGGTTCTTTCGGGCCGAGAATTCTGCCGCAAATACCATCACAAAGGCATCGTCACCTATCCCGAGGCTGCTTCGGGCCTGACTCCGATCCCGAGCCGTAACCGGACCGTAAACAGACATATCCACACCCATTCCGGGAATAAACCGGACGTCTCCCCGGGACAGGCGATGTTTATTCGCGATCTCCATATCCTGGCGATTCATAACTATCACCCGGTCGGTGCAGCCAGCCATAAGCTTTTCGGCGGCCAGCAAAACGGTCCGTTTTGCCAGAGCGGTACTATTGTCAAAAAGGTATCCGTGAACAACGTTGACCACCCTTGTTTTCTTTTTTCCCGCCAGCATCACCGCCAGCCGGACGAAAAACGCCGCCAGAGACGTATGGACCAGTATCAGGTCAAAGCTTTGGACCTTAAGCTCCTTTGCCAGCTTTTTTGCCACGGAAAAGTTCTTTGCGCTGGTCATGGATTTTTCAAAATCCAGATCCAGCCAGCTGTCAACAAAATCCAGCCGCTGATCCCGACCCTTTCCGCCGCCCACAACTGTCCAGCCGTCGGCCATAAGCTTTTTCAAATAAGGTATATGGAAGGACACCAGATGTCCCGCTGTTGACGCGCAGTATAAAACCTTTTTTGCCATATGGGTGACCTCCGAGTTTCAGGGATTAGGATTTGGGGACTGGTAGATGTAACTGCAAGTATTTGCATTTGACACAACATTGTGGTCACGCAAGGGGTGAGATTGCCACGTCGCTTACGCTCCTCGCAATGACAGATGATTCTCTGTGGAAAAGTCGCGCCCCCGCTGCTCAGACGGGGGCGCATAGGGAATCAAATCAGAACTGATTATCTGTCTGTATCCAATTTGTGGTTGGGGGAATAACTGCCGGCCGGTTTTGATAAACGGATGAGCGCCGGACCCGGTTTTGTCAGTCATGCCCCGGCAGTCCCCGGCGAAAGGAGTTCAGTATTATACTCCTCTTCGCCGGGACCGGTGATGATTAATACTTGCCGCTGGTACTCCAGCCATAAAGCATGGCGTTGAGGAACCAGATTATCTTTGCGGCGGAAGCGCGGTCGGTGCCGTTGTTGGGCATATAATAACCCTCGTACTGTCCGGCCATACCGTTGATAATACCGGCAGCCTGCATAGCCTTAACGGCGGTCAGGTATTCTCCGGTCAGTTCGCTTTCGTCCTTAAAGGTGGTGGTAGAGCCGGAGGAAGACAGGGTCAGTCCGGCAGCCTTGGCGGCCTTGTAAGCATACAGGGCCATATCCTTACGGGTAATAGCTTCGTCGGGGTTGAAGGTGGTGCCGGAGCTTACGATACCTGCGCTGACAGCGGCGGCCACATACTGTTTGCCCCAGTGGTCAGTCATATCGCTGAAGGGGTTGGAAGCGGAGTTGTTTTCAAGACCCAGGGAAACGACCAGGAGCTTGATGAACTCGGCTCGGGTCAGGTTGGCTTCGGGCATATATTTGCCAGCGTTCTGGCCGCCCATGCCGCTGATGGTGCCTCTGGCGGTCAGGCTGGGGATATATCCGCGGGTCCATGCCCAGCTTTCGCTTACGTCAGAGAAGCTTACGCTGTTGACCGCAACCAGATACTGGCTGTCGTCATAGATATAAGCCATGGCGTATTTTCCGGTGTATTCGCTGGAAACCAGAGGAGTCTGGTCCTTGGTATAGTCCACAATGACTACCATCTCGTCGTCATAGGAAGAGGTGTTGTTATAAGGGATGGACAGCAGGGCTGCGCCCACGTTGTCGAAGGTGACGGAAGAGCTGCCAGCCTTGAAGCTTACGGCTCTGGCGGCGGTGGCGGTGGAGCTTATAAGAGCGTTTTCAACCAGCGAGTTGCTGGAAACGGTAAGCTTTTTAAGGACGATGGTAAAGTCCCTGCTGCCGCCGGCAGCGGACAGCACGTCGGCTACGCTCACGCTGACGGAAGCGCCGGTGGTGCCTTCGCTGAGGGTGATGTAGGATATCTTGGCAGCGTTGGACAGGGTGAACAGGCTCTTGTCGATGGTCAGGCTCAGGCCCTTGGCATCGGACTTGCCGGTGATGGCGATAGTCACTTCGGAGCCGGTCTTAACGGTGTCCACAGCTTCGGTCACCCAGTCGGCATCGAGAGTTACGTTGGCAACGCTGTCGCTGTCAAGCTCAACGTCGGTCAGCTTGTAGGTGGGGAAGGTGGTAGAGGTGGCGGACCAGTTTTCGCTGGTGGCGCTCAGCAGGCTCCTGTTGCCCACGATCCACATGGTGAACTTGGTGGAAAGTGACTTGGTGCTGCCGGATTCGGATTTGTAAATATAGAATGTGAAGCAGTCGATGTTGGAAGACTTATAGCTGTCCCAGGTGTATTTCAGGCTGGTCAGGCTGGAAACCGCAATGCGGTCGCCCTCTTCCTGAGTGCTGCTGCCCTTTTTCAGGGTGCCGAGAACAGGCTCGTCAACGATCTCGATATAAGCATCGGAATAATCGGTGGACAGGGCGTAGGTGCCGTTGGTGAAGTTGGCGGCGGTGAAGGTATAGGCGCTGGTGCTGGTAACAGCCACGCCAAAGCCGCTCTTGGTGCCATAGCTTTCCTTAAGGTCATCCTCGCTGTAGCCGGTGGTGTTGGTCAGATAGTCGGAGTTGGGAACGATCCACATGGTGTAGGTCCCAACAGCTCTGGAAGAGTTGGGCTTGTAGAGCCTGAACTCAAAGCAGTCGATACCGGTGTCGGTCTTGGCGCTGCGGGTATATTCCAGATCGCCCAGATCCTCAACATCTGCTTCATAGCTTCTGTTAAGGCCGTCCAGCTCGCCGCCCAGAGGATCGGTGATGACCTCGATGTAGTAATCCTCGTAATCGTCGTCGGTCAGGTCAATAGCGCTGTTGGCAAAGTCCGAAGCCTTGAAGGAATAGGACTTGCTGCTGGTGTTGGACACAACAACGGCAAAGGCATTGTCGTCGGGATAGGCGCTGTTGAACTGGCGCTCGGTGTAGCAGTTGGCGGAATCGCCAACCTTGCCGGTGTAGGTGATGGTGCCGACGGCGGTGCTGTTCTGATAAACGGTGACAACCATGCTGTCGGTCTTGTCGGAATCGGCACCGGAGTTGGCGGTGTAGTAAATGGCGGGAGCAGAAGCGGTTATGCTGCCGGTGGTGCCGGTGGAAGCGGCAGAACCCGCCACATAGAACTTGCCATAATTGGAAGTCGCGGAGGTGACCTTATAGGTCAGGCCCAGATCGGTGCTGAAATTGCCCACATAGCTCTTGAGGTAAACGGAGCTGGACTGCTTGCCCGCCGCAGCAGACAGGGTGGCAGTAGCGGTGGAGATGTAGGGCTTTGCGCCTTCGGAGGCAGTGAAGGAAACTTTGAAGTTATAAGTATAAGTGCCATCACTGGTCTTATTAGTCAGGTTAACTGTAAAGCCGTGGTTGTCGCTGGCTGTTGTGTTTCGGTTAGCGATATAGACTACCTTGTAATCGTCAAGGAAACACGCACTGTCGACTGTTGAACTGCTTCCCGGCTGTCTATCATTGTTTTCGTCATTAGTTAGTTTTGTAGGAGCAGTAGTAGAGGTGTAGTTTCCATGATATGCAACGAAATAGTTGCCATAGGAATAGCTGGTATCGTTGCTTACGGTGTCCGCATTAAAATCGGAGATTGTGAAAGTAAACTGAGCCTTTTGCTCGTCAGACAGCTTGTCGAAGTTGCTGATAAGGCTGGAAAGCTCGAAGGTGGTAGAGTTTCCGGCTGTTGTGGTACAACTCAGCTCATTCGAAGCGAACTTGGCTTCTGTTGCGCCGCCTGCAAACTGAATGGTGTAGTTAAGGGTAGTTATTTTATTTGTGTCGTTATTGGGATAAATCTCGAATTTGATGACATGCTTAGTCGCACCGCTCAGCTCCGGATAATACTTCATTTCGTATGTGCCGGTATTGAAGCTGGTAACGCTGCAAGTACCCTGATTAGATTCTGCAACTCGTACAGTGTAGTTAGTGCTGGCCGTATTGGCATTGTTAACGACCTTGATAGCATACTGGGGAGAGCTGCTGGTTGCGCTTGTCAGGTTATATGTAGCACTGATCTTCTTGCCAGCAGCGCTCATGCTGTAGTCAAGACCTATCCACTTGTAAGTGCTGGGATCGGTGGGATCTATCGCTTTCAGGATAACCTGATCGCCAATGGTAAGCAGGTCGGTATAACCAAGCTTAACAGGCAGATAGAAGGTGATGGTTGCATAATCCTGAAGATTTTTATCTTTGTCACCTGTATAGCTTCCGCTGATTACTCTAATGTAGTGATTCGCAACAGACGATACTGTTACTGTACCCGTATAAAGCAGGTCAGCTCCTGCGTCGTCCAGTATCTTCTGCTCGTCTTTAGAAAGTGTCCTTGTAAGTTTGGTGAAATTCTCGAAATCGTAATTTAGATAGTTCTCTGTGCCATTGAAACCAACACTGGAGAATTTATAAGTATCTTCTGCTGTGCCGGAAACGGCTGAAAGAACGACCTTAAGGTCACCCGTATCCTCAGCATCGGTAGAACTCCAGGTCTTACCGTTGAAGGCAGTGGTAGTGCTTCCGTCATAGGTTCTGGTGATAGAATATTTAATGGTGTAATCCTCTGCGAGGAAAGGATTTTCAACGTAGACTGTTTTGGTTGCTACTACGTTGCTGCGTGAGTTAAGGATCTGGATGACGAAGCTGATGTATGCCTGCTGATCGGGAATCGCAACGCCATTTTTATTGTCGCTGTAGATTGTCCAGGTGTACTTATCGCTGCCTGCGTAACTGTCACCAAACGCACTAACCGTTGATGTTGTGTAACTGCTATTAGAAGAACTGCTGGTTCTGTAATAAACATCACCCTGGAAAATGCCGTTCTTATTCGTACCGCTATAAGTCAGTTCTTTTTTAAGCTCATCAACGGGTATATATCCATTTTTCTTGTAAGTTTTAACATACTCACTCAAGAAATTTTCGCTGGGATTCCAGGGGTAATAAGAGCTGGATGAAGAAGCCGACGCTGTCGAATAGGTCTTTTTTCCGCTCGGGAGATAATAAAGTCCGATGGTTGAAGATGTCTCGCTGGATGCGATCAAATAGACCGGCAGATAACTGCTGCTGATCGTGCCAGCCGCCATGGCGGTCAGGGGGAACGCGCTGATGACCATCAATAATATGAGCAGGATGGCCATACTTCTTTTGAGCATAGTTTTCATGGTTTTCCTCCTTAAAAAATAATGAGCTCTGATTTGTTATGTAGTCCTATATACATGTGATGATTATATCACAATCGCAAAATTATGTCTACAACATTATGTTGGGTTTTGTCGTCGGCCTGTCCCAAGATATATGGATTTAGCCCGGTTGCTTAAAATTATGGAAGTAACAAAATCGTTACAGAAGTTTCGACGTAAAATTACATTCTGTTATTTCTTATCCGGATTTATTTACGATTCGATAACACCTCCCAGACTTTATGGTAACTTCGTCAATCTTCGGCCTGTTTCCGGCCCGATTCGGCATGGTTTTCACCCGTTCGCGGCTTTAGCTCCGTCTGATCGACCTCATATGGTTCGCCGGGGTCTTGTTGTGATAATTTCACACCGGTCATTTTCCCGACCCCATCATCCTGTGTTCTCCCGTCCTGCGGGAACAATATTTAGGGACAGGCAGGGAACATTGAGCAGTCGGCAGGACCCATGGCGCAGCAGTCCAACAGATCGTTATGGATCCGCCGAGCCGGACATCAGCCGACGTTATTTATTAAGACGGCAAAACTCTGCCCATATTCCGCGCCGAATATTTTTTAATTATCGCGCAACAATTATTACAGGGAGGTATGCAACATGAGACTTGAAAACAGGGTTTCGGTCATAACCGGAGGAAGCCGGGGAATAGGCTATGCCACGGCTGACGCTTTTTTAAAAGAGGGGGCAAAGGTGATAATAACCGCCAGTTCCCCCGAATCGGCGGAAAAGGCGGTTATAAAGCTTAAGGCAGCTCACCCCGGCAGGGTGGTGGACAGCGTTTGTCCCGACCTGAGCAGCCTTGACAGTACTCGCAATGAGTTTCGCCGCATAAGCAGCAAATACGGCTGCGTCGAGATCCTTGTCAACAACGCCGGCGTGTCAGAAAGCACACCATTTATGGAATATACCGAAGAAACCTTCGACCGGGTCATGGACCTTAATGTAAAGGGCGTATTTAACGCCACCCGGGCGGCGGCGGAATGTATGGCCGCCAGAGGCCGGGGCGTTATTCTGTCCACCTCGTCCATGGTCAGCATTTACGGCCAGCCCAGCGGTCTGGCCTATCCCACGTCAAAATTCGCCGTCAACGGCATAACCCTGTCTCTGGCCCGGGAGCTGGGGCCGAAGGGCATAAGGGTAAACGCCGTGGCTCCCGGCATAACCGAGACTGACATGATGCGGTCGGTACCCCGGGACGTTATCCAGCCGCTGGTGGACCAGATACCTCTGGGCCGTCTGGGCCATCCGCAGGACATAGCCAACGCCTTTGTGTTTCTGGCTTCCGACGAAGCGGACTATATCACCGGCGTTGTACTGCGGGTCGACGGCATGGCCCGCACCTGACCCGTTGCGTATTTGAGTCGTTGCGTTAGATGCAAGCCGTTGCGCAACTGCCCGTAGGGGACGACGTCCTCGGCGTCCCGGAAAATCGCTCC
>CAYLKH010000012.1:0-39968 GCA_964384255.1 uncultured Oscillospiraceae bacterium | reverse complement strand
CATCCACATCATTTCCGGATCGTTTTCGCCAAGGCCCTTTGACCGGGATACCGTAACTTTTTTGCCCTCAAGCCCGGAAAGGATAGCATCTTTTTCAGAATCGTTATAGGCAAACCAGGTCTTATCCTTGCAGTTTATCTCAAAAAGAGGCGTTTCGGCGATGTAAACATATCCTTTTTCGATAAGGCTGGGAACCAGCCGATAAAGCATGGTCAGTATCAGGGTACGTATCTGATAACCATCCTCGTCAGCATCGGTGCATATGACCACCTTGCTCCAGCGAAGGTCGTCTATGTTGAAGGTGGAAAGCTCTTTGGTTTTCTTTCCGCCCAACTCTACTCCGCAGCCCAATACGCGGATAAGGTCGGTAATTATTTCGGATTTGAATATCCGATCGTAGTCAGCCTTAAGGCAGTTGAGTATCTTGCCGCGGACGGGCATTATCCCCTGGAATTCCGAATCCCGGCTCAGTTTGACAGAACCCAGAGCCGAGTCGCCCTCTACAATATAGATTTCCCGTTTGGTAACGTCTTTACTGCGGCAGTCAACGAATTTTTCCACCCGGTTAGCCATATCGAGGCCGCCGGAAAGCTTTTTCTTAATGTTCAGCCTCTGCTTTTCGGCGCTTTCCCGGGAGCGTTTGTTGACCAGGACCTGATCGGCTATCTTGTCGGCTTCGGCCTTGTTCTCGATAAAGTATACCTGGAGCTGACTTTTCAGGAAATCCGTCATGGCTTCCTGAATGAACTTATTGTTGATAGCCTTCTTGGTCTGGTTTTCATATGACGTCTTTGTAGAAAAGCAGTTGGTGACCAGGATCAGGCAATCAGCCACGTCGGCAAAGGTTATTTTGCTTTCGTTTTTGTTATATTTTCCCACCTGCTTGATATATGCGTCAATAGCGTAAACAAAAGCGTTTCTGACTGCCTTTTCCGGAGCGCCGCCATATTCCAGCCACGACGAGTTGTGGTAATACTCAATGCAGTTTACCGTCCGGGAAAAGCAGCAGGCCGCAGACAGGCGGACCTTATATTCCGGCTTGTCTTCCCGGTCACGCCCCCGGCGTTCGGATTCCCAGAATTGGGTCGATGTCATGGCATCCAGCCCGGCCATTTCGTTGACATAGTCTACAATACCGTTCTCATATTTGAAGACAGAGGTTTCAAACCTGCCGGGGATGGTTTCGTTACGCAGCTTGAAGGTAAGTCCTGCGTTGGCCACCGCCTGACGTCGAAGAACATCGTTATAGTACTCAAGGGGAATGTCGATATCGGTAAAAACCTGAATATCCGGCTTCCAGTGGAAGCAGGATCCGGTTTTCTTCCTGTCAGCGGGTTCGTCCTTAAGGCCGCCAACATTTTCACCGTGTTCAAAATGAAGGGTATATTTTTTCCCGTCCCGGCGAATGGTTGCGTCAAAGTATTCTGAGGAATACTGAGTCGCGCAGGAGCCGAGGCCGTTAAGGCCCAGAGAAAACTCATAGCTTTCGCCCTCGTCATTGGCATACTTACCGCCGGCATAAAGCTCGCAGAACACCAGCTCCCAGTTATATCGTCCTTCGGCCTTGTTGTAATCCACCGGGCATCCCCGACCGAAGTCTTCTATTTCGATGGATCTGTCCAGATATCGAGTTACGATTATTTCGGAGCCATATCCTTCTCTGGCTTCATCGATAGCATTGGACAGTATTTCAAACACCGCGTGCTGGCAGCCCTCCAGGCCGTCTGAGCCGAAAATGACCGCAGGGCGCTTCCTGACCCGGTCAGCCCCTTTCAGCGCGGATATGCTTTCGTTATCATAGTTGGTGCGTTTAGACGCGCTCATTTAACAATTCCTCTCTTGTGGAAACACAACATTTTGTGGGGAAATAGGCATATGACCCCAATTTACATGGTAAGTATAACCGTTTGTGTTTTTTCTGTCAAGTACGGCAAAAGACCGGTTACACCATACGGTATATCCGGTCTTTCGCCGCATCTGCCACTTTATTGTGAGACGCTCTTGACACAGAATTTTCGGCATATTTCGCAAAATTGATTGCGGTTTTCTATGCGTCCCCGGACCTTTCGCCCTTTTCGACACCGATGCTATCGGCTCTTATGGGCAACGCTTATAATGCTCTGCCCTTATGGGCACCGGTCTTGGGAACCTGTTTCTGTGTCCGATCTTAGTATTAGCAGCCGATCCGTTATGATTCAGGTAATTTCTGCCTGTTTTCGATTCACTGTTGTCCATTGACAAAACCTTGCTTAACCCCCAACAAATGTGATATAATGTTTTCAATAATTAACAAAACTGAGGAGGATTCGTTATGGTTCCTGTAACTCGAATGGCCAGCAACTATTTGGAGCGGCTCGACTCCACCGCCGCTCGGCTCCCCAACAAAATCGCATATATCAGCGAAACCGCTTCTTTGACCTTTTCCCAGCTCAGGGAAAGCTCCATGCGAGTAGGCTCGTACCTGTTGGGCATTATCAAACCCCGCCAGCCCGTCGCCATTCTTATGGAAAGAGATGTTTGGGCGGTTTCCGGTATTTTGGGCGCTGTTCAGGCCGGCGGCATCGCCGCTCCTCTGGACCCAGCCATGCCTGCTGAGCGTATGCTGAAAGTATTCGAAACCCTCGCCCCCGCCTGCATCATTATTGACCACAGCGCCGACAGCACTGTTGAGGGCCTTAAGGGTCATATCTCCTGCCCCGTGGTTTATTTCAGCGATATCTGCAACACCGCGATCGACGAAGCCGGTGTCTACGCCATCAGGGACATTATCGGCCTGACCGACCCCATCAAGATCTATTATACCAGCGGCTCCACCGGCATACCCAAGGGAGCTGTTTATACTCATCGAGGCGTTTTGAACTATGCCGACCGCGCCATGGACTATGTTGACATTGTTAACGAAGACTGCATCTGTGGCAACCAGGCTCCGTTTTTCTATGCCAACGCCATTAACGACCTCTGGCTCGCCATCGCCTGCGGATACACCGTTCGCATAATCCCCAACAGGATTTTCCTTTTCCCCGAAGCCTTTGTTAACTACGTTAACGAATTCAAAATATCCACCATGATCATGACCCCCATGAATTATATCTATATCGCCGATGCCGGAGTCCTTACTCCCGGCTGTATGCCCGATGTCAAGAGCGTCTACATGAGCGGCGAGGTCGTTCCGGTGGACAAAATGAAGCTATGGGCCGAGGCCTGCTGCAACGCCTCGTGCTGGAACATATATGGAGCGACCGAATTCCCCTACACCGCTCAGTATTGCTTCCATCCCGACGAGCTTAAGTCCGGCGAACTGGTTCCGGTAGGCCACACCATCCGGGACTCCCGGGTACTTATTCTGGACGAAAACGGCGACTGCACTCCTCAGGGCGTCGTGGGCGATGTCTACGCCACTTCTCCCTGGCGTACCGCCGGATATTATCGCAACAGCGAGCTGACTCAGGCCTGCTATATCCGCGATCCTCTGGGTGAAGGTGTCGACACCATATTCTTCAAAACCGGCGACCTCGGCTGGTTTGACGATGAGGATCGTCTGGTCATCCGTGGCCGGAAGGACACCCAGATCAAGCATCGCGGCTATCGCATGGACATTGGCGAGGTCAACACCGCCCTGATAGGTATCGAAGGCTGGCAAAATGGCTGTGTACTGCATAGCGAAAGCGAAGACCTTATCTACTGCTTCTGGACAGGCCCCCTGTCCGAGGCCGACATTAAGGTCGCCCTCCAGTCAAAAATCGAAAAATATATGATGCCCAACGTTTATATTCATCTGGATGAGCTTCCCCGAACCTCATCAGGCAAGCTTGACCGCATAACATTAAAGGAAAAATACTTTGGCAGGGGATGACCCCGGAGCAGTGGCCCTGAACTCTGAACCCGCCAAACCGCTTGGAGGCTTTGCTATGGTTCCCTCGACCCGCATCCCCGGAAATTATCTCGACCTTCTTGACGATACCGCTGCCCGTGTACCGGACAAGGCAGCGTTTATAAGCGAAACATACACCCTAACCTTTTCCCAGCTACGGCTGAGATCAATGGCTGTCGGCACCTTTTTGCAAAGGGTGATAAGGCCCCGTCAGCCTGTGGCAATACTTATGGCCCGGGACGTTTGGGCCGTAACCGCTATTATCGGCGCCGTTCAGGCAGGCGGTATTTCCGCCCCTCTGGATCCCGCCATGCCGGCAGAGCGTCTTTTAAAGGTTTTTGAAACCCTGTCCCCTGCCTGCCTTGTAGTTGACAACAGCGCCAAAAAAGCTGTTGAGGGCCTGTCCGGCCGGATTTCCTGTCCGATTTACTATTACGACGATATTGCCGACACCCCTGTCGACGAAGATCGCATTTACGCTATCCGGGAAACCATCGGCCTGACCGACCCCATCGTAATTTATTATACCAGCGGCTCCACCGGCATACCCAAAGGCGTTGTCCACACCCATTGGAGTATCATTTCATACACTGAGCGTGTAATGACCTTTACCAATGTTCAAAATGACGACACAATATGCGGCAACCAGGCTCCGTTTTTCTATGTCAATGCCATCCACGACCTTTGGCTGCCTATCAACTGCGGCAACACCGTTGTCATCATCCCCAACGAAATGTTTCTTTTCCCAGATGCCTTCCTGCGGTTTATGAACGAAAAGAAAATAACCGTCATCCTCATGACCCCCCTCAACTACATTTATATCGCTGACGCCGGAATACTTTATCCCGGCTGCCTGCCCTATCTGCAAGGAGTTTACCTCATTGGCGAAGTGGTCCCGTCAGACAAAATGAAGGTTTGGGTCGAAGCCTGCTCCAACGCCCGGTGCTGGAACTTTTATGGTTCTACCGAGGCACCTTACATTTCTCTTTACGAATTTGGCGTTCCCGGCAAAGACGATTTTCGGGCCGGGCAGATCGTACCCTCCGGTGTTCCGCTGCGTACCGTCCGCATCCTGCTTATCAACGAAAACGGGGCCGAGGCTCAGCCCGGCGAAACCGGCGATATTTATGTCACCGCTCCATGGATAAGCTCCGGATACTACAACAACACTCAGCTTACTGGGGAAAAGTTCATCCGCGATCCCCTGGGTGAGGGCTGGACCAGCATCTACTTCAAATCCGGCGACTGGGGATACTTCAATGAAGACGGTGACCTTATAGTCATCGGCCGAAGAGACACCCAGATCAAGCATCGTGGTTTCCGCATGGACGTTGGCGAGGTCAACACCGCCCTGCTGGGAGTTGAGGGCTGGCAAAACGGGTGCGTGCTGCACAGTGAAGGAGAAGACCTGCTATATTGCTTCTGGGTCGGTCCCCTTAGCGAAAAGGAGCTTAAGGCTTCGCTTGGCAAAAAGCTCGAACGATACATGATGCCCAACGTTTACATCCATCTGGATGAGCTGCCCCGCACCTCGTCGGGTAAGCTGGACCGGATGTCTCTTAAAGAAAAATACTTTGGTACCGGTATCAGATAAAATCCACGGCGCCGAGAGTTCTTATTCTCTCAGCGCCGTTGCTGTTATCTGCATTTATTTATCATTATGTTCCTGACGTGTTCAGGCTGGAGCAGCAGGGGCTTATAGGATTTTGTGATGGAAGCCACCTCTTCGTTAAAGGCCGTTTTGTCGTTGTTATAGCTGTCCCAAAGGAACCGGGCGTGGTCAGTGACCGGGATCACCTCGTCCCCTCTTTGGATGCCTTCAAGTATCTCACGGGCAGCATCGTCGGGAGTGATGCCACCGGCGGGAGTAAAGCCGCCAAATATGTTGGTATCTACTGTGGAGGGGCAGGCAGTGTGGAGCATAACTCCACATTCCATCCAGTTAAGCTCTTCCCTCAGGCAGGTGGTCAGGCCCAATACCGCGTATTTGCTGGCGTTGTAAATCGGTCTCCAGGCCAGGGGAGTAAAGGACGCTATGGATCCGAGATTAAGGATGTGACCGCCGCCATCACGAACCATGTATGGCAAAACAGCCTGGCAGCCGTGGATAACGCCCATAACATTAACGTCGATCACTCTGCGAATATCCGATTCCTCCAGCTGGGTGAAGATCCCGGCGCAGGCCACACCGGCGTTGTTGGCCAGAAATCCAACAGGACCATCAGCAGCGACCTCTGCCGCCAGATCGGCAAAAGCCACGTTGTCGGTCACATTAAGCACGCGATAGTGTACCCGTCCCGGGTACTGCTCTGCCAGTTCATCGGCTTTTTCTTTTAATCCGTCTTCGTTGACATCAGCCATCCACACCGATGCTCCCTGAGCCAACAGTCCTTTGGTCAGACCAAGGCCAATACCGCTGGCGGCTCCGGTCACGATACAGTTTTTGTCTTTGAACATATCCTTTCCCTCCCAATGATCGTTGACGCGCTGAACCGGTCAACATTGTGTTTCAAGTGTGAAAACATTATAATACTTCCCAAACATCACGTCAAGCTCGGCTCTTTTCACGGCGCAAATATTCCGGCAGGGATTTCATCTTGCCGGAATATTTGCCTTTTTACAGCGGATATATTATAATGTAGAACCACAGCGGGAGGATATGCCATGTTCCAGGACGTTTTCTATTTCATATGTGCAGCGCTGATAGTAATTCTGCTGCTCAAAATAATCTCTCTGCCCATCAAGCTGATCTTCAAGCTGCTGCTCAACACAGCCTGTGGACTCGGGCTTATTTTCATCATAGACGTTTTGTCGGTCTATACAGGCATATGGATAGAGCCTACCCTTCCAGCTGCCGCCATAACCGGGATTCTTGGTCTTCCCGGGGCAGCGTTGTTGTTGTTTTTTAAGGGTTAGTGATTAGGGGTTAGGGGTTAGGATTTAGGATTTAGGGATTCGGATTTAACCAACCTTGTGCGTTGACCGGAATCCCCCCGAAATATTCGGCTACGCCATGAATATTTCGACCCCCTTTAAGCAAGGGGGTCTTTCATCCTACCCGACCGCTCAATAATTTGCACATTCTCCCCCACTACGTCCCTAATCCCTAAATCCTAAATCCTAACCTCTATTCCCTACCATCCACTTCCCAATAGGGCAGAGGCAGACGCTGCATGGAGCCAAACACCTTGCTTTTCAGGTCGGGATATTGTTTTGACAGTTCAGCAATAAGCTCCTTCACCGATTCCCGCTGGGTATGTTTGTCAGCTGGGCAGGTGTTGTGGACGACCGGCAGATTCTTCCCGGCATAGGCGGCTATCTTCTTTTCACCAACATAGAGCAGCGGGCGTATCTGAGTTATGCCGCTGCGGTCCAGCTCGGTCACCGGCTGAAAGCAGGATATGCGTCCTTCATAAAACAGGGACATTAAAAACGTTTCCACAGCGTCATCAAAATGATGGCCCAGAGCCACCTTGTTGCAGCCGTTGGATATAGCCGCCCTGTTTAAGGCACCCCGACGCATTTTGGCGCACATGGAGCAGGGGTTCTTCTCCTGACGATAGTCGAAAACTATCTGCTTTATCTGCGTTTCCACCAGGGTGAAGGGAATATCCCTCTCACGGCAGAAATCCGCCACCGGCGTAAGATTCATCCCGTCAAAGCCCAGATCCAGCGTAATAGCCTCTAAATGATATTTTTGAGGGAAATAGTCTCTCATCCGTGCCATAGCGTCTAAAAGAGCAAGCGAATCCTTGCCGCCGGACACGCCCACCGCTATCCGGTCGCCCTCGCTTATCATGTTATAATCCTCCACGCATCGGCGGACAAGCCCCATTATGTGCTGCATATGTGAAAAACCTCCGTGGTTAAAAACTAAATTGCGTTTTGAGCATTCGAGAGCATTTGGGAGCTATTTTAAGCATTTTTGAGTTTGTCTGGTGATAAATAAATTTTTGGTGTTTTTGGTGTTGACACCCGGAAAATCATGTGATATAACTTTAAGGCACTCTCGAGATTACTATTGTATGCGAGGGCGCCTTATTTGTCAAAAATATTTTATATACATCACAATGGAGGAACCGAAATGTCCACTACTCTGGCAAAAAAAGAGACTGTGGTCCGCAAGTGGTATGTAATCGATGCAGCGGGCAAGCCTCTCGGCAAAACTGCCGTTACTGCCGCCAACCTGCTTCGCGGCAAACACAAGGTCGATTTTACCCCCAACGTTGACTGCGGTGATTTCGTTATCATCACCAACGCTGATAAGGCCATCCTTACCGGCAACAAGCTCAACGACAAGACCTATTACCATCACTCCGGCTGGATCGGCGGCATGAAGAAAGTCAGCTACAAAAAACTCATGGCCGAACGTCCCGAATTCGCAATGCAGCTGGCCGTTAAGGGTATGCTGCCCAAGAACACCATCGGCGCCAAGGCCCTCACCCGTCTGAAGGTCTATTCCGGCGACAGCCACAAGCACGCTGCCCAGAAGCCTGAGCTCTGGGTCGAAGCCTAATCGGGAGGTAGCAGAATAATGTATGAAAGCAAAAAGCCGTATAAGTACGGCACCGGCAGAAGAAAGTCTTCCGTAGCCCGCGTCCACCTGTATCAGGGCGGCACCGGCGCTATCACCATCAACGGCCGCGATATCGACGATTACTTCGGCCTCGATACCCTCAAGCTTATCGTCCGTCAGCCCCTGGTCGCCACCGACACCCTGGGCAAGGTCGACATTAAGGCCACCGTCACCGGTGGCGGCGTTACCGGTCAGGCCGGCGCTATCCGTCATGGTATCGCCCGCGCCCTGCTCCAGGTCAACGCTGAAGAATATCGCCCCATTCTTAAGGCCGCTGGTTACCTGACCCGCGATCCCAGAATGAAAGAACGTAAAAAGTACGGCCTCAAAGCCGCCCGTCGTGCTCCTCAGTTCAGCAAGAGATAGTTTGCTATCCAACCCGGAAGCCACATGGCTTCCGGGTTTTTTGTTTGTCGGGGAGCTGCGAATATGGGATCTCGCCACCTGCTCAAACCAAATTAGCCGAAATTGGGATAATAAAAAGCAACCGTCCATCTGTATTGGGGCGGTTGCTTTTTATTATAATTTCCGGCTGTCAGTATTGATCGGCAGTTGACTGAATACAAATATTCACATCACCTCAACATACGGTTAATAATTCCAAGCAGCATAAGGATATCACTCTCATCCAGCCGGTTCATACCTTCAATCGCTTTTTGAATAAGCTCGGGATTTTGCGTAGAATCATCAAAAAACTGCTCAGGAGTTATTTCAAAATAGTCACAAATAGCGAAAAATTCTTTAAGGGGCGGAAGCGCCTTCCCCGAAGAAATATTATAAACATATCCGCGGCTATGGCCTAAATCGTAACTCATCTGATACTCGGATACACCCTTTTTCAATCTCAATTGAGTGATCCGCTCTCTGACAAAATCTTCATACACAGGTATCACCTCATACCATTAATGATATCCCCATGTCCAAGCGATTTAGCCTTGTATATTTTGTCGTTTTTCGTTGACACGTCTAAAAATATATGTTATTATGGCGATAGAGTTCAAAATCGTTGGACATTATTAACTATTAAACAATTTTTGGAGGTTTTAAAAATGGCAGATTATTGGTGTACTTGTAAAAATTGTAAATATGCTGACCCTAACGAGCGCAGTGGGTACAAATGGCATTGTGACTGGTACGGAACCTATGAAGATCCTGACAAGATACAGGAATGTAAGCACTATAAGGAGAGATAACGCAAAGGGGTAAATAGTTTATGGCATTGTTTGGTGGCAAAGCCAAAAATCAGGCGCAAGAAGAGTTCGTCTGGAACAAGCTTACCAACGGAGAAGTGATAAAAATCTTGACCGCCTGGCTTCAAATCAGTGACGATGACGAAGATTCCTGGGCAATTATGCAGACCGGATACTATGATGATAGAAAGCGTACAGTAGTTGTTTCGGGAGATTCTGTCTATATTTTCAGATGTAGCGTATCTAAGCTTTACGAAGCCAGCAGCGCTCTCAAAAGTGCCAAATTTGCATCTGCAACAGCTTTTTCTGTCCGAGCTACAATTCGTGCTGACGAAAAGAGGGCAAAGTTTCGTGACGCTTTTGATGACGTTCTCGATAGCGACGGTATCATATTTAACTGCACAGATTATGGTTTTAAGCCTCTCTCCGCTTATGAGGATCAAGAGAATGACATTTCAGTCCCAAGAGAACGTGTCTTGAAGGTTTGGGCAGTTGTTGTTAAGGCGCTGATGGAGAAACTTTACAACGATTTTGAATTCGGCAGCGTCGACTCTGACTCCGAACTTTTCGGTACGACTGTTTACACATTCGGGTACACTGTTCCCAGCTATGGCTGGAAGTCATGGTTTTGATAGGGGGTGAACGTATGAAGGATCACCAAATGGCAAAAGATTATTTGGTATCTGCAAAAAATAAGGGAATTGATTGCCAGGGTGTAATCGATTCGTTGTCATGCTAATTAAGTCACAAAGAAAACAGCTTTAATATTGCGCTTGGATATCAGGCAGAAATCCAAATCATCCCGGGAAGGCGGTGGAGCCGCTTTCCCGGGATGATTTTTTGCAAAACATTTCCCTTTTTCGGTTTGGAAGTCTCTGTGTATTCGCTCCGATTCTTCACATTTGCTCAAAATCAACAGCCGTGTCAAAAGTGTCCACATATAATACTGGCATGAATTTTGCTGCATCAGATATTGTTTTGTACGTTTTATTAACGTCAATGAAAAGGCAATAGTTTAAAGAAACAGGAGGAACAAAATGAGCATCAGGTACAAGAATCTTTTAACGCCTCTTGCTGTTGGCGACCGGCTGCTTAAAAACCGCATGATCGCCACAGCGGGCTATCCCCGGGCATTGGGCGAAGGGGACAGCATGATGAACGAAAAAATTATAACCCACTTTTCCAACCGTGCAAAAAACGGTGCAGCATCTGTTTATATCAATGGTGGCATTGACATGGATCTGGCGCTGAACGGTCCCCGGCATAATCAGAACAATTATGTCCGGCAGGCTATAGCAGCCATCCGCCAGTACGGTTCGATCGCCTGTACAGGCGTTCGCGGAACCTATGGCAACAATGGCCCCGGACCCGGCATGGGTCTTCAGGTATCTACCACCGACTCTCCCACTTTGGGAAGGCGCTTTACCGGAGATCCCGACGATATGCCCATGGGCATGATGCCTCCTATGGGCGGCAAGCCCGCAATGAGCGGACCTCCAATGACAGTAGCCGATTCCATCACCAAAGCCGAAATTCACCAGTTTATCGACTCGACCGTTGAGCGGGCCGTTGCCATGAAAGCCATGGGGTTCGAGATGATATCTGTCCACAGCGCCTATCGCACCGGTCCCACCGGCAATCTGTTTTCTCCTCTTTGCAACCACAGGACTGACGAATATGGCGGCAGCTCCGAAAACCGCGCCCGGGCTTTGATCGAGCTTTTTGGCGCTCTGCGGGAAACCCTCGGGCGCGACTTCCCTCTGGAATGTATGGTCAGCGGTTCCGAAGCCGGTGGAGTCACCGTTCAGGACACTATCACACTGGCTAAAATGGGTAAGGGCGTGTTTAATATTCTTCACCTCCGCCACGGCGAACAGGATTATCAGCATCCCATCCCCTACACAGCTCCCAAAGATAAACCCTGTCCCAATATTGACGATGCTGCCGCCATTAAGGCCGCTGTTGGCAGCGATATGCTGGTCGCTGTTTCTGCCGGTCTGCACGACCCCGACTATTGCGACAGCATAATCCGCGATGGAAAGGCTGACCTTATCGCCATGTGCCGCAGCTTTATATGCGACAGCGAATACGGCACAAAGGTTTATCAGGGTAAGGGCGAGGACATCGTTCCCTGCATCCGCTGCAATAAATGCCATGGTCCCAACGTTTCAGACCCCATCCGCTGCCAGTGTTCGGTCAACCCCACCATAGGTATCGAAGATAAGGTCGAGCGAATGTTTTCCGACGCTTCTGAATGCAAAAAAGTTGCCGTTATCGGCGGCGGACCTGCCGGAATGGAGGCTGCCATGGTTGCGGCTCAGCGCGGTCATAAGGTAACTCTGTTCGAGGCTTCCGGCTCCCTTGGCGGCCAGCTCAGGCACTCTGACCATGTTTCATTCAAATGGCCGATCAAAGACTTTAAAGATTATCTTATCCGCCAGATGTACAAGCTGGGCGTTGAGGTGCTACTGAACACCACTGCCGACAGGGCCATGCTTGAACCCATGGGTTTTGACGACGTGATCGTGGCCATAGGTCCCGAGAACAATGTTCCCGACATCCCCGGTATAGGCGGCGATAATGTGATCCAGGCCATCGATGTCTTTGGTCATGAAAAGGATATGCCTGAGGTCTGCGTTGTTATTGGCGGCGGCGAAACCGCTCTGGATACCGGCCTTTATCTTGCCCAGAACGGCCACAGGGTCTTTGTTATGAGTCGGCAAAACAATCTGGTCAGCGATACTCCCCACGCTCATTATCGTTCAATGGCCCGGGGTGCCTTCCTTAGAGAACCCAATTTTACCGACATAACCAGGGTCAAAAAATATGTTTCCATTGACACCGACGGCATTACATATATCGACGGCGAGGGCTGCCAGCAAAAGCTCCAGGCCGGAAAGGTGATACTCGCTACCGGAACCAGAAGCCGTCCTGTAGACTGCGCCCAGTTCTATGGCGCAGCCTCTGCCACCCATTTTGTTGGTGACTGCTATCGCGCAGGAGACATTCACAACGCAGTGTACACCGCCTTTGGTGCCGCTTCTATGATTTAATGTCACCCGTACGCAAACCATATCTACAATATCAGGAAAGGAGAACGAACAAATGAAACGAA
This sequence comes from uncultured Oscillospiraceae bacterium, assembly GCA_964384255.1. Classification (GTDB taxonomy): domain Bacteria; phylum Bacillota; class Clostridia; order Oscillospirales; family Oscillospiraceae; genus SIG469. The sequence continues at coordinate 27,216 of CAYLKH010000012.1, read as the reverse complement.
AAATGTTTGCAGCACTTATTATTTTTGCCATGCTGATCTCCCTGCTGGCCGCATGTTCAGGCAACAATGACACGTCACCCGAACCCGAAGTTTCGACCGCCGCCACTGAGCCTTCTTCAGCAGAAACCGCACCCGATCCTGTCGAAGGATCCAGCCCCCAGGTAAGTCTCTGGGGTACCACATCCATTATGCAATACCCGCTGGTAGACGAAACAGTCGAGCTTACCTACTGGAACCCCTATCCCCAGTATCTTACCGGCATTTTGGACAGCGTTAAGGACCATCAGCTGTGGGACGATCTGACACAGATCACCGGAGTTGACCTTGTTATAACCGAGGTCAGCGAGACTGCTGCCAACGAACAGTTTAACCTGATGATAGCCTCCGAAGAATACTCCGACATTCTTCCGGTCACCAAATACTACACCGGCGGTGTTGTCAAAGCATACGAAGACGGAGTCATTATTGAGCTGTCTGACCTGATATCTGAAAATGCGCCGGACTATGACCACGCCGTAGACAGTTTTGGCGAAAACACCAGAAAACTGCTGACCACGGACGACGGCCAGGTGCTTCAAATGTATTCCATCTCCACCGAATACCAGAACACTCTCGGTTTGAGCATACGTCAGGACTGGCTGGACAAGCTGGGGATCGATGCTCCCCATACGGTTGACGAACTTTACGATACTCTGATGGCCTTCAAAACCGAAATGGGCAGCCAATATCCCCTGCGTGTAGGCACCGGCGGCGTGCTTGAAATGGTTACCGGCGCTTTTGGTATCGAAGAATTCAGCACCGGCTCCACCATGGTCATGGGCAATTCCGGTGGTATAGGTCTGTTCCAGATGGACGGGACCGCATATTGCACCCTTACCCAGGACGATTTCCGCACTTATCTTGAATTTTTCCTTAAGCTCATTAACGACGGCCTTGTAGACCCCGAGTTTTATAGCGCAGATTCCAGCCCCATGGCCGGTTATGGCGACCAGTCCAGCGGCGTTAACGGCATATGGGCAGGCAATGCCGATTCCTGGGAAACTCTTAAGGGAATGTCCGATGACCCGGATTTTTCCGTGTGCGGAATAAGCACCATCGTCATGAACGAGGGGGACGAATATAAATTCGGCGGTGCCAAAAGTCAGCTGGGCATGAGCGGCCTTTCCATCGCCAGCACCTGCCAGATCCCTGACATCGCAATATCTTATCTAAATTATTTCTTTACTGACGAAGGTTACCTGCTGGCAAATTTCGGCATCGAAGGCGAAAGCTATACCTTTGACGACAGCGGTCTGCCCGTATTGACAGACAAGGTTTTGAACAACGAAAACGGATGGAACATCCCCGGTGCCTCCCATTATTATTCCATGGGACAGCTTATTGGTCTGACCGAAACGCCCAGATTCTATCCCGGCTATTCCGACGAAATGGTAAACGCCATGAATCTGTGGGCCAGCTGCTCCACCGGCGAATACTCCATGCCGGCTGTTACTCTTACCACCGAAGAAAGCGCCGAATTCACCAATCTTTCCAGCGACATAATCACCTATGCCGTTGAAACCGTTCTTGGCTGGCTGAGTCAAAGCTCAGCACTGGACGACGCTTCATGGGACGAATTCCAGTCGCATCTTAAAGAGATGAACATCGATCAGTGCGTTGCCTATTATCAGGCAGCTCTGAACCGCTTCAACGCCAGATGAATACCCGCTGTTCCAGAACAGGAATAAATTAATAACCAAAGGAGACTTATTTAAAAATGAGCAAAAGACTGATTTCCATTATTCTCTTTGCCGCCATGCTTTTCAGCCTGTTTGCAGGCTGCGGAAACAGCAGCGAAGAAACCGCACCCGCTCCCAGTGAAGCATCGTCAGCAGCATCCGAAGTTACCTCCCCCGCAGAAAACAACGAGGAGCCAACCGAAGATGTCTCAGCAGAGGACCCCGCTCCAGCAGAAAAAACCGTCGTTGGAGAAGACATTGATTTCAGCATTGACCTTCTCACAAGCGACAGCATTATCGACTATCCTATTTCTGACGACCCCATTACCCTTACCCTCTGGTATAGCATGAGCAGCCTGCTGTCGACCTTTATGGACAGTTTTGAAGAATGCCATACCCTTCCGGAGATAGAGTCACGCACTGGCATCAACCTGGACTTTGTAACATGCAGCGATGCCGCCTCCACAGAGCAGTTCAATCTGATGGTAGCCTCAGGCGAATACACTGACCTGCTGGATGGTTCCCGCTACACCGGCGATGTCACCAAAGCCTATGAGGACGAGGTTATCATTGACCTGACCGACCTTATCGTTCAGTATGCACCGGATTATTATAGCTACGTTAACGATTACGGCTCCGACTTGCTGAAACGCTCTATCGTCTCTGAGGAAGGTCAGTACCTGGCCATGTACAAAATCAAGGTAAACTATTACAGCAACCGCGGCAACGCCATCAGAACCGACTGGCTGGACCAGCTTGGCCTTGACATACCCACCACTGTCGATCAGCTTTATGACACCATGGTCGCCATCAAAACCGAATATGGCACAGACGAAACCTTTTCTACCGACGCCAGTGGCGCTCTGGGCGGTGTAACAGGTGCCTTTGGCATCGGAGGCTATTCCCTCGGTCAGTCCAGTATTGGCGGATACTTGTCCGAAGACGGGACCACCGTCCTTTCAACCTTGCAGTCCGATGGTTTCAGAGAATACCTGGAATACTTCAACAAGGTCTGGGCCGCCGGTCTTATCGACCAGGAGTTTTATAACAAATCCGATTTCCCCTCTCCTCTGCTGGGACCTACAAACCATTCGTTTATCTGGAATGCCATGTCATCCAGCCTGGCAACAGCCAAAAGCAACGCTGTTGACGAATCCTTTGAAGCCATTGGCGTACCGTCCTTTGTCAGGAACGAAGGAGACAGCTACAATTTTGCCAGTCTTCCCCAGGTGACCGGAAACGGCACCACCTGCATTTCTACCCAATGCGAAAATCCGGAAGCTGCCGTCAGCTTTATGAATTACTTTTTCACACGGGATGGATACATTCTTGGCAACTACGGCATTGAAGGCGACGCCCATTATATCGATGACTCCGGCGAGGTCCGCTTTACCGACGAGATCGTCAATAACGAAAGCGGATTGAACACTGCCACCTGCCAGGTGTACTACTGCTATGGCTTTACAGCGATTCTGCAAAACGAGGCTGCCGATTTCTATACCTTCCCCGAGGTCGTGTCTCACGCTGTGGAAGCCTGGGGCCAGGACGGCTACAGTCAGACTCTGCCGACCCTGACCTACACCACTGAGGAAAGCAATACCGTAACCAATATGCAGCCGGATATCTGCACTTATGCCGATCAGTATGTACTCAAATTCATGCTCGGCGAGCTGGAACTGAATGACGAAAACTGGGCCACCTTCCAGCAGGGTCTTATTGACCTTAATATCGAAGAGGTCATTTCCATCATGCAGGATGCCTACAACAGATACATTTCCAAATAAAGCTCACTCCGCGGGGTTGGCCGGGTATCCGGCCGACCCCGCATCTCGCTCTGTATTGTTTTTTACCTTATCCCATAATTCCCTGTTACGCGATCCATACCCTTGTCTTCTCTGTCGGATCGGCCGTATTTTGACATTTTTTGGCGGTGGGATAATATTGTGTTTTTGTAGACGTAATTCTCAATTATACCACCACATTTGCTGTATATTCATAGCTTATGAATTTTTGAGGTCTGGTGTTAAAAATATCCAAATCCCGGCATATCAAGAGTTTTGCACATTTTCCACAGAGTTTTCCACAGAATCGCAGTTTCCATAATTTGGAGATTTTGCATACTGCGTTAACATAATCTTAATGTCAGGATCCTTATATGCTTACAGCCGCTCACAGTGTTCTGCACTCATCCAAGGAAGACCGCCACATCGTCCACATCAAGCTGGTCGTGCAGAGCCAGATCTATACCATATCCCACCAGACGTGACAGCTCAGTTACCCCGGCATCAATATCCTTTGGCGTAACTATCAGGGGCTCATCATCGCCGTCGTCCAGCTGCAACCCGTACTTTTCTGCCATATCCGCCTTCAAGCTCCAGGCATCCACCACCGTTGGTATACCGACAGCCGTTACCGGGATACCCAGGCTTTCCCTGTCAAAAGCGGCCACACTGTTACCAACTCCTGAACCTGGGATGATCCCCGTATTCGTAAGCTGAACAGTGCGGCAGAGCCTGCTGACACTGGCTGCTGCCAAAGCATCGATAACGATCATCCTGTCAGGTCGTGACCGCTGCACAACACCTTTTACGATTTCGGCACTTTCCAGCCCGGTCGTACCCAAAACCCCCGGAGCAATAGCGCTGACCCTTCGCATCTGGCCAAAATAATGAGGCATTCTTTCTGCCAGATGTCGCGTGATCATGGTGCTTTCCAGCGTTCTTGGACCAACAGCGTCAGGAGTTATGGCGCTGTTGCCCAGCCCCACCACCAGCACCGAATCCTTTTTATCCAGCTCCAGCAGTGATCTTAATTCGGAGGCCAGAACCTGCACCGCCCGTTCAAAGCTGTCTGGTGACCTTCGGCGGGCAGTACCCAGGTCAATGGTCACATACCTTCCCCGGGGCTTTCCCAGCTCTCTTTCCCCTTCATCGTCCAGGATATCGACCGTAGTTACGGTGTATCCCATGCTCTGAAACTCATGTGCTTTAACTCCGTTAAGTCTGGTTGTCTCCCCTGCGCTTTGTTGCCACAGCTCCTTTGCCTCAAGTGCAAGATCGGTCCTTTTTGTTCGCATTGACATTCCCTCCGTTGATCGTCTGACAAGGCCGGTTAGAAAGCACATCCGTTATGTTCTGTCGGCTCCTGACCACCATGATTTCTGCTTTCAGCGCGCTTTTGACCCGTGACCCCGACCTGTTGATACCAAATCCTCACGCCCCGGTAAAAAAAGTATTCCCTGTTTTGCTTTTTTCTTTCATTTTTTCAAAAAAAGATGTTGATTTTTTCGGGCTTTGATGGTAGAATACTATCTTGCTGAGACCAGACAGGTCTTAAATAATAACGCTATTGGAGGAGGTGTCTCAATGCCTAATATCAAATCTGCAAAGAAGCGGGTTGAAGTGGCAAAGGTCAATGCCGCAAGAAACAGAATAGCAAAGTCCGTTTTGAAGACTTCCATCAAGAAGTTTGACGCTGCGGTGGCCGAAGGCAACCGTGAAATGGCCGATAGCGCTTACAGAGCTGCTGTTAAAACCATCGACCGTTCTGTTAGCAAAGGCATTCTGCACAAGAATACCGCCGCTCGCAAAAAGAGCAGCCTTACCTTGAAGCTCAACGCTATGTAATCCAGCTGCTGATCGGAGCCTGGGAAGACCGAGTGTTTTCCACGGCTCCGTTTTTGCATTTATCCCCGGCACTTTCTCTTATGCTCCCCTGCTTATTGAATAAGCCAGGGGATTTTGCTATAATCATGCTATACTTTTTCCGGAGGTCAACCATGAATTATCAGGAAGAATCACTAAAGCTTCATCGTCAGTGGCAGGGCAAGCTCCAGATCATACCAAAAATGGAGATAAACAGCCGGGACTCCCTTTCTTTAGCCTATACTCCCGGTGTCGCCGCCCCCTGTCTCGAGATCCAGAAGAACCCCGCCAAAAGCTATGAGCTTACCGGGCGTGGAAACCTTGTGGCCGTTATAACCGACGGTTCGGCTGTGCTGGGTCTTGGCGATATCGGGCCTGAGGCCGGTATGCCTGTTATGGAGGGCAAATGTGTACTGTTTAAGACCTTTGGGAACGTGGATGCCATCCCACTTTGTCTGCGCACCAGAGATATTGACGAATTCGTAAACGCTGTGGCTTTACTATCCGGCAGCTTTGGCGGCATCAATCTTGAGGACATCAGCGCCCCAAGATGCTTTGAGATCGAGCAGAAGCTTAAGCAGCAGTGCGATATCCCCATATTTCACGACGACCAGCACGGCACAGCAGTTGTGGTTCTGGCTGCCCTTATCAATGCTCTCAAGGTCGTGAATAAGGAAATGAGCCGCGTTAAAGCCGTTGTGTCCGGAGCCGGTGCCGCCGGTATTGCAATAACCAGGCTTCTGCTGTCTGTAGGAATTGGCGACGTTGTTGTCTGCGATCGAAGCGGCGCAATTCTTAAGGGCCGGGATGGTCTGAACCCGGTCAAAGCCGGGATCGCTGAGATAACCAACAAAAACCTCGTCTCCGGAACTCTGGCAGACGCTCTTGTTGGTGCCGATGTTTTTATCGGCGTTTCCTCCCCGAACCTTGTGACCGCGCCAATGGTCCGCTCCATGGCTGACAGGCCCATTCTTTTCCCCATGGCAAATCCAATACCTGAGATCGGATACGACGAAGCCATATCAGTCGGTGCCGCCGTCATAGGCACCGGCCGCAGCGACTATCCAAACCAGATCAACAACGTTCTTGCATTCCCCGGCATTTTCAGAGGCGCTCTTGATGTTCGCGCAACTGACATCAACGAGGAGATGAAATTAGCCGCCGCCTATGCTCTGGCGTCTCTGGTGGGCGACGAGCTTTCTGCCGATTATATCATCCCGCCTCCCTTCGACAGCAGGGTAGCCTCCGCTGTCGCCGCCGCCGTAGCTGATGCCGCAATAAAAACCGGGGTTGCCCGTCAGCGTCCCGGTGACCACTGATCTCATCAGACGTTACCCGGATCCCATATCCTGTAATAAAGGAGGACTGCCTTTTGGCCGACCTGAACAACAGCGTCCAATATGTCAAGGGTGTCGGCGAAGCCAGAGCCAAGCTGCTGGCCAGGCTTGGCATACACACGCTTTTCGATTTAATATCATACTTTCCCCGGGCGTATGAAGACCGGACCGCGATCTTAAACATCGCTTCGTTGCCGTTAGGGCAGGCATCCTGCTTTGAAGCCGTTGTTATGGCCACTCCCCGAACCACCCGTTATGGCTCCGGGATGGATCTTACCAGGTGCCGCGTAGCCGACGATACCTCCTCACTGAACCTGGTTTTCTTTAACAATCGGCGCTACGCCGAAAACCTTAAGGTCGGCGAAACCTACTATTTCTACGGTACTCTTACCGAAGACGATCGTTATGGCCAGCAGGTCGCCAATCCCCTGTTTGAGTCGGTGGACAGTCAGCCGGTAGTGACCCGGCGTATTATGCCCATTTATCCGCTTACCGCCGGTCTTTCCAACAATCAGCTGGTCAAGGCCGTTTCCAGCGGGCTTGCGGCCTGTGGGGATGATTTGCCCGAATGTCTTCCCGCAGCCATCCGGCAGCAATATGGCCTTTGCCACATTCGATATGCCTACGAAAACATTCACCAACCCAGGGATGCCAGAGCTCTGGCCGATGCGAGAAGGCGGCTCATATTTGAAGAGTTCTTTATATTTTCCGCCGGGCTTGAGCTTTTGCGCCAGCGCAGAACGAAGGAACAGGGGCAGATATTCACCGCTCTTTCCATGGAAAAATATATCGATTCGCTCCCCTTTACCCTGACAGATGCTCAGCTCCGGGCAATAAATGACATCCTGTCCGATTTGGGTTCGGGCAAGGCCATGAACCGCCTTATTCAGGGCGACGTAGGCAGCGGCAAAACAGCCGTCGCCGCTGCTGCTGCCTTTGCCGCCTGTCAAAACGGCTGTCAGGCCGCGTTGATGGCCCCCACCGAGATACTTGCCGAACAGCACTATCGCACCCTCAGTGAGCTTCTGGAGCCTTTGGGCGTGAAGGCTGTGCTGTTGACCGGAGGCATGAAGGCCGCCGCCAGAAGGAACGCTCTTGAGCTGATCGCTCTGGGTATGGCTGACCTGGTGGTAGGGACTCACGCAATTTTGTCCCAGTCTGTTCAATTTAGAAACCTGGCTCTCGTTATTGCGGACGAGCAGCACCGTTTTGGTGTCAGCCAGCGGGCCGCCCTTACCGCCAAGGGCCTGAGTCCTCATGTACTGGTTATGTCAGCCACCCCTATTCCCCGAACCCTGGCGCTGATCATGTATGGAGATCTGGATGTTTCCATAATCGACCAGCGACCCCCGGGGCGGCAGCAGATCGACACTTTTCTTGTAGGCGAATCCATGCGTCAGCGAATAAATGCCTTTATACGCAAGCAGGTGAACGAAGGTCATCAGGTGTATATTGTCTGCCCCATGGTAGAAGAGGGCGATGACGAAAGCCTTAAGGCGGCAGAGGCCTATGCCAGACAGCTTTCCTCCGGTCCATTAAGCGGCCTGCGGCTGGGACTTGTCCACGGCAAAATGAAGGGCATCGAAAAAGACCGGGTCATGGAAAGCTTTTCCTCAGGCCTGTTAGATGTTCTTGTCTCTACCACCGTTATCGAAGTCGGTGTCGACGTGCCGAACGCATCGCTTATAGTTATCGAAAACGCCGAACGTTTTGGTCTGTCCCAGCTCCACCAGCTCCGTGGCCGGGTGGGCAGAGGAAGGCACAAATCCTATTGCGTTTTGTTTTCTTCGGCTCAAAAGGCCGAGGCCATCGCCCGGTTGAAGGTTCTTTGCTCCACCAACGACGGTTTCGAAATTTCTGAGGAAGACCTCAAGCTCCGAGGTCCCGGCGACTTTTTCGGTTCCCGTCAGCATGGTCTGCCGGACTTCAAAATAGCCGATCTGGCCGAAGACTCCCAGTTGCTGCTCCAGGCTCGCGAAGCCGCTGCCAGCTACCTTGAGTCCAACCCGGTCCCGCCGTTGCTTATGAGCAGGATCCAGCGTCTGTTTGAGGACAATGGGAACATCTTTAATTAACGCGAACGCCTTGTCATATTGATTCTGTTGGCGTCTACTGTGGCAAAATATATTCACAGCGCCGGAAAGGATTTTTGATATTATGTTAACCAAAGAAGAAATATCCGCACTCCATAGCTCAGGTTGGAACTGCGCCCAGTGCGTTTTGGCTTCCGTATGCGAAGACAATGGTCTCGACAGCCAGACCGCCTATCGTCTGACCGCGTTTTTTGGCGGCGGCATGAGACGGGGCGAAATGTGCGGTGCCGTGACCGGTGCGCTGATGGCGCTGGGCCTGAAATATGGCGGAGAAGACAACCGCCAGCGCCTTGACTCTATCAAATTTATCAACGCATTTCAAAAGGAGTTTGGAAGCTGCATCTGCCGCGAGCTGCTGCCCGAAGGCATGAAGAAAAAGGACCTGTGTCCAATACTTATTCAATTTGCGGCAGAATATCTTGAAAAAGAAGGTAATGACCAATGAGACCTGTTGTATTTGTTGTAATGGACGGCGTAGGTTTTGGCGACGGCGGCCCTGGTGACGCTGTGTCATTAGCCAAAACCCCAAATCTTGACAGGCTTTTAGCCACCTGTCCCAACCTTAAGCTCAAAGCCCACGGCACCGCAGTCGGTCTTCCCTCCGACGACGATATGGGCAACAGCGAGGTCGGCCACAACGCTTTGGGCTGCGGCCAGATCTATGCCCAGGGAGCAAAGCTGGTGGACGAGAGTCTGGCCTCGGGCGCTCTGTTCAGTTCCCCCGCCTGGCACCAGGTGATAGACGGCTGCAAAAACGGCACTTTGCATTTTCTGGGTCTTCTTTCCGACGGCAACGTTCACTCAAACATCAGCCACCTTTTCCGGCTTATAGAAGGCGCAAAGAATCACGGCGTTAATAGCGTGATGGTGCATATTCTGCTGGATGGCAGAGATGTCCCGGCCACCTCCGCATTGGATTATGTTAACCAGCTTGAAGATCATCTTGCCAGCCTTCGCGCTGCTGATTTCGATTGCAGAATAGCTTCCGGCGGCGGCAGGATGAAGATAACCATGGACCGTTATGAAGCTAACTGGGGCATGGTCGAGCTGGGTTGGAAGACCCACGTTCTTGGGCAGGGCCGCGGCTTTGCTTCTGCTGCTGAAGCTATCGAAACCAGTCGCGCCGAGTCTCCGGGGATAATCGATCAGGATCTGCCCCCCTTTGTTATTACCAGTGATGGCAAACCCATCGGCAGAATTCAAAACGGAGACAGCGTTGTCCTGTTCAATTTCCGGGGCGATCGGGCTCTGGAAATATGCCGCGCCTTTGACGAGCCTGATTTTGACAAATTTGACCGGGGGAATGTCAGCGGGATAACCTTTGCCGGCATACTGGAATATGACAGCGACCTGAAAATTCCCAGCCGATATCTTCTTCCGCCGCCCAATATTCAAAACACCCTCTCCGAGCTGCTGGTAAGCCATGGAATATCTCAGTACGCAGTTTCTGAAACTCAGAAATTTGGTCATGTAACTTATTTCTGGAACGGAAACCGCAGCGGAAAAGTCAGCGAAGAGCTGGAAACCTTTGAAGAGATCGAATCTGACAACATCTCCTTTGACCTGGCGCCCGAGATGAAAAGCAGTCAGATAACCGAAAAGTTGGTCGGCGCTATTGCCAGCGGAAAATACGGCTTTTTGCGCTGCAATTTCCCCAACGGAGATATGGTGGGCCATACAGGCTCATTGGAAGCTACGATCATTGGCGTAGAGGCCGTTGACCGTTCACTGGGCAGAATCATGGCAGCCTGCGAAAAGGCGGGAGCCATACTGATCGTGACCGCTGACCATGGCAACGCTGACAAGATGCTTGAAAAATCCAAATCCGGCGAAATGACCGTTCGAACCGCCCACAGTCTGAACCCGGTACCATTTATTATTTACGATAACCAGCAGCGGTGGCATCTGAAAGATGGCAGCTACGGCCTTGCCAACTGTGCTGCAACCGTAGCCCAGCTGCTGGGCATAGCACCTTGCGATTGCTGGGAAGAAGGAATGGTTGATTTTGAGCTGTGATTTAGTGTCGCACGGGGAAGTTCTGCCCCCTTACAGCATCTACCGAACGACTCAAAAACTTTCGCCACGAACACTGAACCCTGAAATAACAAAAATGCGCTGAACGTCCAGAGGACGAATTCAGCGCATTTTAGTCTTCATTTCAATATTTTTTTGCCCAGCTAGAGATCAGCAGCACAGGCAGGACCCACGCCAGGACATAAATCAGCACATATCCCGCAACTGTAGGAGTTGCGGCTCCCATAAATATGAGGTAGAACATCAAAAGCAGACCTGCCGCGCCGCCAACCAGGCTCAGCGCCGTGTTGGTGATGGCGGTTTTTCTCAGATTTCTTCCGCCAACCACAGCGTCGCCAAAGGCAGGAAGCCCTTCATGGGTGACCACAGCAGCCTTCTCACCGGGTCTGATGGTATCCGGCTCGCTCAGGTCCACCCGCTGCTCAACGGTCGGGAACTCTATCTGGTCGCAATTGACCTTAAAACTGCGGCTGATCATGCTGGGGGTTATGTTAAAGTCCCTGACCGCCATAATTATCTCCAGCTTTTTGGTCCTGAGCATGGAGCCAAGGGTATAGGCTATGGACTTTGCCGGACGATAAACGACCGAAAACAGGCCCGCTATCTCGCCGTTAATCGCCACGTACACGCCGGTACGTATCTTGCTGCCCTGAGCGATTTTTATACCCATCAGCGTCATAAAATTCGCTGACCCCACAAGCACAAGATCTCCGTTTATCTCTGCGCCAAGGCCGCCGCCCTCATAAGTCTGGAAGGTATCTATATAAGGCATGGAGCCTCTTTCGTTTTCCAGAGTAGTTTTGAATATATCCGCAAGGCAGGAACCGGACGCCACTATCAGCGCCGTAGTATATCCCACTACCCGATTGACCTCGAAGCTGCCGAATATTTTCAGCCCTTCCAGCTTGAGAGTATTGTTGGGGAACAGATCTGTGTCGGTAACGATTATTGAGCCTTTGCCGCTAAGCGCTACAGCGCCCAGCCATCCTCCCACAGCGGCTCCCAGCGATGACAGCCGCTTTGCCAGCATGGAATAAGGCAACGCAAAACTCAGCGCTCCTCCCAGCGGAAGACCCGCGCACATACAGGCAGCCAGGCAACGGAGGAAGTTCGCTTCCTTGAAATATGTACACAGGAAGCTCAGCGCCAAAGAAGCAACCGTCAGGATAGGAATATAATAATTCATGGCAACAGCGCAGCAGTCCTCAGATTCAGTTATGGCAACAAAGCCGTCCGTGTCCCCTTTGGTTTTGAAAAACGCCGTGCCGTCTTCGTAACCGTCGTCCTGCCTTACGATGATGTATGGCTGTTCCTTATTCAGGGCAGTTCGCAGGCTGCGCCTGATAGCGCTTTGGTTAAAATATGCTGACCATTGGGCAAAAAACACGCCCAGAGTCGTGATCGCACAATATGGCAGCCCGCTGGCCGGATCGAACACTATGGCGTCGGCAATGACCACAGCGGTGACCAGCGTCACGCCGGTTTCAATTCCCGGCTTAAGCTTTATCGCCGACATAACTCCCCGGGCAGGGACCTCGAAGCACATCAGCATGACCGCCAGGTTAAGGGCCACAAGTATCCATTTCAAAACAGCGTTGCTCAGCCCAAACAGCAGTTGGGGCGCAAAAGCATGACAAACAGTTATGTAAACCGAAGGCAGGCAAAGGATAAAGGCAGGAAACAGGCGCGGCCAGATAAATTTGACCGCCCGGGAATATTTTTTAAGCGCTTCGGGCAAAGGCAGACTGTCTTCCCGAGCAGTTGCTTCGCCGGACCTCTGGTTCCATTTGTTCCGGACTCTGGCCGCCTTTTTGGAATCCTCTCCCACGCTTTGCTCGTGTCCGCCGTCGGGAATAGGCTCGACCGATTCCCCTTCCCAGGTCCATACCTTTCTTTCTTCGTCAGGAGGCAGAGGTTCAAAGGGATCGGCAGTAATATCGCCCTCGCTTTCGTCCAGAGCCATCTCCATGGAAAGTATCTCTGAAAGGTTCGGTTCGTCCTGGTGGAACTCTGACTCATAATGATCGTCGTCAATGTCTTTTTCCGGCTCAGGCTCTTCTTTTAGTCGTTTCTCCTGAGGTTCCTTAAGCTGCTCAGGCTCGACGGGCTGGACCTCGCCCACTTCCTCCTGCTGGTTATCTGACTTATCAGAGTATGAAGAAAATTCTGCGATTATATCTTCAAGGTCGAAGCCCTTGCCACGGGCTTCAAATTCGTTGTTATTCTCGTTGCTCACAGCTCATCCACCTTAATATTATGTCAACCGTTCCTCTGCCTTACAGCTTCATAAAGCAGTATTGCCGCCGCTGCCGAGGCGTTTAGTGAGGATATTTTCCCCTTCATGGGGATGCTGACCTTAAAATCGCAGTTTTCCTCTACCAGGCGGCTCATGCCGTCACCCTCGGAGCCGATCACGATGGCGGCAGCATCCTTCAGATCTGCCTTATAAAGGGAGGTTTCGCCACCGGCGGTAGCTCCGAATACCCAGACCCCGTTCTTTTTAAGCTGGTCCAAAGTGGCAGAAATGTTGGATACCTTCGCTATGGGCATATGCTCCAAAGCGCCTGCCGATGCCTTTGCCACAATAGCGGTGAGTCCGGCGCTTCGGCGCTTGGGGATTATTACTCCGTGCGCCCCGGCACATTCAGCAGTACGGATAATGGCCCCCAGATTATGGGGGTCGCTCAGTTCGTCGCAAACAACAATCAGCGGCTTTTCGCCCTTGCTGGCAGCGTTTTGGATTATGTCGTCAACAGTGACATATTCATGAGCAGCTACAACGGCTACTACTCCCTGATGAGCCTTGGTGCGGCTCATAGCGTCGAGCTTTCTTCTGTCAGCTTCCACCACTGCGGCTCCGACCTCTTTGGCTCTGGAAGCAATGTACGACAGGTTTTTGTCGGTTTCGCCCTTGGCGATATATACCTTATCGATGGGACGTCCGGCACGAAGGGCCTCGATTATGGCGTTGCGGCCTTCGATCACATCGTCGTCAAAGGCTTCAATTGGTCTGGCTGTATCATCGCTGACACCTCTGCCTTCGCGGTAGGCGGCAGGTCTTCTCTTTTTATCCATTTTTCAAAACTCCGATTTTGTACATTTAAATATTATGTCAATCCATTATAGCACAGCATCATGTTGCAGAGCAAGTGCAAGATATGAAAATATAGTCGAAACAAAAAATTTACAATATGTAAATAGCTCATTAACCAACCGGGGCGGCGCATAATATACCATAAGTGCAAATATGAACTGGAGAGTATTTCATGGATAAAAAGAATAATTCGTCCGACAACAAAAGCAGCTATAAAACGCTGATCCCTTTCCTGGTAGCCGCGCTTATAATAACCGTATTGTTCAATTCTCTTATCAGCTCCTACAAAACATCGCTGATGGAAGAGATAAGCTACGACGAGTTTATCAGCATGGTCCAATCAGGCCAGGTAAAAACGGTGGAGATCCAGTCCGATCGACTGATGATACTCCCCGGCGACGAATTGATCGTCTATTACACCGGGCTGGTAGACGATCCTCAGCTGACCACCGTGCTTTTGAACAACAATGTAGAGTTTTACCGGCGTACCGAAGAGCAGACCTCACCGCTTGTGTCGATCATTCTGGCCTATATTATTCCCATCGCCGTCATGTGCCTGCTGTTTTCGTTTTTGACAAAAAACGTTTCAAAAAAAATGGGCGGCACCATGTCTTTTGGTCAAAGCCGCGCAAAGGTATATGTTGAAAAGCAGACCGGCGTTACCTTTGACGACGTGGCCGGTCAGGACGAGGCCAAGGAAAGTCTGCAAGAGATAATCGACTTTCTTCATAATCCTCAGAAATACGCCCAGATCGGCGCCAAACTGCCCAAGGGAGCTTTGCTGGTTGGTTCTCCCGGAACCGGAAAAACTCTGCTGGCAAAGGCTGTAGCAGGCGAAGCCAATGTGCCGTTTTTCTTTATCTCCGGATCGGACTTTGTAGAAATGTTCGTTGGCGTAGGCGCGTCCCGGGTCCGTGACCTGTTTCAACAGGCATCAAAGCAGGCTCCCTGCATAATCTTTATCGACGAGATCGATGCCATTGGCAAAAGCCGCGATTCAAAATACGGCGGCAATGACGAGCGGGAGCAGACTCTCAATCAGCTGCTGGCCGAGATCGACGGTTTCGATTCGTCCAAGGGTGTTGTTATCCTGGCCGCCACGAATCGGCCGGAAACTCTCGACAAGGCTCTTTTGCGGGCAGGCCGCTTTGACCGCCGGATCACAGTTGATCGACCAAATTTCTCCGGGCGGCTTAAAACTCTCCAGGTCCATACCCGCAACATTCGTCTTTCCGAGGATGTCGACCTGGAAAAGATAGCTCAGGCCACTGCCGGTGCCGTTGGTGCCGACCTGGCGAATCTGGTCAACGAGGCCGCGCTTCGTGCCGTTCGGTTTGGCCGAAATGCCGTTAACCAGGAGGACCTGATGGCCGCTTTCGAGCTGGTGATTGCAGGCAGCGAGAAAAAAGGTACTGTCCTGACCGAAACCGAAAAACGGATAGTTTCTTATCACGAGGTCGGTCACGCCCTTGTTGCCGCACTGCAAAAGCATTCAAAGCCTGTGGCAAAAATCACTATTGTCCCTCATACCTCCGGCGCTCTGGGCTATACCATGCAAATGCCCGAAGAGGAACGTTTTCTTGCTTCAAAAGAAGAGCTGCTTACCGAGCTAACTACTCTTCTGGGCGGGCGGGCAGCTGAACAGCTGGTTTTTGGAACTCAAACCACTGGCGCGGCCAACGATATTCAAAAAGCCACCGAGCTGGGCCGGAGGATGATAACTCAATACGGTATGTCAGACAGGTTTGGTCTTATGGCCCTGAGCGAAGAAGGCAACCAGTATCTGGACGGCGGGACAATGATGACCTGCGCTCAGGCTACTGCTGCCGAGGCAGACAGCGAGATCGTCCGGCTGCTGGAAAGCTGCTATAACAAGGCCCTTGACCTGCTTCGCAGCAACCGGGGCCTGCTGGACGAAATATCTCTCTTCCTCCTGCAAAAAGAAACCATAACCGGCGACGAAATGATGGCGTTTATTGGCGAATAGATACTGTGTATAAAACCGCTGTTTTCCATCCGTACCTGATCTGTCATCCCTTATCTATTAAAAACATTGTCAAAAAAAGCCCCGATTTTGAAAAACCAAAATCGGGGCTTTAAACAGGCCGGCAGGCCTTAGTTCATTATGTTAAAAAACTTGTCGTGTACCACCTGCATGGCACGGTCTGCGTCATCCAGGTCGATAAGGACAGATACCTTGATCTCGCTGGTAGATATCATGTGGATATTGATGTCAGCCTCGTACAGCGCTTCAAACATCAGGGACGCTACGCCGGAGTTGTTGGCCATACCGGCGCCGACTATGCTGACCTTGGCAATGGAGTCGGTGGTATTGATATGGTCAAAGCCGATGAGGTGCCTCTTTTCCTCAAGGATCCTGGCGGCCTCTTCAAGGTTTTCCTTCTCGACAGTGAAGCTGATGTCCTTCTTATCGTTACGGCCTATGGATTGGAGGATGATATCGACATTGATCTTTTCCTTTGCCAGCAGTGAGAAAATGCGATAGGCAATACCGGGCTTATCTTCCAGCCCAACCAGAGCAATACGGGCTATGTTCTTATCGCAGGCAACGCCGCTTACGTGAGTCTTTTCCAATTTTGCGTCCTCCTTGACTATGGTACCGGGCTTTCCGGAAAAGCTGGAAAGCACCTCCAGGTTCATATTGTATGTTTTCGCCATTTCGACGGATCTGTTGTGAAGCACCTTTGCGCCCAGGGTAGCCAGCTCCAGCATTTCGTCGTGAGTGATCTCGTCCAGCTTTTTGGCTCCTTTGACCTTTCTGGGGTCGGCAGTGTAAACGCCGTCAACGTCGGTATATATCTGGCACAGGTCAGCCTTAAGAGCAACGGCCAGGGCAACGGCCGTTGTGTCTGAGCCGCCGCGGCCAAGGGTCGTGATATCGTCGTATTTGTTGATCCCCTGGAATCCGCAGACCAGAACTATTCTGTTGCGGTCAAGCTCTTCCTGAATACGGGAACCCGCCACTCTTTTGATCCTGGCATTGCCGTATTGAGAGCTGGTTTCCATGCCCACCTGCCAGCCGGTCAGGGAGACCACCGGAAATCCCATTTTCCCGATCGCCATAGCCATAAGGGCAACAGAGATCTGTTCTCCGGTAGAAAGCAGCATATCCAGCTCGCGTTTGGAAGCGCCGGGGTTTATTTCATTGGCCTTTTCAATAAGGTCATCAGTCGTATCTCCCTGTGCGGAAAGCACGACGACCACCTGGTTGCCGGCCTTGTAGGTGTTGGTAATGATTTCGGCAACGTGGTTGACCCGCTCTGCGTTAGCCACCGATGATCCGCCGAACTTCTGGACTATCAGTCCCATTTTTGTATCAATCCTTCCTTGTTTGGAATTCGATGTGACCGCATACACAAGGGCCGGTATTCCCGGAGATCAAGCAGCCACCAGTATAATATATTCCATCCCCATAACCGGTGATTTGATCAGAGGTCATCTGAATGACCAATAAGCAGATCGGAGCTAATCTAATACGCTGATCGCAGACAGGATCCGGCATCCTGCGGCAGCAGCGTCAAGTCCGTGCCTGCTGACAGCTTCGGTAATAAAGCCCGTCTGACCCTCGACCTGGTGAGGGATAACTGTTATTTTGCCAAAACGCGACCTTGCCTCTTCCTCGGTCATTGCGGCACGGACAAACCATCTCATTGGCAGGGCGTCCGGATCTGCAATATAATCCTCGCTGCCTTCTTCCCAGAATATATATTTTCTGGCATTGATGTGTTTGCTGGCATCGATCAGGTCTGCAACCACAGCCGATGCCGTGGGCAGTTTTCCCGCGCCCTTGCCATAAAACATAACATCTCCTATGGCATCGCCCTTGACGATTATGGCGTTAAACACGTCCTCAACATTGGCCAGCTGGTTTTCCTGGTCCATCATGTGCGGCGCAACATATATGACCAGCTTGCCTTCGCCGCCCAGCATAGCCCGCCCCAGCAGTTTGACCTTCATCCCGGCTGCCGCAGCAAAAGCGATATCGTCAGCGGTAATGGCGGTTATTCCGGTAGTTTTGACCTGGCGGGGATAAACATGCCTGCCGAAGGAAAGGGCCGCCAGGATGCATATTTTGCGGCAGGCATCGAATCCTTCGATATCTGCTGTTGGATCGGCTTCGGCATATCCCTTCTGCTGAGCATCCTTCAAAACCTGGTCAAAGGGCAGCCCCTGGCGTATCATCTTGGAAAGAATGTAGTTGGTGGTCCCGTTAAGGATACCGTAAACCTCGGAAAGCTCGTTGGCCGCCAAGCATTGATTCAGCGGACGCAGAATAGGTATTCCGCCGCCAACACTGGCTTCGAACAGGAGATTGAGGTTTCGTTCTCTGGCTATAGCCAGCAGCTCAAAGCCATGCTCCGCGATAAGCTCTTTATTTGAAGTGACGACGCTTTTTCCCGCCAGCAGCGAACGGCGAACATAATCCAACGCAGCGCCGCAACCGCCGATACATTCGGCAACTATGGCAACCTCGGGGTCGTTTTCGATTATGGAAAAGTCTTTGATTATAAGGCTTTCAAATGGATCTCCGGGATAATCTCGCCGGGCAAGGATATATTTGATCTCCAGATCCGCACTGATTTTGCCGGATATGGTCCGCCCGTTTTTGTATATTACTTCTGCAACTCCGGAGCCGACCACCCCATAGCCAAGTACAGCAATTTTAGGCATAATTTAAAACACAATGCTATGAGAGCATTCCTTTCTTACAGCATTTGGGTCCAACACCGTATCAACCCCCCGGAATCTCCGCTTTAACGACTCCGGTGGTGTTGCCTATTCTGTCAAGCATTTCCTCGATAGATATCTCCATGGACCTGGTTTCGGCCGAAATACTCACCGAGGCACAGCCGTTGGAAGGTATGCTCTGATTGATAGTCAGGATATTGGCTCCGGATGTGGCAAACAGCGACAGTATTGATGACAAAACCCCCGGCTCGTCTTTCAGAACAAGGTGGAATGTCATTATGCGTCCCGCTGTCAGGTCCTGAAACGGCATTATGCTGTCGCGATATTTATAGTACGCGCTGCGGCTTATTCCAGTCATGGCAGCTGCCTGATGGATGGTTTTGACCTCGCCGGTTTCCAGAAGGCGCTTCGCTTCCGCAACCTTCAAAAAAACTTCCGGCAAAGCTCTGGCTTCAACCAGATAATACTTTGGCAGTTTTTCCACAGATGAGCCTCCTTCCGTCTTCAAGCAGTGGGCATTTGTATTTGTGATGTTAACATTCTATCATGCCACCACTGTTTTTTCAACGTGGAATAATAAACAAAAACTAACTGCCGGCAATGCCGGCAGTTGTTGGATTTTTGAGCGGAGCGGTTATTTATCGATCGAGCTGTCGTAGCTGGAAAAAGCATCCTTCATCAGGACAAGGTGCTGAGCTATATCATCTATCTCTTCCGGGGAAAGGGTAGCCAGGAAATTGATATAGAAGGTGTCGATCTCATCATGGAACTTTTGCGCCCGCCGTAAGCCTTCGTCGGTAAGGAAAATTTTCTGGACCCTTCCGTCGCTTCCGGATATCTCCCTTCTGATAAGCCCGCTTTTTTCCATATTGCGGATAGAGACTGAAAGGCTCGGCATACCGATCCCACATATTTCCGAAAGCTCCGAAAGGGTGCAGCCTTCGTTGAATTTCAGAATAGTAAGTACCCGCGGTTGACCGCTGTAAAGTCCC
The DNA here is from genome assembly GCA_964384255.1 of uncultured Oscillospiraceae bacterium. GTDB lineage: Bacteria > Bacillota > Clostridia > Oscillospirales > Oscillospiraceae > SIG469. The sequence goes on along the minus strand of CAYLKH010000012.1, from coordinate 7,594 downwards.
GCTATGGAAGACATTTTTCTTTCCATTTTTGAAAACTCGTACATTAATGAAAAGACAAGACTTCCAAACTTGATCCTGTTCATTGTCCCTGACCTCTGATCACTTTTGCTCAATATTGCTTCTGACTTTTTGCAACAGGTCTGCCAACTCTTCAAGCTGGGCATCGCTGATGCCTGCCGTAAGAACCTCTTCGATCTCTATGCAAAGCTCGTCCAGCTGTTGCTGGACCTCCATTCCCTTATCAGTGAGCGTAATGCTTTTGTTGCGGGCATCAGCCGCTCTGCGTTTACACTCGACAAAGCCCTTGTTTTCAAGATTGCGAACAAGACTGGAAATAGACGAAGCCTTGATACCAAGGGCGCTTTCAAGATCGCGCTGGTTAACTTCGCCAATATCCTGCTGCCGGATAAGGTAGGCCATAACTCTGGACTGCGGAAAGGTTATGTCATATTGCTCGAACGCTCTGTTGAAACACTGCGTGATGGAATGGGAAACCTGAGTTGCAAGGAAGCCGATCCCTTTTGTGCTTTGAAGCACATTTCTCTTATCGCTCATTAGTTTCTCCTCCGTGAGAAAATTATTTAGATGGTTAAAATATACACCAAAACATTACATTTCGTCAACTAACAAAATGAAATGGCACAAATTGACCACCGGAGCCTATACGCCATGGCAGCCGATAGCGAGATACGCAGACCGTAGCTAAAGGCCCGAGGGCCTTTGGCTGCAAACTGAGATAAGCTGTATTTCACAGCTGTTTTGAAACCCATTGTTGTATTTTTGCCCTCGACAGTTTATATTAGACAGTGCAATACTATTTAAGGCAAAGGAGAAATTTGAATGAACTCCATCCGTAAGCAGGCCAGTCGACTTCGCGCGTTCGGCAACTATTTGGGAGAAATGCAGATCCCCGCTTTTTCAGCATACACTGCATTTTTCCTCCTTCTTGCCGTATTCCCAACCACGATGCTGCTTATGTATCTTGTCAGGCTGACTCCGGTTTCCCAGCAGGAGCTGATTTCTCTGGTTGATCAGTTGGCTCCCGAGGCTCTGCGTCCTCTGCTTTCTCTGGCTTCCGGCGAGCTTTACTCAAATCTTTCAGGCACTTTTATCGGTATAACCGGCGTTACTCTGGTCTGGTCGGCCTCCCGGTGTATGGTTGGGCTGATCAACGGTCTGAACTCGGTTTATCACATTGAGGAATCCCGCAACTATCTTGTTAAGCGATTGATTGCCTTCTTCTATATGATATTCTTCATCGTTGCGCTGATGCTGCTGTTGCTGTTTCATGTGTTTTGGAGCTTTGTGCTGACCATGCTCAGGCAGTATATCAAGCTCACCTTTCCCCTGCCCATTGATTTTCTGCGTTATGTAGCTGTTCTGTGTCTGCTGGCTCTGTTTTTCATGCTGGTATATAAGGTTTTTCCAAACAGAAAAGCCAGATTCAGATCCCAACTTCCCGGAGCGGTTTTTGCGTCCGTAGGCTGGGTGGTCTTTACCTGGCTGTTTTCTATGTATGTCAACAATTTTTCAAACTACACCTATCTTTATGGAAGCCTGACAGTAGTCGTGTTGGCTATGCTATGGATGTATTTCAGCATGATGATATTCTTTGTTGGCGGCGCCATAAATCTGTATTGCGAAAACAGATCCTTTACTTCTACCGATACTCGTCCCTGAGCCATTGGCAGGCATATTCGGCAAAGCTGTTTGCCGCAGGGCTGCTGTCGGATATGGGGGCCAACGCCAATCCAATAGTCCTGCTGCACGGTGGGTCGAGTTCGATCGATATCAAATCGTCGTCCCGTCCTTTAAGCAGCAGCTCCGGCATAATTGATATTCCAAGGCCCTGTTCCACCATGGCTATTATCGCATAATCGTCCTTGGTTATGAATTTGACATTAGGCTTTATCCCGGCCGCTTCCAGAACTCTGCGAGAATCGTGGTCAGAGCTTTCAAGCAGCGTAATAAAGGGTTCGTCCTTTGCCAGCTCCATAGGAAACTTTTCCAGCACAGAATACTTGTGGTCTTTGGGCAAAATAGCCAGCAGCCTGTCTTCCATCAGCGGAATGCATCGGCAGCCAAGAGTGTTTGGAATAGTCACAAAACCAATATCTACCGATCCTTCATTTATCCACTGTTCAATGTCGTGATAATCGCCATTGAGCAGTTTAAAATCTATATTGGGGTGTTTTTGTTGGAACCCTTTTATCATACCCGGGAGCCAATGGACCGCCACAGAAGTAAATGCAGCGACCTTGACCGTTCCGGTGTCGAGTCCGTGGAGTGAGTCGACTATCTGCTTCAATTGGGCGGCACTGCTTACAATGCTGCGCATGACCGGCAACACCCGCTCGCCCTCATCAGTAAGGCGAACGCCGCCTCTCCCTCGAACAAGCAGAGTAAACCCATATTCTTCCTCAAGGCCGTTAATTATGTGGCTGACACCGGATTGGGTCATTCCCAAAGCCTCAGCGGCTTTGGTAAGCCCGCCCAGTTCCACCACTTTGACAAAAGTTTCGTACTTTCGTATGCTCATATCAATACCTCCCTCAGGGGTGATCAGGAGTCAGGTTATATTATTCATGGCAGTATCCACAACAACGTCGGACACGCTGTTCTCAGATCCGGCCCTAACAGCTGATTTCCATTTTACCATCTAGTATTATACATTATTTTTTGTAATGAACAATGAAATTTTTTGTAATTTTGGAATTGATTTTCTGCTAAGATTTTCAACAGTGCCTCTTTGGGGCGATTCATCCCTTCTGCAACACGCGAAAACCGGCCTATGGTGAACATAGGCCGGTTTAACCGTTTTGGCCCTCTTAAATCAGAGGGGCTTTTCTTATTTAAATTCGTCGCTGAAATCATCGATCTCGCTAAGGTCTTTCTTCTGGCTACGAAGCTTGCTTATGACAAACCACGCTCCCACCAGGACCACAACGATAATAAGGGGTATACCTACCTGTTTAAAACTCAGCCCGCTTTCCTCAAGCTCCTCCGCAACGGTGGCAGATGGTTCAGGCTCAGGTTCCGGAGTCGCGTTAGCTTCTCTTTCGGCGATCTCAGCATAAACGTCGTCCTGATTTTTGAGGACCTGAGTATCTTCTTCATCAACAAAATAGATATAAACGCCGTCGCCGAAGCCCAGAGTACCAAAATACTCCAGAATTTCCTCCAGCGTATCGGGTTCGGCATACATATAAACATCAACTCTGTTTTCCGAAGGGTTGATCTCATACCTTTTGGTTTTGTAAAGGTTTATGACAACATACTGGGTCGAAACATGGCGAGCGCCTATAGTGATATAATACTGCATCAGGGTAGAATACGGCAGTTCGACCGTCTCCCACACAAGGCCATCCTCAGATCCGAAAAAGTCGATATATTCCTGGCGATTTTCCGGAGTATCCTCGGTCAGGCAGACGACAATATTATTATCGCCATCAACATACATTCCGCCAAACGCCTGAGGATATACCTGAGCTTGGCCGGATTCGTCCTCTTCATCCATAGGAAGGGATGCCATATATTCGTCGATTTTGGTCTGAGCCGCGTCGGCACTGTCGAATGCGGCAAAAGCTGATACAGGCAGCATAAGCACAACAAGCAGCAAACATATTATTCTTTTCACTGGTCACACTCCATCCGAATTATGATTATTTCCATGATATACCAAAAAACATCATATGTCAATCGAGGTGAGAAAAACCATAACCATAGCCTTCTATCTTGTCAAGGATCCTGGGCAGGAAACCGTTCTCCTCATCATAAGTCCAATAATGGACTCCATCCTCGGTCCTCATACCGCAATAATTGAAATCGATAGTCGGATGGAAAAACATGCTCATCAGCTGCCCGTTGTTATAGGCATAATCCAGCCTGTCCCAAATAGTGTTATCGTAGGCGCTGTAAACATAGTCCGGGGGTGTGGGAACATACCTTACGGTTTTCCCATTAGACTCAACGGTTTCGATCTGGGCGGATACCTGGGGACCATACTGATAGATAACGTCAAACTTTTCCTCAGCCAAAGCTCTTGAGCTTTCAATAAGCGCATAGTGAGGGAATTCAAAAATTTCATACTCATATCCAAGGGTCTTTGCCATTTCAATAGCCTTGTCCATGCGTTGGCTCATTTCTTCAACAGTATACTCAGTATCGCCGCCAAACTCGTTACCGACGCTGCTTATCGTATCATACTGCTGGTGGGTATAGCCATGCAGCACAATGCTGCCGCCGTGGATGCGCATCCAGTCAAGGCTGTAAATGAAATCGGCGTTGTACAGGCATTCGTTCTCGATCACGTTGTTGACAACGCCCCGGGTGGGATCGACATAAACCGGTATCCAGGCAATGTAAAACTTATGCCCACGACTATCCAGATACTCTCCCATGGCTCTGAACTTTTCCAGATTATAGCTGGAATATGTGGCATCGTAGTAATATACTCCGTTGTTATAAGCGCCGTCGGCCATAACATCCTCAAGCCGGATATATCCCGCAGTTTCCCCGGCGGTTCCCAGATACTCAACGGGCCTGGCATCGTAGAGCTTAATGACCATATTCACAGCGTCGCAGGAAATTGAAATATCATATTGAAGCGAAACGTCCGCCATGGAAATGCAGCCATCGAGTTCGGGAAGATACTCTTCCTGACCATTGGCGGTCTTGCCGATAGCAGCTTCCAGTTCGCTGCGGCTGATGTAAATACGGCCATTTTTATAGAACATACATCCAATATCCGTTGGTTCGTCCTTGTATGTAACGGTTATGCCAACTCCGCTGTGAGCATGGCCAGAAGCTTCAACCTCCGGCTGGGGATCGTTCTGAGAGGGTTCGTCCAATACCACAGGCTCAGCGTCAGGCTCATCAACCACAACCACATATTCGCTGCTCTGGCTGCTTTCGTCACTGACCTGGGCAGCTTCCTGTTGGACAGGTGACGGCTCGACCGGCTGAGATACTTCTGGCTCCGCCTGATTTGAACAGGCGCCTAGCATAAACGCGGCAGCGACCGCCGCAAGCAGAGCAATAGATTTTTTCATATTAGCTTTCTCCTGATATTATTCTCATACTACTTTACATAATATTCAAATGCTTGTCAACAGAAATCAGACAGGATATTTAATAATTCTCCCGATATGGGATGGTAAAAACTCAGCCGTTTTGCCGTAAGTTCCTGGCAGTCAAGCCCCACTTCCTGGCTCATGATCTGAGACGTGGGGGAATAATACATGGGGTCGCCCAGCAGCGGCCATCCCATAGCCTGACAATGGACCCTTATCTGGTGAGTTCTGCCGGTTTTTAATCTGAACTCCACAACGTTGGCCGTTTCGCCTAAAAAGCGAACTGTCTTCACCACTTTGTACTCAGTGATCGAGGGTTGGCCATCGTCACGCACCACCCGGTACATGGAAGCCGGGTCGACTCTGGCAATTGGCAGATCGATCACACCGCAGCTTTGTTCCATAACGCCGCAGGTTATGCCCACATAAATTTTTTCCATCCGGGTCTGGCCCATCAAAGCCCGTGCATAAGAGTTTTTGGCAAAAAGTGTCACTCCACGGGTGTCTCTGTCCAGTCTGGTGACAACATGGACCGCAGCCCCGCCCAGATAACCGGAAACATAATTGGTCAATGTCCCCGCGAATCTGCTACGGGACGGATGCACCAGTATCCCGGCAGGCTTGTCCACAGCGATAAAAAGCTCATCTTCATAAAGCACATTCAGTTCCCCGACCTGCACCGGGTAATCCGGAACGCCCTCGTCAGGCAGAGTCACCTGCACCTCGTCACCGGGCAGGACCATGGCGTTCATATACCTGACAGCGCCGTTGACCGAAACCAGGCTTTCGGATTTAATTCTCTTCAGCATGGAATTTGACATTTTGAGCTGATTTGTCAGCACCGATGACAGGCGTTTTTCCCCCATCTGGGGCGGGATAATGTAAGTTATTTTCATATAACTGATCCCTGTTCTAACCAAAAAGCCCCCTGCATGGCAGAGGGCTTGGCATTGTTAAATTAAGCAATAGCTTTTTTAGCGGTTTCGACCAAAGCGGCAAAGGCTTCGGGTTCGTTAATAGCCAGCTCGGAGATCATCTTGCGGTTCATGTCGACACCGGCCTGCTTCAGACCGTACATAAAACGGGAATAGTTGATGCCATAAGGAGCGACGGCTGCGGAGATACGGGTGATCCACAGGCGACGGAAATCTCTCTTTTTCAGGCGGCGACCAACATAAGCGTAGGTGCCGGATTTATAAACGGCCTGCTTGGCCATCTTAAAATGCTTGGATTTTGCGCCCCAATAGCCCTTGGCCATTTTGAGGGTTTTGTTTCTTCTTTTGCGCGTCATCATTGCGCCTTTGACTCTTGCCATTTTATTGCCTCCTATTTATACTGAGGGTTGTCCTCGATTATTTGTAAGGGATCATCTGCTTGATAGCAGCGGTGTTGGTAACATCGGCATAAACTCCCTGACGGAGGCCTCTTTTACGTTTTCTGTCTTTTTTGGTCAGGATGTGGCTTTTATAGGCCTGGGCTCTTTTGACCTTGCCGGTCTTGGTGAGATTGAATCTCTTTTTAGCGCCGCTGTGGGTTTTGATCTTGGGCATGATGTGAACTCCTTCCGTAACAGCATTTGCTGCAATTTAATTGTTCTGGTTCTTAGTAGCCTTGGGAGACAGGAACATAGTCATATGACGTCCATCGAGCTTGGGATTTTTTTCGACGGCTGCGATCTGAGAACACTCCTGGCCGAACTTGACAAGCAGCTGCTCACCGATGTTGGTGTGCGCCATTTCGCGGCCGCGGAAACGCACAGTGACCTTGACCCTGTCGCCATCGGCGAGGAATTTCTGAGCGTTTTTAAGCTTAACGTTGAAGTCGTTGGTATCGATGCCGGGAGACATACGAATTTCTTTAACTTCAACTACCTTTTGGTTCTTCCGGGCTTCTTTTTCCTTTTTGGCCTGTTCGAAGCGGAATTTACCATAGTCCATGATCTTGCAAACCGGGGGATTGGCTCCGGGGGCGATCTTAACAAGGTCGAGATCCTGACCTTCGGCCAGCTTAAGCGCTTCGGAAACGGGCATAACGCCCAGCTGCTGACCGGCGTTGTCGATTACTCGAACTTCCTTGTCGCGGATTTCTTCATTGATCTGATGATCCTGTTTACTGATACTAAGCACCTCCAAATGGTCTGTGCGTCAGCGCACAAAAAAACGCGTGTGCCATGACACCCGCGCAATAACAGCAAACAAAGGCCGCAAAGCGACCGCTGATATTGACCCCCTAAGCAACCGGCCGGAGGTGAGGTGCCGCAGCTCCTTCTTCATTACCGGGGTATTATACCACGTCCCCCGCCCCAAGTCAAGAGCGAATTTGGGCCAAAAATTAAGCACCGGGCAGTTCAGTTGCATTGGCGCACAACATTGCGTTCCCCCTGTCATTGCGAGGAGCGCAGCGACGTGGCAATCTCACCCCTTGCCCCTTATTCCCGGCTTTCCTGTTAACGCAACCGGTTAGATTGCCACAGCGGCCGCTGGCCGCTTCGCAATGACAGAGCCTTTCTGTCATTGCGAGGA